>NZ_JBWKJZ010000025.1:0-143066 GCF_056431945.1 Streptomyces sp. NPDC045778
CCGCGACCTGATCCGCATCGAGCGTCACCACCGGCGCCGCATCCCGCAGCATCAACGCCACCCGCTCCGCCGGATACCCCGGATCCACCGGCACGAAGGCCGCGCCCGCCTTGGCCACACCCAGCTGCGCCAGGACCATCTCCACCGAGCGCGGCAGCACCAGGGCCACCAGGTCCCCCGGGCCCACACCCCGGGCGATCAATCCGTGCGCCACTCGGTTCGCGCGCACCTCGGCTTCGGCGAAGGACAGGGCCTGGCCCGGTCCGACCAGCGCCGTCGCCGCGGGCGTGCGGTCCACCGCGGCCTCTACCAGGGCAGGTAGCACCTCGGGGGCGATCGGGGGCAGTTCGGGGCGCGCGGACCCCCGCAGCAGCCGTGCGCGCTCCTCCGGCTCCAAGACGTCCACCGCGTCCAAGCGGGTGTCGTCCGACGCGTCGGCCAGGAGGCTCAGCGTGTGCAGCAGCCGCGCCGCGAGGGAACGCGCGGTCGCCTCCTCGAAGTGGCCGGGGTCGTAGTCCAGGATGACCGAGAGGATGTCCCCGGGGGCGACCACCACGTTCAGCGGGTAGTTGGTCGGCTCCACGTCGCGTTCCTGCTCGATGGCCAGGCCGTGCCGGGCCAGGGCGCCCTCGTCGAACGGGTAGTTCTCGAAGACCACGATGCTGTCGAACAGGTTCGTGCCGCCGGGCACCTCACTCCAGGTCTGGAGCTGCGCCAGGGAGACGAAGTCGTGCCTGCGGGACTCCGACTGCGCGGCCTGCAACGCGCGCAGCCACTCCAGCAGGCCGCGACCGCCGTCGACCCGTACCCGGGTGGGAAGGGTGTTGATGAACACCCCCACCATCGAGGTCACTCCGGGCAGTTCGGCGGGGCGCCCCGAGACGGTGGTGCCGAACACGACGTCGTCCCCGCCGCCGTGCCGCGACAGGAGCAGCGCCCAGGCGCCCTGCACCATGGTGTTGACAGTCAGTCCGGCACGCTGCGCGGTCTCCCGCAGCCGCGCCGACGTCCCGGCGTCGAGCGCGGCGCCGACGGTCCCCGATGACGACGTGCGGTGCGCCTCGGCGGGCCGCCGGTCCCTGGGGAGTTCGGTGGGGGCGGAGAACCCGGCGAGGGTCTCGCGCCAGTACCGCTCCGACCGCGCCGTGTCCTGCCGCGACAGCCACTCCAGGTAGTCGCGGAAGGGCGCGCGGTCCGCGATCTCCGGGCGGCGCCCCGCGGTCAGCGCCGCGTACCGCTCGCACACCTCGTCGAAGACCTGGGCCGCGCTCCACCCGTCGAGCAGGATGTGGTGGAACGTCCACACCATTCGTACGCGGTCCGGCGCCAGGCGGATCAGGGTGAGGCGCATCAGCGGCGCCGCGCCCAGGTCGACCCCGGCGTCCCGGTCCTCGTCGAGGAGCCGGTCCATCTCCCCGGCGCACCAGTCGGCGGGCCGGCCGGTCCAGTCGTGGTGGGAGACGGGCACGGTGGCGCGGTGCTGTACGGCCTGGAGCGGCTCGGAGGTCTCCTGCCACACCAGACGGGTGCGCAGCATCGCGTTGGCGTCGGCGGTCCGCTGCCACGCCTCGGCCAGGACCTGCGGGTCGGTGACCCCGCACAGGACGAGCTGGACCTGATTGACGTACGTCCGCGCGTCGGGGTCCATCAGGCTGTGGAACAGCATGCCCGCCTGCATCGGCGTCAGCGGGTACAGGTCGGCGAGCGCCCGGCCGTCGCCCGCGACGCGGTCCAGGGCCGCCTGGTCCACGCGGGCCAGCGGGAAGTCCGAGGGCGTCCGGCCCCCGGCGTCCTCGCGGCAGCAGTGGGCGACGATCTCGCGGAGCGCCCGCAGCATGCCGCCCGCGAGGCCCGCGACGGTCTCCTCGTGGTGCAGGGTGTGGCTGTAGTGCCAGGTGATCTCCAGCTCTCCGCCTTCGACGCGGGCGATCACGTCGAGCAGGTGCGGGCGCGCCGCGTCGGGCGCGTCGGCGCCGTCGAGGCCGCCGGGGACGCCGCGCACCAGTGCCCCTTCGTGGTCGGCCGACCAGTCGAACCGGCCCAGGTAGTTGAAGCTGATCGCGGGCGTCGGCAGGCCGGTCAGCCGTTCGTCCCCGGCGAGATACGTCAGCGCTCCATGGCCGATTCCCCGGTCCGGCACCGCCCTCAGCTGTTCCTTGACGGACTTCAGGGCGGTCCCCCAGTCCGCGGCTGGCACGTCCAGGGCGACGGGGTACAGACTGGTGAACCAGCCGACCGTGCGGGACAGGTCGATGTCGTCGAAGAGCTGGTCCTCGCGGCCGTGCCCTTCCAGACCGACCGCGACGGTAGAACGTTCGATCCAATCGGCGATGGTACGTCCGAGAGCGGTGAGCAGGACGTCGTCGATGCGGGTGCGGTAGGCGCCGGGCACCTTGCGCAGCAGCTCGTCGGTGCGCTGCCGGTCCAGGCGTACGGTGACCGCGCGCACGTCGGCCATGGTGGTGGCGACCGGTGCGGTACCAGTGTCGGTGTCGGTGTCCAGGGGAAGCGGCGCGGCGCAGTGCCGTGCCACCTCCTCCCAGTGGGCGCGCTGGTCGGTGAAGCCGCCGGACGCGGTGTGCGCGCGCAGGCGCCGGGCCCACTCCTGGACGGACGTGGTGCGCTCCGGGAGGCGTACCGGTTCACCGACCCGCGCCTGCTGGTAGGCGGTGTCCAGGTCCTCCAGGAGGATGCGCCAGGACACGCCGTCGACCACCAGGTGATGGACGGTCAGGAGCAGGCGCGGTCGCGCGCCGGTGAACAGGCGGGCGGCCAGCAGGGGGCCGGTGGCGAGGCGGAACGCGGCGTGCGCCTCGGCGGTGGCGCGGGCCTCGGCGGCACCGGCCGCTTCGGGGTCCAGGCCGCTCAGGTCGCGGACCTCCAGGAGGTCCGGGGCCGGCTCGTCCGGGCCGGGGCAGTGCTGCCGCCAGGAACCGTCCCCGTCCCGGGCGGACCGGGCGAACCGGGCGCGCAGGGCGTCGTGGTGGGACCACAGGGCGGCGAGGGCGCGGCGCAGGGCGTCCGCGTCGACGTCGTCGCCCGTCTCGACGACCAGGCACTGGTCGAAGACCTCGGGGCGGCTCGGTCCCGGGTCGAGGAACCAGTGCTGGATGGGTGTGAGCGGGACCTCGCCGGTCACGGGCCCGGTGCCGGCGACGGACGTGGCCGTGCCGGTGGCGGCGGCCAGCGCGGCGACGGTGGGGTGACGGAACAGGTCGCGCGGGGTGAGCCCGAGCCCGGCGGCGCGGGCGCGGGAGACGACCTGGATGCTGAGGATCGAGTCGCCGCCCAGCATGAAGAAGTGGTCGTCCACGCCGACGCGGTCCACGCCCAGGAGGTCCGCCCAGATGTCGCAGAGCACACGCTCGGCCTCGGTGCGGGGCGGGCGGTAGGCGGTGTCGCCCGCCGCGGACCAGTCCGGCGCGGGCAGCCTGCCCCGGTCCACCTTGCCGTTGGCGGTCAGCGGCAGCTCCGGCACGGTGACGAAGGCGGCGGGCACCATGTAGTCGGGCAGCTCGGCGGCCACGTGGGCCCGCAGGTCACCAGCCGTCGGCGCGCTCGTCCCCCGAGCGGGCACGAAGTGGGCGGCCAGGCGCTTGCGCCCGGCATGCTCGCACACGGACACGACGGCCTCGGCGACGCCCGCGTGCGCGGTGAGCCGGGCCTCGATCTCGGCGGGCTCGACGCGGAATCCGCGCAGCTTGACCTGGTCGTCCGCGCGCCCCACGAAGTGGAGTTCGCCGTCGCCGCCGAAGCGGACGATGTCGCCGGTGCGGTACATGCGGCCGCCGGGCGGCCCGAACGGGTCGGCCACATAGCGGGCGGCCGTCGCCCCCGGCTGCCCGGCGTACCCACGGGCGAGCCCGGCCCCAGCGACGTACAACTCGCCGGGAATGCCCGGTGGTTGGGGCTGGAGCGAGGCGTCGAGGACGTACACACGCGTGTTGTCGAGCGGGCGCCCGATGGGCAGCACCGGGGGCAGCGGGTCACCGGCGCGGTAGGGGCGCCGGGTCGCGAAGGTGGTGGTCTCGGTGGGGCCGTAGCCGTCGACGACGGTGAGGTCGGGGCAGGCGTCGAGGACGCGGCGCACCACGGCGCCGGGCACGGCCTCGCCCCCGGTCCACACCTCCCGCGCGCCGCGCAGGCAGGCGGGGTCCTCCTGGGCGAGGAGGCGGAAAAGCCCTGCGGTGAGCCACAGGAACCGCACGCCGCGCTCGGTGATCGCGCTCCGGACGACGGTGGCGTCGACGTCCCCGGGCGGGGCGAGGACGGCCGTTCCGCCGCGCAGCAGGGGCACCCACAGCTCGTACGTGGAGGCGTCGAAGGCGTGCGGCGAGTGCAGGAGGACGCGGTCGTGGCCGTCGAAGGCCCGGTCGAACGCGAGGGCGGCGACGTCCCGGTGGCGCACCGCGACGCCCTTGGGGGTGCCGGTGGAGCCGGAGGTGAACATCACGTACTGGACGGAGTCGGGGTGCGCGGCCGGGGCGGCGGGAGTGCCGGGCGCGGCCCGCTCCGGCTCGTGGTCGGGCCGCAGCACGGTCCCGTCGGGCAGCACGTCCCGCGCCGTCCGCTCCCATGCGGCGTCGGTCAGGACCAGTTCGGCGCGTACGTCGGTGAGCATGCGGCGCAGCCGCTCGCTCGGCGCCCGGCCGTCCAGGGGGACGTAGACGCCGCCGGTGAGGGCGAGCGCGAGCTGGGCGACGACCAGTCCGGCCGAGCGGTCCATGAGGACGCCGACGGGCACTTCGGCCGTGACGCCGTGGGCGGTGAGCCGGGCGGCGAGCGCGCGGGCCCGGACGTCCAGGTCGTGGTAGGTGAGCAGCTCGGCGCCTGCGTCGAGAGCGAGGGCGTCGGGCGTGCGCCGCGCCTGGGCCGTCCACAGGTCCGCGACCGTCGCCTCGGGGATGTCGGTGGCGGTGTCGTTCCACTCGTCGACGACCTGACGGCGGCGGTCGGGCGTCAGCAGGGGCAGCCGCGCGGGCGGGCACTCGGGTCCTGCGGCGATGCCGTCGAACAGGACGGTGAGGTACTCGGCCATCCGCGCGACGGTGCCGGCGTCGAACAGGGCGGGGTCGTAGCCGAGGCGCAGGCCGAGTTCCGCGCCGGGGTAGGCCACCAGGCTGAGGGGGTAGTTGGTGGTCTCGATGCCGTCGAGTTCGCTCAGGCGCAGCCCGTGGGCGGCGGCGAGGTCGTCGTCGACGGGGTAGTTCTCGAAGACGACGATGCTGTCGAACAGGGCGGCCTGCTCGGGGAGTTCGGTGAGAGCCTTCATCCGCGTGAGCGGCAGGTGGTCGAAGCGGCGGTCCTCGCTCTGGTCGTACTGGAGGGCGCCCAGCCAGTCGACGAGGGTTCCGTCGCGGGGCACGACGGCCCGGGTGGGCAGGGTCGTGATGAACAGACCGGTCATGGACTCGGCGCCCGGCAGCTCGGGCGGGCGCCCGGAGACGGTGGTGCCGAAGACGACCTCGTCGCGGCCCGCCTGACGGCTCAGGAGCAGCGCCCAGGCGCCCTGGACCAGGGTGTTCAGGGTCAGGCCCGCCGTTCTGGCCAGGTCCTCCAGGGCTCGCGTCGTGGCCTGGGGCACGGTGACGCGGACCGCCTCGGTGGACTCGGCGCGGTGGGCCTCGCGCGGCTCGCGGTCGTAGGGCAGCGCGGTGGCATCGCCGAGGCCCGCGAGGCGGTCGCGCCAGTGCCGTTCGGCCCGGTCCTCGTCACGCTCGCGCAGCCAGGCCACGTAGTCGGCGAAGGGGCGCCGCACGGGCAGCGGGTCGCTCCCGTCGTCGGAGCCGTGCGGCCGGGCGTGGCGGGCGAACACGTCGGACAGGACCTGGAACAGGCTCCAGCCGTCCAGGATCAGGTGGTGGAAGGACCACACCACGCGCACGGAGGTGTCGGAGAGCCGGGCGAGGGCCAGGCGCTGGAGCGGGGCGTGAGCCAGGTCGACGCCGCGCTCGCGGTCCCGGTCGAGCAGGTCCCGCAGCGCGGCGTGCCGCTCCTCGTCGGTCGCCTCGCGCCAGTCCAGGTGCGTGACCGGTACGGACGCGTGACGTAGCACCACGAGGAGCGGTTCGGGCACGTCCTGCCAGACCGCGCGGGACCGGAGCACCGGGGTGCGGTCCGTCACGTGCTGCCAGGCGTTGGCGAGGGCGGCGAGGTCGGGGACACCGTCGAGGACGAACGACACCTGCTGGAAGTACACGCTCTGGTTGTCCTGCGACAGGCCGTGGAAGAGCATCCCGGCCTGGGTGGGCGTGAGCGCGTGGACGTCCTCGACCGCGGCGGGGTCGTCCCCCACGACGCGGTCCACGGCCGCCTGATCGAGCCGCGCCAGCGGGAAGTCCGACGGGGTGCGGCCGCCGGTGCCGGGCCGTGCCGCGTGCCGGGCGATCCCGGCGAGCGCGTCCGCGAACCGCGCGGCCAGGGCGGCGACGGTCGCCTCCCGGTGCAGCGCGTCGGAGTAGAACCAGGTGAACTCCAGTACGTCACCGTCGAGGTGGCCCACGACCTCCAGGGGGTGCGGGCGCGCGGACAGCGGATCGGCGTCCAGTTCGAGAGGGCGGAACGGTCCGCCGTACAGGCCGTCCGGCGCGCCCGGGAGCCCGAAGCGGCCCAGGTAGTTGAAGCTGACCTGCGCGGTAGGCGCCGTGGATGCCGCGCCGGGCCCGGTCAGACAGCGCAGGGCGTCGTGCCCCAGGCCGTGCCGGGGCACCGCGCGCAGCTGTTCCTTGACCTGCTTCAGGACGGCGTCCCAGTCGGCGTCCGGCGGGACGGCGAGCGCGACGGGGTGGCGGGTGGTGAACCAGCCCACGGTCCGGCTGATGTCGACGTCGGGGAACAGCTCCTCGCGTCCGTGCCCTTCGACGTCCACCAGGACCCGCTCGTGGCCGGTCCACGCGCACAGCACGTGCCCGAGGGCGCTCAGGAGCACGTCGTTGACCCGGGTGCGGTAGGTGTCGGGGAGCGTGCGCAGCAGGGCGGCGGTGTCTTCGGCGGTGAGGCGTACGGTCACCGAGCGGGCCGAGGCGTAGGTGTTGGCGCCCGACGCGTCGGTCGGCAGGGCCGCCTCGGCGCCCGCGAGGGCCTGCTGCCAGTACGCCGTCTCGTCGCCGAAGCCGCCGTCGGCCGCGTGCGTGCTCAGGCGCTGTGCCCAGTGGCGCAGCGGCGTGGACTTGGCGGGCAGCGCCGTCGCCGCGTCGCGGCCCTCGCGGCGGGCGCGGTAGGCCCGGTCGAGGTCTTCGAGCAGGACGCGCCAGGAGACGCCGTCGACCACGAGGTGGTGGACGGCCAGGTGCAGGACGGGCCTGAGCCCCGCGCCGCGCTCGTGCAGGACGGCGCGCAGCAGCGGGCCGTCGCGCAGGTCGAAGGGGCCCAGGTGCGGCGCGTCGGTGTCGGGACCTGTGTGGCGCGCCAGACGCAGGCGCGGGGCCCGTTCGTCGATGTGCCACCGGACACCGGGGCCCATGCCGTCGGCACCAGCGGCACCCTCGGTCGCGAAGTGGGACCGCAGCGCGTCGTGGTGGGCCACGAGGTCGTTGAGGGCGTCTTCCAGGGCCGCCGCGTCGACCGCCTCGTACAGCTCCGCCGACAGGGTCTGGGCGAAGTGGCGGGCCCGGTCGGCGGCGCTGTCGAACAGCCAGTGCTGGATGGGCGTCAGCGGCGCAGGACCGGTGGCGGCCACCGGGGCCGGGGTGGTGGGCCTGTGGCTTTCCGCGGCGTCCGCGCGGCGGGCGAGGTCGGCCACCGTCTGGTGGCGGTAGACGTCCCGGGACGTGACCGTCAGGCCAGCCTGGCGGGCCTGGGCGACCACTTGGATGCTCAGGATGGAGTCGCCGCCGAGCGCGAAGAAGTTGTCGTCCGCGCCGACCCGCTCCACGTGCAGGACGTCCGCCCAGATCTGGGCGAGCGTCCGCTCGGTGGGTGTGCGCGGCGGCACGTGGCGGGCGGTGCGCCCGGCGGGCCCGGGGTCGGGGAGCCGGTCGCGGTCCAGCTTGCCGTTGGGGTTCAGGGGCAGCGCGCTCAGACCGACGACGACGGCGGGGACCAGGTAGTCGGGCAGGGCGCGGGCGAGTTCCCGGCGCACCGCGTCCGGGTCGACGCGCCGGCCCGGGGCGGGGACGACGTAGCCGACCAGGCGCCGGTGTCCTTCGCTGTCGCGGGCGGCGGCGGCCGCCTGGGCCACACCCGCGCAGCGCAGCAGGGCCTCCTCGACCTCGCCGAGTTCGATGCGGAAGCCGCGCACCTTGACCTGCTGGTCGGTGCGGCCCAGGTACTCCAGTTCGCCCGCCTGGGTCCAGCGCACCAGGTCACCGGTGCGGTACATGCGGTCCCCGGGCGCGCCGAAGGGGTCGGCGAGGAAGCGGGTCGCGGTCAGGCCCGGGCGGCGCAGATAGCCGCGTGCGAGGCCGCCGCCGCCCAGGTACAGCTCGCCGGTGACGCCCGGGGGCTGCGGGCGCAGCAGGTGGTCGAGGACGTAGGCGCGGGTGCGCGCCACCGGCCTGCCGATCGGCGGGGCCTGGTCGGGCTCGGTGTCGTCGGCGAACCAGGCGGTGGCGTAGACCGTGGCCTCGGTCGGGCCGTAGATGTTGGCGACTTCGCAGAACGGCATGGCCCGCCGCAGATCGCGTACGGTCTGCGCGGGCAGGGCCTCACCGGCCAGGACGAACGTGTCCGAGGCGATGGCCGCGCCGCCTTCGGTGAGGAGGCGGGCGATCACGGACGGCACGCCGCTGACGAGCCCGGCGCTGCGCAGGTCGGGGGCCTCGGCGAGGGCCGCGAGGTCCGCGACCACCTCGACGCTGCCGCCCGCGAGGAGGGGGCAGATCAACTCGAACACCGACACGTCGAAGTTGAGTGAGGTCGAGGCGATCACATGGGCGAGCCGCTCGGGTCCGAACCGCTCCTCCACCCACGCGGCGAGCGCGGCCACGCTGCGGTGGGCGACCACCACGCCCTTGGGACGGCCGGTCGACCCCGAGGTGTAGATGACGTACGCGGGGTGGTCGGGCAGGAGCGGCCGTGCCGGGCCGGTGTCCTCGGGGAGGTCCGCGGCGTCGGCGAGGCAGTCCTCCAGGAGTAGCGGCGCGCAGTCCGCGGGCAGTGCGTCGGCGGTCTCACGGGCGGCGACGACGAGGGCGGGGTCGGCGTCGGCGAGCATGAAGCGGATGCGCTCGGCGGGGTAGCCGGGGTCCACAGGCAGATAGCCGGCGCCGGACTTCAGGACGCCCCACAGGGCCGGGACCAGGTCGGCGGTGCGCGGCAGGCACAGGGCGACCAGTGTCTCGGGGCCGGCGCCGCGGGCGACGAGCTGCCGGGCGACGCGGTCGGCGCGCCGGTTCACCTCGGCGTAGTCCAGGCGCGTGGTGCCGCAGGCCACGGCGGTCCGGTCGGGGGTGCGGGCGACCTGTGCCTCGAAGAGCGCCGGCAGCGTGCTGCCGGGGTCGTCGTGCCCGGTGCGCGCGGGTGGGTTCCAGGTCTCCAGCAGGGTGCTCTGCTCGTCCTCCAGGAGCAGGGGCAGCTCGGCGAGCGTGCGGTGGGGGCCGTCCGCCATGTCCTGGAGGAGTCGGTGCAGATGGCGGCTCATCCGGGCGACCGTGTCCACGTCGAACAGGTCGGTGTTGAACTCGACGGTCAGCTCACGGCCGCCGTCCGGGCGCGGCGCGAACTCCAGGACCAGGTCGAAGCGGGAGGCCGGGCGCGGCAGCGGGTGCTCCTCGACGCGCACCGCGCCGACCCGGGGCGGGTGGGCCGGTGCCGTCTGCTGGACCACGAGCACCTGCACCAGCGGCGTGCGGCTGGGGTCGCGGGGCGGGGCCAGTTCCTCGACGACGCGGTCGAAGGGCACCCCGTCGTGCGCGAAGGCGTCCAGGACGGTCGCGCGCACGCGCTCCACGAACCGGCCGACGGTGGTGGTGTCGTCGACTTCCTCGCGCAGCACCACGGTGTTGGCGAAGAAGCCGGTCACGTCCTCCAGGTCGCGGCGTCCGCGTCCGTTGGTGACGGTGCCGAAGGCCACGTCCCGCTGACCGGAGTACCGGGAGAACAGCACGGCCGCCGCCGCGGTGAACAGGGTGAACACGGTGGTGCCGCGGTCCGCGGCGAGGTGCCGCAGCCGCTCGACGAGGTCCGCCGGGAGCGGGTGGCGGTGCGCGGCGCCCGCGGTGGTGCGCACCGGCGGCCGGGGCCGGTCGGTGGGCAGGTCCAGCTGCTGCATGCCCGTCAGATGCCGCTTCCAGTACGCGAGGTCCTCGCTGTCGGCGCCGGAGGAGCGCTGCCGCCGCTCCCACACGGCAAAGTCCGGGTACTGCACGGCGGGGGCGGGCAGGCCGTCGGGCGCTCCGGTGGCCTCCGCGTGGTAGAGCGCGGCCAGTTCGCGGGTGAGGAGGCCCACCGACCAGCCGTCGGTGACGATGTGGTGCTGGGCGAGGAGCAGCAGGTGCTCGCCTTCGGTGACGCGGATCAGGAGGGCCCGGGTGAGCGGTCCCGTCGTCAGGTCGAAGGGGCGGCCGAGTTCCTCGGTGAGCAGCCGTTCGGCGACCTCGGCGCGCCGTGCGGCGGGTACGTGTGCCACGTCGGCCGTACGCAGGGGCAGTTCGGCCTCGGCCTTGACGCGCTGCACGCCCTGTCCGGCCACCGTGGCGAACGTGGTGCGCAGCGCGTCGTGGCGGGCGGCGAGCCGGTCGAGGGCGCGGCGCAGGGCGGCGCCGTCCAGGTCTCCGCGCAGCCGCAGCGCCACGCCGGTGTTGTACTCCGTGCCGCCGTCGGAGAGGTCGTCCAGGAACCACAGCCGCTGCTGCGCGCTGGACAGGGGCAGCGGCTGGTCGCGCGGAGCGGGGGGTATCGGCTCGGCCGTCGCGGCGGCGGAGGGGTCGCCGAGGAGCGGGGCGAGCGCGGCGACGGTCCGGGCGGTGAACACGTCGCGCACCGCGAGGCGTACGCCCAGGTCCTCGGTGATCCGTGACAGCGTACGGGCGGCGAGGACGGAGTCGCCGCCCAGGTCGAAGAAGTCGTCGTCGGCGCCGACGGCGTCGACTCCGAGGACGTCCGCCCAGATGGCGGCCAGTACCTCTTCCTGCGGGGTACGCGGCTGGACGAAGCCGGCGGCGGCCTCGCGGACGGGGGCGGGTAAGGCGTCGTGGTCGACCTTGTGGTGGCTGGTGAGGGGGAGTTCGCCCAGGACGACGACGGCGGCGGGGACCATGTGCGCGGGCAGCGCGGCGGCCGTCGCCGCGCGCAGCGCCACGGGCTCCGGGGGCAGGGCGGCGTCGGTGGGCGTGACGTAGCCGACGAGCCGTCGCCGGCCCGGGTCGTCCTCGCGCACCACGACGACGGCTTCGCGCACGCCGGGGTGGCGAAGGAGTGCCGCCTCGATCTCGCCGGGTTCGATGCGGAAGCCGCGCACCTTGACCTGGCGGTCGACGCGGCCGAGGAACTCCAGCTCCCCGTCGGCGTTTTGGCGGGCGCGGTCGCCGGTGCGGTAGAGCCGGGCGCCGGGCGGTCCGAAGGGGCTGGCGACGAAGCGGGTGGCGGTCAGGCCGGGGCGGCCGTGGTAGCCGCGGGCCACGCCGTCCCCGCCCACGTACAACTCGCCGTCGGCGCCGGGCGCGACGGGGCGCATCGCCGCGTCGAGGACGTGCGCCTGGGCGCCGGGCAGGGGGGTGCCGATGCTCGGCGCGCCGCTGCCCGCGGTCAGGGGGCCGGTCCAGGAGGCGACGACCGTGGCTTCGGTGGGCCCGTAGGAGTTGATCATCCGGCGGCCGGGCGCCCAGCGGTCGACGAGGGCGGGCGGGCAGGCCTCGGCGCCCACGATCAGCGTGCTCAGATGGCGTCCGGTGGCGCCGCGCGCCGGGTCGGGCAGGGTGGCGAGGGCGGCGGGCGGGATCAGGGCGTGGGTGATGCGGTGCTCTTCCAGGACGGCGGCGAGTTCGTCGCCGAGCCAGGGTCCGTGCGGCGGCACCACCAGGGTGGCGCCGGACAGGACGGAGCTGCACAGTTCGAGGACGGCGGCGTCGAAGCTGGGCGAGGAGAACTGCAGGACGCGGTCACCGGGCCGCACGGCGTACTGCTCGGCGCAGCCGCGGCTGAAGCCCGCGATGCCCCGGTGGGTGACGGTCACGCCCTTGGGTGTGCCGGTGGAGCCTGAGGTGTAGATGACGTACGCCGCGTGGTCGGCGCCGACCGGCTCCGGCCGCCGGTCGGGCACAGGGCCGGCCTGGTCGTCGAGGACGGCGCGGACCCGGGCCAGGTCGTCGAGGACCACGGCGGGCGCGGCGTCGGCCAGCATCAGCGCGCGGCGCTCGGCGGGGTAGCCCGGGTCCACGGGCAGGAAGGCGGCACTAGCACGTGTCACGGCGATCTCTGCTGCGATCAGTTCCATCGAACGCGGCAGCACGAGGGCCACCGTGCGGCCCGGTCCGGCCCCGCGCCGCAGGAGGTCGGCGGCGAGGCGGTCGGCCCGCTCCGCCAACTCCCGGTAGGACCAGGTCCGTCGGCCGTCGGTCACCGCGGGTGCCTCGGGTGTGCGGGCCACCCATGCGGCGAACAGCTCACCGAGCGACGGGTGCGGGTGTGCACCGCAGCTCCCGCTTCCGCCGTGGCCCGCGGCGGCGTGGTCGGCCGGCGGCAGGGAGGTCGCCGGGGTGGGCTTGTCATGCAGGTCCGTCATGGGGGGATGTCCTTCGGGGCGGGGACGGTGCGGGTGCGCGCGGGCACGGGGACTTCCCGGCGGGGTGGGGCCGGGGCGTGCTCACGCCGGAGCGGGGTGTGCTCAGGAGGTGCTGGTGCGGCGGGCGGTGCGGCCCGAGATCTGCACGCGGTCGACGGTGCCCGTGAGGGCGTCGCGGTGGAAGCGGCCACCGGGCTCGCGGCGCCCGGTGGTCGGATCTACCAGGTCGCACGTGAGGTCGGCGTAGCAGACGAGGGGCAGCGGAAGGTCGCCGTCAACGGACAGCACGGGGGAGCCGTCGACGTCGAGGGTGATGAGGTATTCGAGCGCGCCGTTGCGGTAGGTTCCGGCGCACTCGGGGAGGGCGACGGGCTCGCCTCGTCGCGCGGGTGCCGGAGCGGTCGGCACGCGCACGCCGGTGAGCCGGGTGAGGTCGTCGGCGAGGTCCTGCCAGAGGGCGGTGGCGCCGCCGGAGTTGCCGGTGAAGGCGACGACCACGCCGCTGTCGGGCTCGGCCCGCAGGTGGCAGGATGTGCCCTGGGCGTTCCCGTCGTGGCCGCACCACCAGCGGCCGTCCTCCTTGAACAGCGCGACGCCCAGGCCCCAGGCGTCCGCGAGGACTCCCGGGTCTGCGCCCGGTACGGGGGTCCGCATGAGCGCCGCGACGGTGGGCGGCAGCACAGCGGACCGGCCTATCAGCGATCTCCCGAGCGCCGCCAGGTCCAGGGCACTGGCCAGCAGGGCGCCGGCCGGTGCCTCGACGGGGGCGAGGTTCTGCCGGGCGGGGCGGAGGTGGCCGGTCGCGGTGTTCAGGGCGTGGCCGGCGGCGAGCGCGCGGGGTGTGGCCGGCTCGCCGAGGTAGGCGGCCGTGGTGCCCAGCGGCTCCAGGAGCAGGGCACGGACGGCTTCCTGCCAGGTCATGCCGGTGACGGACTCGATAAGCCGCCCGGCGGCGACGTAGCCGGCGTTGGAGTAGGAGAATCCGGCGCCGGGCGCGAACAGCGTGTCCTTGGCGGCGCAGACCCCTGACAGATAGCGCGCGGCGGTGAGGCCCGCGGCGGTGTCCGAGTCGGGTCCCGTGGGCAGGCCCGCGGTGTGGCTGAGCAGGTGGCGTATCGTTACCTCAGGTAACGCGCGTAGCTCGGGCAAGAACGAACTCGCGGGGTCGTCGGGCTCCAGGTCGCCGTCGTCGGCGAGGAGCATCACGGCGGCGGCGGTGTAGACCTTGGTGACGGATCCCAGGGGGACGGCCGTGTCCGCGGTGAACAGCGTGCCGGTGGTGGCGTCGGCGGTGCCGGTGTGGACGCTGACCACGTCCGTTCCGGTGTCCACGGCGAGGTGGGCGCCGGGGACCCGGTGGGTGCGCGCGAGTGCGTCGAGACGATCCTGCAGCGCTTCGCGTAGGCGGGACGGCGACCGCTCGATGATCGTGGCGGCGGTGGTGTACGGCATGACGAGGTGGCTCCCGTTAGCAGTGGCTCAGGGCGGGTGGCGCGCGCCGACCGGCGGGCTCCGGGCCGGACGTGGGGGGGCGCGGGGACTTACGGTCTGACGACGTCGACCGGCAGGTGGCGGACACCGACGAGGACGGCCGGGTTCTGGTACGTGACGTCGCCGTAGGAGGAGACGGAGAGGTCGCGGAAGCGGTCGAGCAGCATCCGCAGGGCGATGCGGGCCTCCAGGCGGGCCAGGGGCGCGCCGAAGCAGAAGTGGATGCCGTGGCCGAAGGTCAGATGGGGGTTGGGGCTGCGGGTCACGTCGAGGACATCCGGCTTGGTGAAGCGGTCGGGGTCGCGGTTGGCGGCGCCGAGGTGGGCCATCACCAGGCTGTCGGTGGGCAGTTCGTGGCCGCCGATGGCCACGGGCCGGGTGACGCGGCGGCCCAGCTCGGGGAAGGGCGGCAGCCAGCGCAGGACTTCCTCGATGGCGTCGGGCAGCCGTGCGGGGTCGGCGCGCAGGGCGGTGAGCGTGCCGGGGTTGCGGTCGAAGGCGACCAGGGCGTTGCCGAGGAGGGCGGTGGTGGTGATGTGTCCGGCCACGAGGAGGAGGGCGACGAACCCGACCATCTCCTGGTCCTCCATGCGGACGCCGTCCACTTCGGCGGCGATGAGCTTGCTGATGAGGTCGTCGCCGGGTGCGGCGCGGCGGCGGCGGATGTGGTCCAGGACATAGCTGTTCATCTCGCGCACGGTCGGGGCGATGGCCTCGAGGGCGCGCTCCAGGTCGGCCATGTCGGGCGACTCGCTGAGCTGGTCGCCACCGAAGAGGGTGGCCGCCCACTCCTGGAACAGCGGGTGGTCCTCGGCGGGGATGCCGAGGAGTTCGGCGATCACGATGATCGGCAGGGGGTAGGCCAGGGCGTCGACCATGTCGATCCGGTCGCGGTCCGCGACGGCGTCGAGGAGGCGGGCGCACACGGCCTCGATGCGCGGTTCGAGCCCGTGCACCACGCGCGGGGTGAACGCCTGGCTCACCAGGGTGCGGAACTTGCGGTGCTCGGGCGGGTCCATGCCGACGAAGTTGCCCTGTCTGAAGGCCTCGAAGTCCTCCTGGGAGGGGGCGATCGGGGTCATGTCCGAGGAGTACGTCGCGGGGTCGGCGAGCACGGCGGCAACCCCTTCGTGGTTTACGACGTGCCACACCCCCTGCGCCTCGTCGTGGTGCACCGGCCCTGCCTCGCGCAGGGACTGCCACTGTTCGGTCAGCGTGTCGAACAGTAAGGGGCCCTGTGCCGGTGAGCTGCTGGTCGAATTGCTGGTCACTTCTCTCCCTTGGGTGGGGGGATGCGCGGGCACGACGAAAGCAGGGGGTGGGGTGGTCGCTCGGGCTGAGTCGTCTCCGGCACGCGGGGCGGGGCCGTCGCGGCCCCGCGCGGGCTGCGTGCCACAGCGCGGGCCGAAGGGCCCGCGAGGTGACTGCGGCGTGCGGGCAGGCCGATGGAGCGTCCGTCGCGGAGGGCGGGCAGGCCCTAGCGACGGGCGGTGTGCTCACCGACCCGCACGCCTGCCGTCCACCGTCACCGGGGCCGCTTGGCCTGAGTCAACACGTCCGCCCCATCGCACTTCGGCTTTCCGTCCGCCCTTCGGCGAAGGGCGGCACCTGTTGTGCGAACCAAGCCGACATCACTCATCCCCCAGTGAAACGATCCTCGCGACTGTTGCGCGAGATTTCCCCATGCTCGTGCGAATCGGTGGCGCGGGCCCGCGAAGGCGGGACTCCCAGCTGCGGACGAGAACGTGCACGCATCCCACGGATGCGGTCCTGTGCTTTGCACCACGCATATTCAGAGCACCCTCGCCACAGTCTTCACGGTGGGTCACTCGATAGCAACCCCCAGAAGTTGAACGAAGGGTGCTTCCGCCGTCTGTTTTGCGTAACCGTCGAGTAGCTTTTGGACGGTGTCGTTCACGTCTCAACAATCCGGTACGGACCGCCGCCACGCGTGTGCCCCACCGCCCCATGGCCAAACACCCAACCACAGAAATCGCCACCTCCTGTCGGTCCGCTTCAGGCCAGTAAGGGCTCCCACCAGGCACAGCCCCTGATCTCCCGACGTGAGCGACGATCGCCATGGAAGATGCTGACCGAATTCGCACCCTCCTCGCCCACTTGCTCTCCATCCCGGGACATGGCCCGATCGGGGATGTCCGGCCGCGAGGGGCCTCCTATGGCCAAGGCTCAGGGGTGGCCGAATTCCATCGGGGGCGCACAGGGGCGCACGGTCACGCATTGTGCGCGGGCCCACGCTTCCAGCAGAAACTTCTTTCCTTCTGCATCTCCGTGGAATTCTCTCCGGTTAACGGCGAATGTCGGGTTAACGGCCAATGCCTTGGCCAATGCTTGAGGTATGCACACGACGGAAGAAGATCCGTTCTCGGTGATCGCGGCGACTTCGGCATAACCCATGACGACAGGGGCGTAACGTCCAAAGGAGCGGCCTCGGCGACCATGGCGAGGGGGACAGCCCACGGCGGGGAAGCAGTACGTCCGTTTGAAACGCACGGGTACGCGTAAGCACGCGCAGGCACCCGTAGGACGCCTCGGTACGGACAGATGCGAGCAAGCTTTAGCGGGCACCGGCCCCGCGACGGCCGCCCCGCCCCGAGGCAGCCGCCGCGTTCCCGTGACAGCCGCCGCGTTCCCGTGACAGCCGCCGCGTTCCCGTGACAGCCGCCGCGCTCCCGTGACAGCCCTCGTGGAGTCAGCCCGCCCTCTCCCCCGCCGCCTCCATCACACCGCTCTCCCGCAGTTGGCGGCGCAGTTGCTCAAGGCCCCGGCGCGCGTGGCTCTTCACCGTCCCGAGCGGCCAGCCCGTGACCACGGCGATCTGGGGCTGCGTGAGGTCCTCGTAGAACGCCAGCCTGAGCACGCGCCGCTGGGCCGGTGACAGACGGTTCACCTCGTGGCCGATCATGACGCGGTCCAGCACGGCATCGGGGAGGTCGCCGCTGCGGCCCTCACGTGCGGGAGGCACCGTCGCCGCGAGGTGGACGAGGTCCATCCGGCGCGTACGGGCCGCCAAGGCATCGGCGACCTTGTGGCGCGTGATGCCGACGAGCCATCCGGGGAACGAGCCTCTGCCGACCGCGTAGGTGGCACGCGCCCGCCAAGCGGCCAGGAACACCTGCTGTGTGACGTCCTCGGCCTCGCGCGCGTCGCCGAGCGCCCGCCGGCCGAGCGCGTGGACCAGGGGCCCCCAGCGGTGGAGGGCGGCGGCGAGGCCGTCCTCCTCGCCTGCTGCGAAGCTCCGGGCGATGTCCTCGTCGCTCGGCTGCCCCGCGGCCCGATACGGGTCCGAGCGCCGGGCACCCGACGGCTGTGGTGCTGCCGCGCCCGGTCCTCGCGTGCCGTGGGCGGCGGGCATCCGTCGGGCGGTTCGGGTGGCGGGCATGGCTGCGGCTCCTTGGGCAGGGGGCTGCGGCTGCGCGACGAGCGGCCGGCGCGGCCGACCGGCGGCGCGAGGCCCAACCTCGGGGTGCGACCGGAGCCCCATCGTCCGCAGGCCGCGTCGAGTGGAGCAACATGCATCGTTTCTGCGTCGTATGGTGGCCGCGTGGCCGACGAACAGCAGCAGGAGCGGGACAGGGACGACGACGCCGGCGCCGCGGTGACGACCGGGGCGCTCGCACGGCGGCTGGGCGTTTCGCCCACCACCCTGCGGTCCTGGGACCGGCGTTACGGCCTCGGTCCCGCCCTGCGTGCGGACGGCCGGCACCGCAGGTGGAGCCGCCAGGACGTCGCCATGGTCGAGGACATGTGCCGGCTCACCGCCACGGGGGTGCCACCGGCGGAGGCGGCCCGGCTCGCCAAGGAACGCGACTGCGGCCCGGCCGGAGGGCCCGCGGCGGTCGCGTCGGTTTCCGTGCGCGGTGACCGCGCCGGGGGCGGGCTGCCGCTCGGGGACGTGCGGCAGGAGTCCAGGGGCCTGGCCCGCGCGGCGGTGCGCCTCGACGCGCCGGAGGTGCAGGGCCGCCTGAACGCCCTGGTGAGGGACCACGGGCTGGCGGTCACCTGGGACGAGGTCATGGTGCCCACGCTGCGGGCCGTGGGCCGGAAGTGGGCGTCGTCCGGCGACCGTTACGTGGAGGTCGAGCACCTGCTGTCGTGGCACATCTCGACCACCCTGCGCAGCGTTCCCCTGCTCGTCCCGGCCGGGCCCCCCGTCGACGCCGCCCCCGTGCTGCTGGCCTGCGTGCCGGACGAGCAGCACACCCTGCCGCTGGAGGCGCTCCACTCCGCCCTGGGGGAACGGGGCGTGCCCACGCGCATGTTCGGCGCCGCCGTTCCCGTGGAGGCGCTGCTCGCTTCGGTGCGCCGCATCGGCCCGGTGGCCGTGGTGCTGTGGTCCCAGGCGCGCTCGACGGCCAGCGTCCCGCTGGCCCAGCACCTCACCGGCATGGAATGGGGGGTGAAGGGCGCACGGCGCAGCCCGGTGGTCCTCACCGCGGGCCCCGGCTGGGCGGGCAGAGCGGTGCCGGGGCTCGTGCGCTGCCACAGCCTGGTGGACGCCACGACCACGCTCAGCGGCTTGTACGGCGACCTCCTGGGCCCACCGCCCGCGGGAGCGCACCCGGCGGACGCCTGACCTCCGCCGCGGCCGCCGCCGTCGCGGACGTCACCCGCGTAGGCCCCCGCACCGGGCGCATCCGTCCGGTTCGCTCGCACCGTAGAGGTGATGACGGGCGTGCTGCGGGACGACGGACAGCGAGCAGGCGAGCGGCGGGAGCCACGATGAGTGACGACGACACCACACCGACCGGGTCCCGGGCGGGCGCCGGCCTGACGTGCCTGGTGACCGGGGCGAGCGGTTACATCGGGGGTCGGCTGGTGCCGGAGCTGCTCGACGCGGGCCACCGGGTGCGTTGTCTGGCGCGTACCCCGGGGAAACTGCGTGATCACCCGTGGGCCGGCCGCGTACAGGTGGTGCGGGGAGACGTCACGGACCCCGCGGCGGTCGCGGAGGCCATGCGCGGCGTCGACGTGGCCTATTACCTGGTGCACTCCCTCGGTACCGGGCGGGGTTTCGAGGAGACCGACCGGCGCGCGGCCGGTGTCTTCGGCGAGCAGGCCCGCCGGGCAGGTGTCGGCCGGATCGTCTACCTCGGCGGCCTTACGCCCGAGGGGGTGCCCGAGCGGGAGCTGTCGCCGCACCTGCGTTCCCGGGCGGAGGTCGGCCGCGTCCTGCTCGACTCGGGCGTGCCGACGGCCGTGCTGCGTGCCGCCGTGATCATCGGGTCCGGCTCGGCCAGTTTCGAGATGCTGCGCTACCTCTCCGAGCGGCTGCCGGTGATGGTCACCCCGCGCTGGGTGCACACCCGGATCCAGCCGGTCGCCGTACGCGACGTCCTGCGGTTGCTCGTCGGCTGCGTCGGCCTGCCCGCTGAGGTGAACCGCACCTTCGACATCGGCGGGCCTGAGGTCCTGACGTACCTCGACATGATGCGGCGGTACACCGTGATCGCCGGTCTGCCCCGGCGTCTCATCCTGCCCGTCCCCTTCTTGACCCCCGGTCTCTCCAGCCACTGGGTGGGTCTGGTGACGCCCGTGCCGACCCGGATCGCCCGCCCGTTGACGGAGTCGCTGCGGCACGAAGTGGTGTGCGGCGAGAACGACATCGCACGGTACGTGCCCGAGCCGCCCGACCACCCCATCGGCTTCGACCGCGCCGTCGCCCTCGCGCTGCACCGGGTCCGTGAGGCCGAGGTCACCACCCGCTGGTCGTCGGCGTCCGTGCCCGGCGCCCCCAGCGACCCGCTGCCCACCGACCCCGACTGGGCGGGCGGCAGCCTCTACACCGACGTACGCGAGCGCGGGACCGAGGTCGCGCCACAGGTGCTGTGGGACGTCATCGAGGGCATCGGCGGGGTGCACGGCTGGTACTCCTTCCCGCTGGCGTGGGCGGTGCGCGGCTGGCTCGACCGGCTGGCGGGCGGCGTCGGCCTGCGCCGGGGCCGCCGGGACGCGCGGCGGCTCAGGGTGGGCGACTCGCTGGACTTCTGGCGGGTCGAGGAGATCGAACGCGGGCGGCTGCTCCGGCTGCGCGCCGAGATGCGCCTGCCGGGCCTCGCCTGGCTGGAGCTGCGGGTGGACGACGACGGGTCCGGGGGCGTGCGCTACCGGCAGCGGGCCCTGTTCCATCCGCACGGCCTGCTCGGCCAGCTGTACTGGTGGAGCGTGTCGCCCTTCCACGCGGTCGTATTCGGCGGCATGGCCCGCAACATCGTCCGCGCGGCCGAGCGCGCGGCGTCACCGGAGGCGGAGGCCACGCCACCGCATCCGCGCGGCCGCGTCCGGCGGAAGCCCTGAGCGTCCGTAGCGGCTCGCCGCCCACCGAAGGAAGCTGACACCCATGCACGTCTCGGTCGTCCTGTTCACCTCCGACCTGCGCCTGACCGACCATCCACCGCTGCGGGCGGCCCTGGACGCGGCGGACGCCGTCGTACCGCTCTTCGTACGGGACCGCGCGGTCGAGGCGACCGGGTTCGCCGCGCCCAACCGCACCGCCTTCCTCGACGACTGCCTGGCCGATCTGGACTCCGGGCTCCGCGAGCGGGGCGGCCGGCTCGTGGTGCGCTCCGGTGACCTGGCGGAGGAGGTGTGCCGGGTGGTGACCGAGGCGGACGCCGACGAGGTGCACATGTCGGCCGGGCACACCCGGTTCGCCGCGCGCCGGGAGGAGCGGCTGCGCTCGGCCCTGGAGGCGGCGGGCCGCAGGCTGTTCGTGCACGACGCGGTCACCGTCACCGTGCCGCCGGGCACGGTGACCCCGGCCTCGTCCGATCACTTCGCCGTGTTCACCCCGTACTACCGGCAGTGGACGCGGGTGCCGCTGCGCCCGGCCTTCACCGCGCCGCGCCGGGTGTCCGTGCCCGACGAGGTGAGTGGGGAGAGGGTGGAGAAGGCGGCCCCGCGCGGCGGGAGCGGAGCGGTGTCACCGGCGCTGCCACCGGGCGGGGAGAGCGAGGCCCGCAGCCGGGTGACCGCGTACTGGCGCCGTGGCCTGGACGCCTACGAGGACACCCACGACGACCTGGCCGCCGACGCCACGTCGCGCTTCTCGCCGCATCTGCACTTCGGCACCTTGTCCCCGGTGGAGCTGGTGCGGCGCGCCCGCCGCCACGGCGGTCCGGGCGCCGAGGCCTTCGTGCGGCAGCTGGCCTGGCGTGACTTCCACCGCCAGGTCCTCGCCGCGCGGCCGGACGCCGCCCACGCCGACTACCGCACCAAGCGCGACCGCTGGCGCACGGAGCGCACCGCCGCCGACGACATCGCGGCCTGGCGCGAGGGCCGCACCGGTTACCCGCTCATCGACGCGGCCATGCGGCAGCTGCGCCACGAGGGCTGGATGCACAACCGGGCCCGGCTGCTCACCGCCAGCTTCCTGGCCAAGACGCTCTACGTCGACTGGCGGGTGGGCGCCGAGCACTTCCTGCACTGGCTGGTGGACGGGGACGTGGCCAACAATCAGCTCAACTGGCAGTGGATGGCGGGCACCGGCACCGACACCCGTCCCAACCGGGTGCTCAACCCGGTCACCCAAGCCAAGAAGTACGACCCGAAGGCTGCGTACGTACATCGGTGGGTGCCCGAACTCGCCGGTGTCGAGGCCCCGTTGGTGCACGAGCTGTGGAAGCTGCCCGGCCCGGACCGCGCGGCTCTCGACTACCCCGACCCGGTCGTGGAGCTTTCCTACGGACTCGACCGCTTCCGGCAGGCCCGGGGCAAACAGCCGTAGCGGCGCCGGTGCTTCAGCGCAGTCGGCGCGTGGCGTGGCGGCGTACCTCGAAGTGGATCTCGGTGCGGAGGTGCCGGGGCGCCGTGGCCTTCCGCGCCTCGGCCATCGGGCCGCGTGTGAGCCGCTGGAGCACCGCCGCCGGGGTGGCGCCGGGCGCGAGCGTCACCGTGACGTGTGCGCGCAGGCTCCGCGGGCGGCCGAGGAGGCGTACCCGGGCCCGGTCGACGCCGGGCGTGGACCGGGCCCGCTCCGCGATCGCCGCCGCGAGGGCTGTGCCGGACAGCGTGATGTCGCCGTGCTCGACGCGACCGCCGGTCCCCCGGAGGCCCAGGGGCAGGCGCCGCAGCCGGCCCGCCCGTGTCTCGTACGCCGCCCAGGCCCCGAAGGCGAGGGCCCCGAGCGCGAGCGCGGCGATCACGGCGGCGGCCCACCAGCCGTGCGCCCGCCACCGGTCCAGGGCGGCTTGGTCCAGCCACACGCGGCCCGGGTCCAGGCGCGGCGAGCCCGTGGGCAGCCGCTGCCGCACGGCGTCGGTCGTCGAGGCGAGGGCCGCGCCGCCGAGCACGGCGAGGGTGCCGGTCATCAGGAGGACCGCCCTGTTTGCGGTGCCGCGCAGGCCTCTCATTCGGGCGCCCCTCCCTCCGCGCCGACAGCCGGGGCGCCCGGCCCGGACGGCCCGGACCGCAGCCGGACGCGCGGGCGCGGGGGCCGGGCGAGGCCGCACCCGTCCAGGACGTCCTCCACCGCCTGCGTCACCGCCTGTACGGCGCTCCGCCGGTCCCCGAAGGTCAGTTCCGCGCGCACCCGCGCCCGTCGGCGGCCGACCCGCACCCGGACCCGGCTGACCGCGGGCAGCGCGGCGACGGCCTCCCGCAGCAGCGCGGCGACCGCGCCCCGGGGGAGGTCGGCGTGCGTGTCCGCGTCGGGCGGCGCCATCGGCAAGCGCGCGCGGCGGCCCGGGGTGACGGCCAGGACGACCATCCACAGGCCGAGCACGGTGGTCCCGGCCGCCGCGAGGCCGGTGACCGTGCCGCCGTCGGGCCCGTGCGCGGTCAGCCACTCGACGAGGCGGACCCGCCACGCGGCCGGCGCGCGCCCGGCCGCGTGCACCGCCACCACGTCGTACAGCAGCACCGCGCACCCGGCCGTGCCGGCGAGGGCGCCCAGGGCGACGGGCAGGCGGCGTGGGGACCGGGGCCGCCGGGCCCGGTGCGCGCGGTGCGGGCCTCGCTCGACCGGGGTGGCGGGCGGGGCCGCCGCCTCCTCGGGGCCCGGCTTTCGCCGGTCCAGGGCTCCGACGTGCACGCTGACGGGTGGCACGGTCAGGCCGGTGAGTTCGGCGGTGCGCGCGGTGACGTGCCGCTGCACCGCCAGGCCCGACGCGTCGAGGCCGCCCGGGTACGGCAGCGCCACGGTGACCCCGACGCGGGCGCCCGGGCCGCGCACGGCGGCCGAGCCGCCGTCGGCACGTACTCCTCCGGGGATCGGTGTCTCCGCCGCGGCGCGCTGGGCGACACGGCGGACCGCGCGGTCGGCGACGGTGGTCGTGCCCCGCCGCGCGGCGGGCGTGCGGGGTGCCGGCGGGCGTGCGGGCGTGGTCATCGACGCTCCGGGCCGCGCCGGGTGAGGAACTCGTGCAGGCCGATGCCGTCGTCCACGAGCCGCCCCGCCACGAAGCCCACCGCGCCGAGTGCGGCCACCAGCACGAAGGCCCCGAAGCCGCCGAACCAGCCGGCGAATCCCAGGGCCATGCCCACGATCAAACCCACTAGGGCTCTACTCACGACGCACCTCTGTGTCAGGGGGAACGGACGTCACGACCGGTGGGCGCGCGGCGCGGCACCCGAGGAGCGGGTGGGGCCGCGCCGCGCGGGCGCTCACTCCACGCGCGCCGGGCCGGTGTCGGCGTTGTCGTCCTCCGGCAGGTGCACGTCGTTCACGGCGACGTTGACCTCGACGACCTCCAGGCCGGTGATGCGCTCCACGGCGGCGATGACGTTCTCACGCACTTCGTGGGCGACGTCCGTGATCGGTACGCCGTACTCGACGACGACGTCCAGGTCGATGGCGGTCTGCCGCTCGCCGACCTCCACCTTCACGCCGCGCCCCACGTTCGAGCGGCCGCCGGGGACGCGGTCGCGGACGGCGCCGATGGCGCGGGACAGACCGCCGCCCATGTCGTACACGCCGGGGACCTCCCGCGTGGCCATGCCCGCGATCTTGACCACGACCACGTCGGCGATGGACGTCCTGCCGCGCGTGGCCGCGGGCTCGTCGGCTCCGGTGCGGCCGGTCAGTGTGGTGGCGCCCGGCGCGTTCTGCCGGGGGCCACCGGTGTTCTCCGCGGTCTGGGGCGTGTTCGCCTTCGCCGCCAGCTCTTGTGTCGCCATGGGGCATCTCCTCGTCTCACGGTGCGGCCTCAGGTGCCTTCCTCTGCTCTGACCCGTGTTCCCGTGTGCGTGTTACGCATCCGCGAGCGCTTCTTCGACCGAATGGGAATCGGTCAGGGTCGCGTAACATCCGCGCCCCCGGCCGTGTCGTACGGAGAGGACCACCAGAGAGGAGCCGCGCGTGCCCGGGGACGAGGACGGGACACCGTGGGAGGCCGGCCCTTCCCCCCGGCACGACGACGCGTTGCTGGCGGTGCGGGCGGCTGAGGGGGACGAGGAGGCCTTCGAGGCGCTCGTCCTGCGCCACGGTCCCCGGCTGTTGCAGCTGGCCACCCGGCTGCTGGGCAGCCCGACGGAAGCGGAGGACGCCGTGCAGGAATCGTTCGTGAGCGCCTGGCGGAAGCTGCCCGAATTCCGCCGCGACGCTCGCTTCGGCACCTGGATGCACCGCATCGTCACCAACAGGTGCCTCAATCTGCTCCGGGCCAGGCCGCGCGTCGCGGGCCTCGACGACGTGCCCGAGCCGGCCGCGCCCGAGTACCAGGTCTCTCCCCCGCGGGCCGTGGAGGGCATCGCGGCCGTCGAGGACCTGACGAAGGCCATGGAGGGCTTGTCGGTGGAGCAGCGCGTGTGCTGGGTCCTGCGCGAACTCGACGACATGCCGTACGAGTCCGTGGCCGAGTCGGTCGGCATCACGACGGGAGCGGCGCGTGCCCGGGTCTTCCGGGCGCGGCGCCACTTGATGGAGACGATGGCGGCATGGCGGTGAACGAGCACGGCGGGCCCGGGACGGGCGACGAGACGCCGGATCCGTACGACAGGGCCGGGGCGTGGCCCGCGTACGAGGGGGCGCGGGACGAAGCGGCGCCGGAGGAGGAAGAGCTGCCCTGCGGCCGTCGGCTGGCCGATGTCTGGGCGGCCGGGGAGGCGGGCGAGCCCGACGCACACAGCGCGGAGTGCCCGTACTGTCTCCCGGCGCTCGACGCGTTCTACGAATTGCAGGACGTGGTGTGGCGGGCGCGCGACGCGCAGCGCTCGGCGTGGCCCGCGGACGCCTCGGCGCTCAGCGCCCGGATCATGGACGTGGTCCGCTTGGAGCTGCGGCCCGGCCGCACGCTCCCTCTGGGCGAGGCGGACGAGGACGCGTGGATCGTCGAGGCCGCGGCCGCGCGCACGTTCCGTGCGGCCGCCGAGACGCTGCCGGGTGTGCGGGCGGGGAGCTGCCGCGTGGCCCCCGCTGGGCCGGGCGGTGCCCCGCGCGCGCCGGTGACGGTGCGCGTCGAGGTCCAGGTCGCCCCGTCCTGGGATCTGCCGGACGTCGCCGACCGCGTGCGGCGCCGGATCGCCGACGCGGCCGTGGACGCCCTCGGTCTGCGGGTGGCGGCCGTCGACGTGGTGATCACCGATCTGCTGGACACGGACCGGAGCGGAGGCGGGGCATGGTGACCCGGGCGCAGGACGACCGGCGGCTCGTCGAGGCCGTCGCCGAAGCGGTGGCCGAGGTCCCCGGGGTGGCCTTCCTCCGCCCGGGCCTGGGGCGGCGGCTGCGCGTCGCCACGGCGTCGGCGCACCGCGTCGACAGCGCTCCGTCGGCCTCGTCCTCGGGCATACGGGTCCGTGGCGCGAGCGGTGGGCGGGGCTCCCGCGACGCCGACGGGCTCGCGTTGGAGGTGTTCGTGGTGGTGCACCGGGGCCACCGTGCTGTCGATGTGACCCGCGCGGTCCGCGAGGCGGCGACGCGGGCCGCGCGGACCACGTTGTCAGCCGGGGCCCCGGTGCGGGTGTCGGTGACGGTCAGCGGGATCGTGTGATGACGTACGGCTGGTCAGGGCGCGAGGCGGAGCTGGAAGCGGGTGTAGTCCTGGAAGTCGGCGACCGGCTCGAAGCCCAGGCGTCTGAGCACGGCGACGCTCCGGTCGTTGCCGTGCGTCACTCCGGCGAAGACATCGGTGGCGCCGAGGCTGTGCGCCGCGTGGTCGTAGAGCGCGGCGCACGCCGCCGTGGCGCGGCCCGCGCCGGTGTGGGCCTCGTCGAGCCAGTAGCCCGTGCCGTAGCGCGGCGGGTCCACGGCGATCAGGTCCACGCGGCCGATCAGGCGGCCGTTCAGCCGGATGCCGTAGCGGAGGCTCGGCCCGGGGTCGTCCTCCAGGTGCTGGCGTACCCAGGCCCGGGTGGCCTCCTTCTCCTCTTGATAGTCACCGAGCCGACCGAGGTGTTCTCGATTGCGATCGAGCAGTCGGTAGTACGCGTCGGCGTCCTCGACCGTCAGCTGACGCAGCGTCAGGCCTGGGATGCGGGTCGGAAGGTCCGGGGCCTGCCCTGGGGGCACGGTGGTTTCAGACACGGACGCACAACCTACGAGGGGCCTCCCCCGCCATCAACTCCATTTCCCCCGCGCGCCGCGTCAGTGCTGCGCGCGGGCCAGCCATCCGGCGAGCCCCAGCATCGCGATCCCGGTGACGGCGTCGAGCGTTCGCCGGGTCCCTGGGGTGAGGCCCATGCTCTTGAGGCGGCCGCCCAGGGCCGCGTAGCCGCACGCGCAGAGGAACTCCACGGCGATGTAGGCGGCGCCGAGGACGAGGAGCGGCACCGCGGCGCCCTCGCCGCCGCGGCCCAGGAACTGCGGCAGGAACACGGCGAACAGCAGGAGTGCCTTCGGGTTGGAGGCCGCGACGACGAACTCCTGCCGGGCCAGGCGCAGGGCCGTCCTCTCGCCACCGCTCCCGGCAGGACCTCCCGGGCGCGCGCCGCCTCGGCGGCGCGCCGCCGTGAGGACCGTGCGTCCGCCGAGCCAGACGAGATAGGCCACCCCGCACCACTTGACGGCGTGGAAGACCGCGTCGGACCCGGTCAGCACGGCTCCGAGACCTGCGGCGACCGCCACGACCATCAGCGCGAACGCGCTGAAGCGGCCGGCGAGCGCGCCGACGGCGGGTCGCGGCCCATGACGCAGTCCGTTGCGCAGCGCCAGCAGTTGGTTCGCCCCCGGGGTGGCGGCGAGCAGCAGCGCGGCGGGAAAGAAGGAAGCCCACTGGATACCGGAGACCATGGGACTCCGTGTACCCCACGGACGCTCGGTGCTTCACTCCCGCATCGGCGGCCGCGGCCGGCCGCGGCGCTCAGTCGGCCTTCTGGTGTTCCCTGCCGCGGCGCGGCGCGGACGTGTGCGGGGTGTCGACCTGCGCGAGCAGGCCCAGCAGCGAGGCGACAGTAAGCCCGGCCTCGGCGGGATGGCGCAGGATCGTACCCGGTTCGATCTGGTACGTGTTGCTGCGCCCCTCGCGGGTGTGGGACAGATAGCCACTGTGCTCCAGGTCGGAGATGATCTTCTGGACAGCTCGTTCCGTGAGTCTGCAGTGAGCGGCGATGTCCCGGACCCGCGCGTTCTGATTGTCGGCGATGACAGCGAGTACCCGCGCGTGGTTGGTGATGAACGTCCAGCCCGTGTGCGGTTCCGGTGCTCCTCCCATGGGTGGATCGTACGCCAGGTGGTTCAGGCATGAAAATACGTGAACATGATTTCGTGTATCCGTTGACGTATGTTCTTCCGGCGGGGAATCTGGTGGCGGTAGAAACACAGGCGCTTGAGCCCAGGGGAGAAGACCATGCCGCAGGCGGCGCAGCCAGGGACCGGGCAGGCCGACAGCCGCGCCGGACTGGCTGATCCCCCAAGTACGGCACCGCAGCCCGAGCTGACGGTCCACACGCGCGCCGACGGCGACCGGCTCGTGGTCACCGTCCGCGGTGATCTCGACCTCGACACGGATCAGGAGCTGCGGCGGGAGCTGCGCTCGGCCCTGACCCGCTCCCGCCACGGCATCGACGTGGACCTCAGCGGGGTCGAGTTCTGCGACTGTTCGGGGCTCAACACCCTGCTGACCGTACGGCAGCAGGCCCTGGACGAGGCGAAGACGGTCACGGTCGTCGCGATCAGCGCGGCCGCCGAGCGGGTCTTCGCCCTCGCCGACGCCCTGGCCCTGTTCGCGCCGGAGGCCGAGGGGGCCGTGCGCGTGCCGGCCGCCGCCAACGGCTTCGACGACGCCGAGGTCGACCTGCGCGTCAAGGTCGTGCAGCTGAGGCGCGCAATGCAGACCCGGGGGCCCATCGACACGGCTCGCGGCATCCTGATGGCCGTCTTCGCCCTCGGCGAGGAAGAGGCCTGGGACGTGCTGGTGATGACCTCGCAGAACACCAACGTCAAGCTGTACGTGCTGGCTCAGCAGGTCGTGGGCTCCATCAAGGGCGCCCCGCTGCCGGAGGCGACCCAGGAGCAGTTGTCCGCCGCCGTCGCCCATGTCACGGCCCTGCACGCCCGGGCCGGGCGCGGGGAGTGAGCCCCCGCCTCAGGAGCGGCGAAGGGTCGCGATGCGGGTCGCGCGGCCCTCACCCCTCGCCGACGATGCGGGCCGAGACGCAGTGGTCCTCGTCGCGGTAGCCCAGCCGGTCGTAGAGCCGCTGCGCGGGCACGTTGTCGGCGATCTGCCACAGCGTGCAGAAGCCGTGCTCGCGCACCGCGCACCTGGTCAGCCAGGCGGTGAGCGCGGCGCCGAGGCCCTGCCCTCGCTGCGTCGCGTCGGTGGCGACGGACGCCATCAGGGGCGCGCCGCTGTCGCGCAGGCTGCTCAGGGCGCCGCAGGCCACGAGCCGCCCGCCGGCGTCGCGGATCCCGGCCCAGAGGCTGACGTCGGCGGAGCCGGGGCCCGTGGAGTGGGCCGGGCTGTGCTCACCGAGGAAGGCGACCAGTTCCTCGTGGTGCTCCTCGCCCAGCGCGACCACGCGCTCCTCGTTGCGCATGGCGGGTGGCTCCACGAGGGTCCAGCGGAAGACCCACTCCACGACGTCGGACAGCTCGCGCCGCTCCCCCACCAGCGCGTCACTGCCTCGCGGACCGGTGAACTCCCTCACCGCTCCGGGCAGTTCACGCTCGGCGTTGAGTACGAGTTCCGCGGCGGCCGCCGCGTCGCCGACGCTCCACACGTGACCGCGGCCGGCGTCGAGCCAGGCGACGGCGCCGTCGCCGGACCAGCCGGTCCGGTCGTCCTCGCGCCGACGTGCGGCGCCGAAGCGCAGCAGGGCGGCGCCGGACTGACGTTCCAGGCCCTGGTCGAACAGGTCGGCGGTCCGGGAGACAAGAGTCGTAGCCTGCATCGCTCTCTGCCAAGGAAGGGGGTACGGGTACACGGGCACGGGTGAGTCAGGCGCTCGGCCGACCAGGGCACCCCGAGAGGGCGGCCGTGACCGCGGATCCAAGTCGGGGAGCCCCCGGCGGCGACGGCGCGCGGAGCGCCTCCGGCCGACCGGGACGGCCACTGTGACATACCGGCCCCGGGGTGGGGCAAATCAACTCTGACGTGGCCTTATGTGAGAACCGCTACACCGGGGCGCGGCCCGGGCACACGCCCGGCGTGTGAGGCGGTGACGGTCATCAACGGCACGGGGACGGACGCCGCGTTGCACCGGGACCGGGAGTGCACCGCCTTCCCGTTGGAGGTGACCGACCCCAGGGCATCAGGTTCGGCCGACGTCAGTGGCTGAGGGCTTCGGCGAGCTTCGCCAGGCGCTGCCGCACGTCCTCACGGGCCCCGTCCTTCCCGGTGACCCGGGTGCGCAGGCTGAGCAGTTCGGTGCCCAGCTCCCGGATCCTGCCGGGGTCGGTGACGCGGTGCCAGGCCTGGTGGGCGCGGTCCACGGCCTCCGCCACGGCAGGGTGGCTCTCGGGCTGCTCGGCCATCAGGCGGGTCACGGCACCGCGCAGCCACAGCTCGCACGCCCGGTCGAAGGCGCCCTCGGCGAAGGCCAGGAAGGCGCGCACCTCGATCCAGTGGGCCACCTCGGGTGAGGTCGCGCCGTGGCCGCGCAGGGCGTTCTGCTCGCACGCGGCGGCGATGGCGGCGGCCTCGGCGTGCCGCCCGGCCCTGCTCGCCTCGCTGATGGCGCCGTGCGGATCCGCGAGAGGCGGGGCCGCGGCGGGCGGCGCCGCCGACGCGGGCGCGAGAGGCAACAGCGGTGCGGAGGGCGCGACCGGGGCCGGGGCCGGGGCCGTCATCGGAGCGGGGATGGCGACGGGGTGCTGCTGGAGAGGGCTCGCCGGAGCGACGCCTCCCAGCCAAAGAGTGGTGTCACCGTCGACGTCGGCCGCGGCGGCTCCGGCGGCCTGCTCGTGCAGCACCTGCGCGGCAGGTGTGGCCGAAACCGTACGCAGGATGTGGGCGAAGGCATGTGTGTAGGCAGGGGTCGGCCGACGGCGGCGGTCCTCCAACTGCACGGCCCCGTACAGGGCGTAAGGCCCGTCGAGCGCCTGCTCGCGGCGGACGAGCGCCTGCCAGACCCCGGTGTCGGCGGCCAGGTCGGCGACCACGGTCGTGCTGCCCGGCGGCCGGTCGCGCAGCTCGGCGGTGAGCCAGTGCCAGGGCAGGGCCGTGTAGCGGACCGTGCGCGCGGTGGTGCGGGCGAGGGCCAGGTGCAGCCGGTGCTGACGGGAGTCGACGACCAGGTGCCCGGCGGCGTAGACGAGCAGGTGCCCCTCGGCCGCGGCGGCCGTACGAAGACACGTCAGCACGGTCTGAGGGTCCTCGGGGTTGGCCAGTTGGACCGCGCTCGCCTGCCGGGTGCCGACGAGCCGGGCCGGCGGCAGGGCGGCAAGCGGCGGCAACTGAGCGGTGACGGCGAGCGGGTGGCGCACCGGAGGCTCGGCGGCAATCAGCAAGGCGTATCCGGGCAGGTCGTGGTCGGTCCTCGTGCTGTTCGCCATGTTCAGCACCGTATCTGGCCAGCCGCCGGGCGCCAGAGTCTTTCGTACGACTCCCCCGCCGCGGGCGCGCCACTTGTCTCCTTCCAGGCCGAATGGTCCAGAACGCGGCGGGCGTCGCACCGGAGACACTCGGCCAAATCCCGCACCGGGCACGCATGGCCGAGGCGTGCTCGGGCACACTGATGGCCGGGCCCGCCGTGCTCCCCCGTCGCGGCGGGCCCTTCTCCCGCTCAGTCCGTCCCGTAGGCCGCTCGCGCCGCGACGATGTCGGGCACGTGCGTACGGGCCCAGTCGCAGGCGACGTCCAGCGGATCGATGAGCGAGCGCCCCAGGTCGGTCAGCGCGTACTCCACGCGCGGCGGGTTCTCGTCGTGCACGGTCCGGCTCACGAAACCGTTGCGCTCCATCGAGCGCAGGGTCTCGGTGAGCACCTTGGGGGTGACCCAGTGCAGCGGGACCCGCAGCTCGGTGAAGCGGCGCGGGCCGCCCTCCAGACAGCGCAGCACCATCCCGGTCCACTTGTCGCCGACACGGAAGGGCGCTGCCCGGTCGGAGCAGTCGGGGTCGTCGAACATCTCTGCGTGCAGTGGCTCGTTCACCCGCCCGACGCTAACCCCAGTACCTTTGCAGTAACCGGGCACCCCCGTCCTACGGTCGGCGTCATGAACAACGACATCATCATTTTCGGAGCGGGTGGACGGGTCGGCCGGGCGGCGGTGGCCGAGGCGGTGGCCCGCGGCCACCGGGTGACCGCGGTGGTCCGTGACCCCGCCAAGTACCAGGACCTGGGCGGCGAACAGGTCACCGTCGTCCAGGGAGACGTCACCGACCCGCGCTCGGTGGCGGCGCTCGCCCCGGGGCACCGCGCGGCGGTCAACGCGTCGGCACGCCTCGACATCGGCTCCGAGGAATACTTCACGGCGGCGGCGAGCGCGCTGATCGAGGGGCTCGCGGAGGCGGGGGTGGGACGGCTGCTCGTCCTGGGCATCGCCACGACGCTGGAAACGGCCCCCGGCGTACGGATCATGGACGGCGCGGACTTCCCCGCGGCCTGGCGGGCCTTCGCCCAGGGCCATGTCGCGGAGTTCGAGCTTCTCGCCACGGCAGGGCCGGACCTTGACTGGCTGATGGTGGTGCCGCCGCTGGACCTGAACGCCGACGCCGAACCCACCGGCGCCTATCGGTCGGCCGTCGGAACCGTCCTCGACGGCCCGGGCCGGATCTCCCACGCGGATCTCGCGATCGCCCTGCTCGACGAGATCGAGACGCCTCGCCACAGCCGCGTGCAGTGGGCGGTGACCGCCGACAGCGCCGACAGCGCCGCCGCCGGAGCCGTCGGGGCCTGACGGCGGACAGCGCGGGCGGTCGGTGGGGCCCTGGACCGGCGGGGCCCGCCGACCGCCCGCGACAGGGCCGTGGGTCAGCGGCACAGGGCCGTGTCGACGACCTTCTCCACGCGCCGTGCGTCCGCCTCGGTGTCCGGCAGCCGCGTCACGGCGACGTTGGCGGCGCGGCCGTCCTCGGTGACGCCGCCCCGGGTCTCGTGGCCGTCGATGTCGCCGCCGTGGTTCCAGGCGAGGCCGCCGCACGACAGGGGCTTGCGCGCCGAAGAAGCGGTTGAGGTCGGCGTTGGTGGAGATGATCTGCCCCGCCGCCCAGGCCCAGGAGGGGTCTATCTCCGGGAAGTAGGTGTGGCGCAGCCCGACGCGCTGTGGCCGGTGTAGTTGGGCAGGCCGCTGGTGTGCTGGAGGAGCCGGCGGACGGTGCTGCGGCGTCCGTCGATGCCGTCCCCTACGACCGTCACGGTCCCGGACGCTCGCCAGGGCGCCGGGCGGCCCGCCGGCACGCACCAGGGCGTTCAGGCCCTTCTGTACGGTGTCCTGCCGCGCGGCGGATGCGGTGTGCTCCGCCGCAGCGGACGTAGAAGCGGAAGAGGAAGCAGAAGCGGCCGACGGCGTCAGGGCGCCCAGGGACAGCACGCCGACGGCCACCGCGGCGCGGCCCTCACGATCCCGCGGCGGCCGCCCCGCTGCCCACCCGACCCCGGGTGGGGCCCACCCCCGACCGGCCCGCCGACTCGCCGCGCCGGCACACAGGAAAGGGGCGGGGCCGGTCCGCCCCTCCCCCGCCCCGCTCACGGTCAGGCCTTCTTCTCGCCCAGCTTCCCGACGAAGCCCTGGGCCTTGTCCACGGCCGTGTCGATCTTCTCGCTGTGCTTGCCTTCGGTCTTGCCGTCGATGAAGTCGCCGACCTTCTCGAGCCCGCCGGAGATCTTGTCACCGTGGGCCTGAGCCAGGTCCTCGGCCTTGTCCTTGAGGTTCTTCAGGGCGTCGAACATGTACTGCCTCGTCCTTCTCTGTCTGGGTTTCCCCTGGTCAGGACCATGATCCCATGGGATTGGCGAGATGTGACGCCTGGGGCCGCACCCGGTGGACACGTGCGCCCGGCGCGGGAAAGACCTGGTGAGCACCCCCGCGCCACCGCCGCCCGACAAGATCCACTTCGTGTCACGCGCACGTCGGGCGAACAACGCCGGAACGTTTCCGCTGGTTCATGTGGCGCTGGTGAAGTGTCCGACAAGTCCAGTACTTCATCGAGGAGTCGTGCATGTCCAGACCGCGCCGGTCCCCCCGTACTCTCATCGTCGCCGCGTCCGTGGTCGCGGCCACCGCCGCCGTCGCGGTCACCGCCACCGCGGGGGCCTCGGGCGGCAAGGAGCAGGCCCAGGCCGCGATCAAGGGCGGGAAGGCGAAGAACGTCATCCTGCTCATCGGTGACGGCATGGGTGACTCGGAGATCACGCTGGCCCGCGACTACACCGTGGGTGCGGCCGGCCGCCTGAACATGGACAAGTTCCCGCTCACGGGCAGCTACACGACGTACGCCGTGCACCCCGACGGCTCGCCGGAGTACGTGACCGACTCCGCCGCAAGCGGCACCGGCTGGGCCACCGGCCACAAGACCGTGAACGGCCGCATCTCCAAGACGCCGGACACCGACAAGGCCGTGCCGACGATCCTGGAGCTGGCGCAGCGCCGGGGTTACGCCACCGGCTCGGTGACCACCGCCGAGCTGACCGACGCCACCCCCGCGGTCCTCGCCTCCCACGCCACCGACCGCAGCTGCCAGGGCCCCGCCGACATGGCCAAGTGCCCGGCCGACACCATCGCCAAGGGCGGCCCGGGATCCATCGCCGAGCAGAGCGTGAACCACAAGGTGGACGTGCTCCTCGGCGGCGGCAAGCAGCGCTTCGAGCAGAAGGTCACCGACGGCAAGTACAAGGGCCGCACGGTCACCGAGCAGGCGAAGAAGCTGGGCTACCAGGTCGTCACCGACAAGGCCGCGCTGAAGGCCGTCAAGCCCGGCAAGCCCGTCCTCGGCCTCTTCGCCGACGGCAACGTGCCCACGGAGTGGACCGGCAAGCCCGCCGCCGTCGGCGGCACCGACCCGCAGCGCTGCGTCACGTCCAACCCCCACCGTCCGAAGGGCACCCCGGCCCTCGCGGACCAGGCCACCCAGGCCATCAAGCTCCTTGAGGCCAAGCAGAAGAAGCAGCACGCGAAGCAGGGCTTCTTCCTTCAGATCGAGGGCGCCTCCATCGACAAGCAGGACCACGCGGCCGACCCGTGCGGCCAGATCGGGGAGACCGCCGCGTTCGACCGCGCGGTGAAGGTGGCGCGCGCGTACGCCGCCAAGCACCCCGACACCCTGGTGGTGACCACCGCCGACCACGGCCACACCAGCCAGATCGTCCCGCTCGACGCGCAGCCGCCCGGCCTGACCTCCACCTTGGTCACCGACGAGGGCCAGCAGCTGAAGGTCAACTACTCGACCAACACGCCGGGCAAGTCCCAGGAGCACACCGGCACCCAGGTCCGCATCGCCGCCCAGGGCCCGCAGGCGTACCGCGTCCTCGGCGTCACCAACCAGACCGACCTGTTCACCACGGTCCGCGAGGCGCTGCGGCAGCGCTGACACGACCGGAAGCACGCGTGTGCGGCACACGGCCCGAACGGGCCGTGTGCCGCACACGCGTGTGGGGCTTCACCCGCCAGTCAGGGCGCGGTGCGCCGGTGCGTCGGCGGACGGAAAAGCGATCAAGAAAGTAGCGCGGACCTGTCACATGTGCCGCCGCTGTCGCGTCAGACCCATGACGGCGACGCCAGCGACGCTGGGAGGCCGCCGTCGTCCGCACCCGATCCGCTCGACCGTCCCCGAGGAGTCCCCATGTCCACCACCGCCGTCGTCGTCACCGTGCTCACCGCCGCCTGGATCGGGTTCTCCGGCTTCTCCCTGCTGCGCAAGGCCGCGTTCGTGACCGAGCCGCTCACCGAGTACGGCGTTCCGCAGTCGTGGTGGACGCTCCTCGGCCTGGCCAAGGCCGCCGGCGCGGTCGGCCTCCTCGTCGGCCTCGCGGTGCCCGCGATCGGTGTGGCGGCCGGGATCGGCCTGGTGCTGTACTTCCTCGGCGCGGTCGTCACGGTGCTGCGGGCGCGCTCGTACAAGACGGTCGCCTTCCCGGTGTTGTACCTGGCGCCGGTGGTGGCCGCCCTCGCGCTCGGTTACGCCGCCTGAGGGTGCTCGCTCCCCTGCTCACCCTGCCCGCGATCGGCCTTCCCCGCCGGTCGCGGGCTTCGTGTGGCCGGGGCCCGGCTCATGCCCGGTTCACTCGGCCGGCTCGGCCCGCGCGCCCGACTGCGCGAGGAGGCGGCGCAGCCAGCGGGTGCGGGCGTCTCGGGCGTCCAAGCTGACGGCCGCCTTCGGGGCGATGCCGTCGAAGCCGTGGTAGGCGCCGGACCACACGTGCAGCTCGGCCTGGCCGCCTGCCCGCCAGATCGCGTCGGCGTACGCGACGTCCTCGTCCCGGAACATCTCGGCCGAGCCGACCTCGATGTAGGCCGGGGGCAGCCCGGAGAGGTCCGTGGCGCGGGCGGGTGCCGCGTAGGGCGGCAGGTCCGCGGCGCCGTGGCGGTCGCCGAGCACCGCCTTCCACACGGTCGTGTGCGAGGTGAGGTCCCACAGCCCGCGGCCCGACATCTGGTGGCTGGAGAACGTGCTGATGCGGTCGTCGAGCATCGGGCACAGCAGCAGTTGTCCCAGCGCCTGGGGGCCGCCGCGGTCGCGGGCCAGCAGGGCGAGGGCGGCGGCGAGCCCGCCGCCGGCGCTCTTGCCTCCGATGACGACGCGGTCCGCGTCGACGTCCAGTTCGGCCGCGTGCTCGACCGCCCAGACGAAACCGGCGTAGCAGTCCTCCAGCGGTCCCGGGTACCGTGTCTCGGGCGCGAGGCGGTACTCGACCGAGACCACCGCGATGCCCAGCGGCAGGACCCACTCACGCAGGACGCGCGGCAGCACCGACCAGGCGTTGCCCATGACCATGGCGCCGCCGTGCAGGTAGTACAGCAGGGGCAGCGGGCCTACGAGTCCCGCGGGCCGGGCGCTCACGAGGGTGACGTCGGGTGCGCCCGGCGGGCCCGGTACGGACAGCTCCGTCACCTCGAAGAGGCCGTCGGCGCGCAGGTCCTCGGCCGTCGGCCGGGGGCGTGACGCCGCGTCCCGCGCGCGCCGCTCCTGAAGGTTGTCCGGGGTGACCGGCTCTCTCGGGCCTGTGTCCAAGGCCTGGAGGGCGAGGCCCAGTTCGGGGTCGAACGGGGGCGCCGCGTTCGTGTCGGGGACGCGGCCGGACCGAGCCGCCGCGGGGTCGACGCTCATGCCGCGCCCTCCAGCAGGACACCGGGGCGGCGGTCCGCCTCCCCGTCACGACAACCCACCCCCGCGCACGCGCGCCCCGGGAACATTCGTCTGAGACCCATACGGCGTACCCAACCACACCCCGGCCCCCGCGGCTGCCTCGTCCTCCGCGCGGCCACGGGCCTCGGCGCAGCTCAGGCGGGCTGCCGCCGGGCTCTAAACCCGCCGGGGGCGTTACTGAGTACGTTCGGCGTCAGTCCGAAATTCATCTCGCTCGGGACGTCTCGGGAGGCCCCAGTGAGCTTCATCTTCCACCGACAACTGCCGGACGAACGGGCCGTGTTCACGCTCTTCCGGGACGTCTACCTCGGTGGGGCACCCGTGTGGGCCGTCCAGGAGTGGGTGCGGAGGGAGGCGGCCGCGTACTACGCCTCCGAGGTCCGCCGGTTCAGGTCGAACTGGGTCGAGTTCCGGGGCAGGACCATCGCCAAGGCGCGCAAGCACCGGAGCGCGATCCTGTCCGGCGGCTCGGGGCCCGTCGCCTTCTACCTGGAGGATCTTCCTCCGCTCCTTGCGAGGCAGCTCGACGAGCACCTGAACGACGCCGATCTGCCGCCGGGATGGGATCCGGACGAGAAGAAACAGACGATCCTCGGCGGCCTGCACTACGTGAGCGACGGAAACCTCACGGAGCGCGAGAAGGAGGTCTTCCACATGGCCGGGGTCATGCGGATGCCGAGGGTCGAGATCGCGGGCGCCATGGGGATCACGACCGGCTGCGTCAAGGCCCACTTCAGCAACGCCTGGAAGACCATGACCGAGGACCAGGTCGACGTCGACGGCCTCGAATGGCTCCTGTCCGGGCGGCGACGCGAGCCCGTGCATACGTGAAGCGGCACGTGAGTGACGAGAGGGAATCGATGACCAGGCCCTGCACCACCAGCACCGCCAAGAAGGAGGCTCCGATGGGTGAGTTCCGTACGTATTCGTTCGACCCGGAGAAGCATGTCCGGGCCTACGCCGACACCGTCCACAAGGCCTGCTGCGACGAGCGCCGGTCCACCCGGGCGCGGACGCAGAGCACCATCGCCAAGGTGCCGAACGCGGCGATGCCGCTGGGCGCCGTGGTGGTCAGCATCTGCATGACCGTCACGATGCTGCTGTTCTGGGGGATCTCCACGGCGGTGGCGCTCCAGCTGGGAGCCGGGATGGCGACGCTGTACACCGCGACGAACGACGTGCGGATCTCGGTGGTCCGCAACAACCCCGGCTGGCGGCAGCGGCACCGGATCCTGGCGCGCCTCATCCCCCAGCACCCTGTCGACTAGCGACTAGCGATTAGCGCGGGACCCGCCCAGCGCCGCCAGGATTCCGAGCCCGTGGCAGACGCTGAGCGGCTACGGCCCGTCCACGACTCCTGCTGCAACTCCTCGATCTCATCACGGAAGAGCCGATGCCCTCATTTTCATCGCGGTCCCTCGCCCGGAGTACGGATGACCGGGAAACACCTCGGTACGCACGTTTCCGCGCGTCCGCCGGACCGGATTCGACCACGTCGCCCCCCTTGCCGTCCGCGCCCCGGCGGCCGTGCGCGATAGCACCGTCCGACGGGGCGCGACGGCCCTGAACGACCGCGGCCCCAGGCTTGGTGGAGCCCGAGGCCGCAGCTGTGACGTGCGCCGTGTCACCGGCGCACGGAGAACCTTCAGACGCTCGCCGGCCGATCTGTCCAGGACCTGACCGGTGGGCATCCTCCTAGTTCCCGATGAGGACACGCTCATGGTGCCCCCTTGTTCTTCCGTTCCGTGGCAAAACACGGATGCCCCGTGCGAGAGCAGCCTGTTTCAGGCCAGTGCGGCGGCCTCGAGCGGCTTCGGTGACACGTTCACCTGGGTCGCTCTGATCACCGCGATCGGCATCGTCATCGCGGCCGTCCACCGCTGGCGCGACAAGAGGGCCAAGCTCCTGGAGAAGGACTACGCGGTGCTCGACAGCGTGGTCGTCGAACTCGACACCTTGCAGTCCCTGGCCGCGACCCATGCCGATCTGGGCGGCCTGAGGAGGCAACTGAGCCTCGTCAAACAGGCGGAGAAGCGCTTCCCGAAGGTCCCGTTCAACGTCGTCGTCGACACGATCGAGGCGTACGAGACGACCGTGTTGAGCACGGAGTGCGCCAAGAGGCTCACCAAGCGGCTCTCCGACAAGAAGTCCGTGACCGAGGCGCTCGAACGCTCGCGCCAGCAAGGCGCGAAGATCGCGGACATCCGTACGGCGATCAACACCGTGCAGCGCATCATCGACCGCCAGCTCAGGCGGTGACCTCAGCCGGACAGACGCGTGTCGGCGACGAAGCCGATCTCGACGAGTCGGCCGGGGAAGGTCAGTTCGATGACGCCCACCACGGTGCCGGCCACCCGGGGCCTGGTGGCGTCAGTGATGCCGGGCCCGCCTGGACCGCTCTCTTGTGGTTACTCGGAAACCATAGGAGAGTGAGCGGCGACCTGGAAGAACGCACTTTTCGGTGACGGGGGAACCCCATGGTGACCAAGCAGTTCCTCAAGGGTCTGCCCGAGGACGCCGATCTGAGGCGGGCGGACTCCCTGGCCCGGGAGATCTTCTCGGACATCGCCAACAAGTGGGCGTTCCTGATCATCGAGGCGCTCGGTGAACGCACCCTGCGCTTCAGCGCGTTGCGTGACGAGGTCGAGGGCGTCAGCCACAAGATGCTCACCCAGAACCTGCGCATGCTGGAGCGCAACGGCCTGGTGGAGCGGACCGTGCACCCCACCGTGCCGCCGCGGGTCGAGTACACCCTCACCCCGCCGGGCCGTGCCCTGCGCGGGGTCGTCGACGGCATGTGCGGCTGGACGCACGCACACCTCGGCGAGATCGAGGCCTCCCGCGACCGCTTCGACGGCTGACGGCACGGTCAGTCGAGAAGCAGCGGGTCGGGCAGGCGGGCCGCGGGGTGCATGCGCAGGAGGGTGTGGAGCACTCCCGCGAGCCCGGACATCAGGCTCGGTGAGAACGCTTCGCGGGCCAGGCCGCCGACCGGGCCGCGTTGTTCGAGGCCGGTGAGGATCTCGCCGTCGAGGTCCTGGGGGTCGTCGGCGCCCAGGGAGGTGAGGAACTCCCAGAGGCCGAGGTCGCCGTGGCACAGGGTGTGGCTCCAGCCGAAGCCCTCGGCGGCGCAGGCGCGTGCGGCGCGGCGGGCCATGTCCAGGTGCGCCGGGTCGCCCGCGCGCCGATGGAGGTCGAGCATGCCGACGCCGATGCCCGTGCTGCCGTGGCACCAGCTGGTGAAGAAGTCTTCCTCGGCGCCGACGCGCACGTCCAGCCAGTTGCCGTGCTCGGGGCGGTAGAGGGACTCCTGGTAGGCGAAGGCCTGCTCGGCGAGGCGGGTCCAGGCGCGCCGTTCGCCGGGCGGTCCCGCCTCGGTGAGGGCGAGCCGCCTCAGGGCCCAGCCGATGCCGGTGGCGCCGTGGGCGAAGCCCCCGATGCCCTCGGGGTTGAGGCGGGTCGGCCAGCGGGCGCCGCTCCCGTCGACCACGGCCAGGCCGGAAAGGCGACGGCCGATGCGCGCGGCCGCGGCGAGCCAGCGGTCCTGCCCGGTCGCCGCGGCCAGGCCGAGCAGCGGGACGACACCGCCCGCCGCGCCGTTGAGGAGGTCCACCTCGACGTCGTCGTCGACCAGCGGGCCCTCCTCCAGGAGCTGGGCCCGGGCGGCGGCGCGCTCCAAGAGCCAGTCCTCACCGAGCACCCGGTGCAGCGCGAGCCACGTCCACACCTGTGACGCCGCGCCGCTGAACGCTCCCGCCGACGGCGTCGGCGTCACGTCCTCGGTGCTCACCAGGACCCGCAGAGCCCCCGCGAAGGTCTCGGCGACACCCGGCACCTCATCGGCGCGCCCGGCCCGCACCTCCGCGTCGTACTCCGCGAGCGTCAGCGCGAGCCCGCCCTGCCCGGTGTAGAGGTCGGCGGGCAGCACCCTGATCGACCATCCGGCGGGGGTGAACACCGGGCTGATCCAGGTGACCGTGCCGTCATCGCCGCGCACCGCGCCGTCGCACAGCCGCCGCACCATCCGCGCCGCGAGGTCCCGGCGGCGGCGCTCCCGGTCACGGGCGTGCGGCTGGTGGGCGGCGGCCTGTACGCGCGCGGGCAGCGACCGCTCGTTGAGGTACGCGCCCACCAGCGCGTCCTGGATCACCGACTCCTCCAGGGCCAGGTCGGCGGTGCGCCAGTCCTCGACCGTGGCGCGTACGGCGGCCGCGTCCACGGGGAAGGTGAACATCGGCACGTCACCGACCAGGAGTTCGGCGATCTCGCCGTCGATGGCGGCGCGGTCCGTCGGCGCGCCCGGCAGCACCTCGGCGTTGCGCCGCAGGATGTCGCGGGCGCGCTCGACCGCGGCCGGCTCGTCGTGCAGCGAGGCCGGGTGCCACAGCATCCGGCCGATGTCGACGTACGCCTGTGTCGGCCGCAGGATCCGCCGCGCCCGGGCGCCCTCGAAGCGGCGGAGGAGCGCGTACGGGTCGGTCTCCGGCCGCCGCAGGTGCGCGGTCATCTCGCGAAAGCCCGCCAGGATCCGGTCCCAGTACGTGCTCAGGACCGGGGTGGGACTGGGGTGGTTGCCCGCCGTGGGCATGGCCACCAGGTCCACCTCGAAGCGGGCCGTGGCGGTGCCGCCGCCCGCGATCACCGGGTGCGGGATGAGCGGCTGCTGGCCGGGCAGCGCCCCGACGCCGGAGATGTCCACGCCGCCGAGTGCGAAGCCCGTGCCGCGCACGGGCAGCAGCCCGGTGCGCAGCACCGTGCGGCGGATGGCGGCCGCCGCCACGTCGACCGCGTCGCCGCGACCGCTGGGCGGGAACGGCGCGGGGGCGTCGAAGAGGGTCTCGGCGTCCACGATCACCGGGACCGGGCCCGCGGCGATCATGTTCTCGGCGTGCATGTCGGTGCCGCCGACGCAGCGGAGGACGGCGAGCCAGTGGCCGACGCCCCGGTAGAACGCGGCGAGTTCGGCTTCGTCGGCGCAGTAGCGGTGGGGGACGAACGCCGCCCAGCCGTAGCCGTCCCGGGCCAGCGTACGCGGTACCCGGATGCGCTCGTGCGGCGGCGGGGCGTCGGGAAGGTCCGCGAACAGCTCGTCGAGGAGCGCGCCGATGGCCACGTCGGCCCCGGACGGCCGGGGCTTGTACATGACGCTTCCGGCGGCGAAGTCGACCCGGCTGACCGTCTGTCCGCCGCGGTGGCTGTCACCCGCGCCGAACGTGACGGCGCGCACCTCCCCGGGCGCCGCTCCGAGCAGCGGCCTCAGCAGGTCGCGGTCCGTGGCGAGCCGCTCGGCGAAACGGGCCGTGGCCGTCACCGAGAGCCGTGCCACCGACGCGATCCGTGTGCCGAGGGTCGGGTACCGGTGGGCCAGGCCGTCGAGGTAGCCGTCCTGCCCTGCCCGTTCGATGAACGCGGCCCAGGTCCCGTCGTCGGGACCGGCCGCCGTGCCCGCGTCGGCCGCCCCGCCGTCCGCCGCCATGCGCAGGGCGTGCAGTTCGATCAGGAACAGGCGGGACAGCTTCGCGTGCAAGGAGTCGAGCAGGGCGGTGTGGCCGGCGTCGAGGATCACGTTCCGTTCGGGCCCGCCCAGCGCGTCCACGGCGGCGAGGCGCCGGGCCAGCTCCTGTCTCCAGGGGCGGGCGATGTTCTCGACGGGCCGGGCGAACCACTGCGCCTCGTCACGGCCTTGGCCGGGTCCTCCCGGCCCGTCCCGCCGCTCTTGCTTCTCCGGTGCCGATCCGCTCACGGTCCCCTGTCCCCGTCCCGCGCCGCGCGTCGGCGCCTGTCGAGCCGCTCGGAAGAGACGCGGGGAGCCGCGTGGCCCGTGCCCCCTATGACAGGAGTGCCGTGGCGCGCGGCTCCCCGCGGGGGATCAGCAGCACCAACTGCCGTGCGACCCGCTGGGGCTGGAACAGAAGCCGTACAGGGAGTCACTCGGGTCGACCAGCGCGGCCTCGGCCGCGGTCCCGCCGACGTAGAGCGGTCCCGCCGGGTTGGCCTGGCCGTACGCGCTCTCGGCGCCCGACAGCCACGCTTCGAGAACGGCGGACTGCACCTGGGTCTGGGGCATGAGCGGCCTCCGGAGGTAGGAGTTGGGGACGGATTGCCGAGACCTGAGTATCACCGGACTGAAAGGCTCCTCAGCCGAGCGATCCAGCCACACTCACGCGGGGCCGGCGGGGCTCAGGACGACTCCTGGGACAGGTGGGAGCGGACGCGCTCGGCCTGCGCTCCGCGGTTCGACTCCTCGTGCGGGGCCGGGGCCTGTTGCCGTGCCACGCGGGCGGGGGCCGCTCGGCCCAGGGTGTGGCGGGCCCCCTCAGCCCACCGGCACGAGCCCGCTCCGGCGCAGCATCGGCAGGATCTGTTCCTCCACGGCAGGGGCAAGCCGCAGGTCGGTCTCGGTGCCCTCGATCCACCGCAGGTGGGCCAACTCGGCCGCGGGCCGGGGCACTTGGCTGAGGCCCGCGGTGAAGACCGTCAAGTGCAGAGGCACCCCTTCCAGGGCCGCCGTCGACTGGATCTCGGTCAGGAACGCCGGGGCCACGGGACGGACACCCAGTTCCTCGTCCAGCTCCCTGACCAGGGCCTCCAGCGGCTCCTCCCCCGCGTCGGGCTTACCGCCCGGCAAATAGAACACGTCCGGCGCCGCCTTCTTGCTCACGACCAGCAGACGCCCCTCTTGGACGATCACGGCGGCCACGACGACCAAGGAATCCGGTCCGCCGTGGCCGCCGTGCGCGACCACCCCACCGTTGTGTGCCATACACATCATTCTCTCAGGCGCCTTCCGCCACGCCTGAGCCGGGCGGTCACAGCCGGGCGTCGCGGTGGGTCGGCCGGCCGTCGACGACGGTGAGCAGCACCGGCAGGTCCGGCAGTTCGGTGGCGGCGGTGGTGAGCGGGTCGGCGGCCAGGACGGTCAGGTCGGCGCGGTGGCCGATCGCGACGCGGCCCGCCTCGTGCTCCTCACCGGCCGCGTAGGCGGCGTTGACGGTCATGCCCTGGAGCGCTTCCAGGGCCGTCAGGGCCTGTTCGGGGCCGTGCGGGGCCTGGGTGAGGTCGCGGCTGGGCCGGCGGTGGCGGGCCCCTGCCATGACGACGAGCGGCGGGTGGGGCGCGATGGGCCAGTCGGAGCCGAGGACGACGACGGCCCCGGAGTCGTGCAGGTCGCGGCAGCGCCAGGCACGCGCGGCACGCTCCTCGCCGAGGCGGCGCGACCAGTTGTCGGTGTGGTCGGCCCGGGTGAAGTCGGTGCAGTGGGTCGGCTGCATGGAGGCCACGACGCCCAGTTCGGCGAACCGGCGCAGGGTGTCGTCGGGCACGGTCTCGATGTGCTCGACCCGGTGCCGCACCGCCCGCCAGTCGTCGGCCTGGGCCTTCTCGACGGCGTCGAGGACGTGGCGTACGGCCGCGTCGCCGATGGCGTGGGTGGCGGTGGGCACGCCGGCGCGGTGGAGCACGCCGATCACGCGGGTGTACTCCTCGGGGTCCGGCCAGAAGGCGTGCCGGGACTCGCCGTGGCAGTCGGGCTGTTCCAGCCACGCGGTGCCGTTGTCGATGGTGCCGTCCATGAAGATCTTCACGCCGTCGGTGCGCCACAGGCGGCCGCCCACGCCTTGCTGGTCGATGAGGGCGCGCACGCCGTCGTCGTCGGTGCCGGGCTGGCACCAGGGGGCGACCCGCAGCCGCAGCGGCAGGTCCCCGGCCGCGTCGAGATCGGCGTAGCAGGCGAGGCTGTCGCCGCCTGCGTCCATGGCGTGGCCGCCGGTGAGACCCTTCGCCGCCATGTCGCTCAGCACGGCGGTGAGCCGGGCGCGGCGCTCCTCGGGGGTGGGCTGCGGGGCGGCGCGCTCCACCAGCTCGCAGGCGGCGCTCTCCAGGAGCAGACCGGTGGGCCGTCCCGCGGTGTCGCACACCACCTCGGCGGTGGCCTGGTCGAAGGCACGCGGCCCGTCGACGCCGGCGAGTTCGAGGGCGCGTCGGCTGGCCAGCATGGAGTGGGCGTCGAAGAGCAGCAGGTGGGCGGGTACGCCGTCGAGTACGGCGTCGAAGGGGGCGGTCTCGACGGGGCCGCCCGCGAACACGTTGGGGTCGAGGCCCCAGCCGCGCAGCCACGCGCCGGGGGTGAGGTCCCGTACCGCACGCGCGAGTGCTTCGCGCACCTGCGTCAGGTCGGTGCAGGCCGACAGGTCCACGCCGCGGGTCAGTTCGGCGCCGGTGACGGGGTGGAGGTGGCCGTCGACCAGGCCCGGTGTCACCACCGCGCCCTTGAGGTCGATCACCTCGGTGGCGGGGTCCGCGAGCGCGCGGACGTCCTGGTCGTCGCCGAGGGCGGTGATGCGTCCGCCCGCCGCGGCGAGCGCGGTCTGCGGCAGGAACTCGCCGGACACCGGGTCGAGCAGACGGGCCGAGAGCAGGATGAGGGAAGTGCGCACGGGGAGGTCTCCTTGTGGGTCGTCGGTGGGAGCGGCGACGCTCAGCGCGCTGCGGGGGTCGGTCGGAGCGGCGGCACGCGGCACGTGACGGAAGAGGCGTGCCGGGGTGGTCAGTCGGGGGTGGCGGCGCTCAGCGCGCCCGGTTCCAGGCCGAGTTCGCGCTCGGCCGTGGTGACGGGCAGGCGCAGCACCTCCGGTGGGCTGTCGACGGTGTCGCCGCTGTTGACGAGCATGCCCAGGCCGTCGAGGACGACCAGGATCTGAAAGGTCGTCACCAGTGGGTCGTCGGTGTGGAACTCCCCTCGGGCGACGCCGTCACGGATGTGCCCTTCGAGCCGGTCGCGCCAGGCGGCCTCCTGTGCGCAGACGCGGTCGCGCAGCGCGGGCCGGTAGCGGCTGAGGTGCCGCGCGTTGAGCCAGAGGCGGCTGATGTCGTCGTAGGCCTCTCCGCTGGTCCGGGCGAAGAACCGCGCCAGGTGCTGGGCGCAGGTGGCGTCGGCGCGATCGGCCGGGAGGAGTGCGTCGAGTTCGGAGTCGGCAGCGGTGCCGTAGGCCTCGGCCACCAGGTCGTCCACCGCGGGGAAGTAGTGGCTGATGAGCCCCGGACGGACGTCGAGTTCCTCGGCGACGCGCCGGAGCGTGATGCACTCCAGACCTTCGATCACGGCCAACCGAGCCGCGGCTGCAACGATTTCCGCACGCCTTTCCGTCGGAGACTTGCGAATTCGCTTGTTCTGGAGCCTTGACGTCATGGAATCCATGCTATTGAGTGTGCGACCAATAAACAAGCAGGTGGGTACCCAGCATCCGGAGGGGCCGTATGGCGTCCACGCTTCCCGACCCGCACGAAGTCCCCCTGAACCCCGGAACGACGCACCAGGAGGCGCGGCCCCCGATCGGCGGGGCGGGCCGCGTCGAGGCCCACGGCATCGACCACATCCCCGAGCGGGAGCGCCACGGCCACCCCCGGCGGCTGTTCTCCGTCTGGGCCGCGGCGAGCGTCAACTACCTGGGCCTGGTCACCGGCGGCACCCTGATCCTGATGGGCCTGAGCCTCTGGCAGGCCCTCGCCGTGATCGTGACGGGCAATCTGTTCTGGTCGCTCACCGGGCTGCTCGCCATATCCGGCCCGGCCGCGGGCGCGCCGAGCGAAGTGATCACACGCGCGATGTTCGGAATCCGTGGCAACCGGGTCAACAACGCGATCGTCGGCTGGCTGATCTCCGTGTCGTACTTCGCCCTGAACCTCGCCGCCGCCGCGACCGCCGCGTTCTCCCTGGTGGAGAAGGCCGGTGTCACCGCGGGCACCGGCGTGAAGGTCGGCGTGGTCCTCGTCGTCGCCACGCTGACCCTGACCATCGGCGTCTACGGCCACGCCACCATCATGAAGCTGTACCTGCCGATCACCCTGGCGCTCACCACCGTCTTCGCCGTCGTCGCGGTCCGCGTGTTCCAGCACGCGGACTACGCCTACGCCCCCGTCGAGCCGCTGACCGGCGGTGAGTTGTGGGCGGTCCTCATCTCCGGCGTCACCCTGATCGGCGCGGCTCCGCTGTCGTACACCACCAGCGCCGACTTCTCCCGCTATCTGCCGGGGACGACGTCCGCGAAGGCCGTCCTCGGCTGGACCGCCCTCGGCGGCTTCCTGCCCGGCGTCGCCGTGTGCTCCCTCGGGGCCCTCGCCGCCACGGCGGTCGACATGGGGGATCCCCAGGCCGGCCTTCAGCGGATCCTGCCGGGCTGGTTCGACCCGGTCTTCCTGCTCGCCCTGGTCCTCGGCACGATCGCGCTCAACGCCCTGACGTCCTACAGCGCCGGGCTCGCCCTCCAGGCCGTCGGCGTGCGCATCCGCCGCTCCCTCAGCGTCGTCGCCGACGGCATCGCCGCGGTCTCCCTCACCCTGTACGCGCTCCTCGTCTCCGACTTCCTCGACACGGTCAGCAACGTCCTCCAGCTCACCGTCGTCCTGCTCGGCCCCGCCACCGCCGTCTACGCCACGGACATCCTGCTGCGCCGCAACCGCTACGACGGCCCCGCCCTGATGGACGAGACCCCGGGCAGCCCCTTCTGGTACACCGCCGGGGTCAACCCGGCCGGGGCCCTGGCCCTGGCGGGCGGCGTCACCGCCGCGGCCCTGTGCGTCGACACCGTGTACACCGGACCGATCGCCGGGGCCATGGGCGGCATGGACCTCTCCTTGCCCGTCGGCATCGTCGTCGCCTCGTCCCTGTACGCGGCCCTCGGCCGGAGGTGAGGCGGCAGGTGTGCCCCGCGCCGTCCGGGGCAGGGGCGAGGGCGGTGACAGGAGGTGCGCATGGTCCATCTGGCGGTGCCCCTGTGGGGCATGAGGAGCGGGCAGGGTCCGCGGCAGCTGTCCGAACTCGGGCTCGCCCTGCTCCTTTCGAGCCTCATCGGCTGGGAGCGCGCGTCCCGGCACAAGAGCGCGGGGCTGCGCACGCACACCCTCGTGGGCATCGCGAGCGCCCTGATGATGGAGATCTCCCAGCACGGCTTCGCGAGCGCCCTCGCCCTGGGCGACGTGTCCTTCGACCCCTCCCGGGTGGCCGCGCAGATCGTGTCCGGCATCGGCTTCATCGGCGGCGGCCTGATCTTCGTGCGCCAGGACGTCGTGCGCGGCCTCACCACCGCCGCCGCGATCTGGCTCACCTGCGCGGTGGGCATGGCCTGCGGCGGCGGACTGCCCGTCCTCGCCCTGGCGGCCACCGCGCTGCACTTCCTCGTCGTCCGCGGCTACCCACGGCTCGCCGCACGCGTGCCGCCCCGCGCGAGCGGTTCCGCCTTCGAGCTGCGCATGACGTACCGCACGGGCACCGCCCTGCTGCCCCAGCTGATGGAGACGTGCACCCGGCGCGGATTCCGCATCCTCCAGGTCAGGGTCGACCGGCTGCCCGGCGGGACCGACCCCGCCGCCCGGGTCCTGCTGGCCCTGGAGGGCTCCGCCGACACCGGGCGGCTGACCGCCGAACTCTTCGACAGGGACGACGTCATCGAGGTCGAGGTGACCCCTGCCACCGATGAGGAGTAACCGTCAGGCGCTTCTCGGCCTCAGCCCCTCCTCGGCCTCGGCCCCTCCTCGGCCTCGGCCCCTCCTCGGCCTCAGCGGCTCTTGACCTCAACCAAGGTTCACGTACCACGATCTGGGACATGACGAACGACACCACCGCTCTTCAGGTCCCCTTGTCCACGCCCGGGGAAGCCCCCGGCTCCCTCCTGGAAAGCCCTGGCCGGCAGCCCGGCGGCGCCGGCCCTCTGGCCGATGCCACGCTCGACGCCATGGCCGAAGGCATCGCCACCGGGGCAGCCGTCGTCGGCATCGGTGAGTCCACCCGGTTCTCCCGGGAGACGTTCGGCATCCGCGACCAGCTCTTCCGCCGCCTGGTCCGGCAGCACGGGTTCCGGGCGCTCGCCGTGCAGGACAGCGCCGACGTCGCCGCCGACCTCGACCGGTACGCGCGGGGCGGCGAGGGCTCGGCCGAAGCCGTGCTCGCCGGTGCCTGGCGGCCGTGGCGCACCGCCGAGATGGCCGCCGCACTCACGTGGATCCGGGAGTTCAACCGGGACCACCCGGACGACCCGGTACGGATCTTCGGCGTGAAGCCCGCGCAGGCGCGGACCGAGGACTACGACGCCGTACTTGAGCACGTGCGCGCGGCCGCCCCGGAACTGCTCGCGGAGGTGACGTCCCACCTCGATCCGATCCGGACCGCGCACGACACCGACGAGCACGTGCAGCGGGCGCGGGGCACCCATCCCGGGCGGCCGTTCGTCGAGCACGCCCGTGACGCGCTCGCCCTGATCCAGGCGCGTCCCGGCATCGGCGATGACGACGAGGTCCTGACTCGGATGCGGCTGATCGTGAGCTTTCACGCGGGCAGCGTCGCCGGGCGCGGCAGCTTCGCGAACGACACCGCGGTGGAGGCGAACGCCCTCATGGACGCCCAGCGCCGCACCGGCCTGCGGCTGGTCTACTGGGACGGGATCGCGCACACGGCGGCGGCCGAGACCGTCATGGGCATGGTGCCCGACTCCCCTGCGCAGCCCACCGCCGGCTCGCTCCTGCGCGAGCACTACGGCGCCCGGTACGTCTCCGTGGCGATCGGCTTCCACCACGGAGACCTCGGTGTCGTCACCGTCCCCGAGCCGGGCGCGGACCTGCTCGACGCGCGGCTCGGCGCGGCGGGGAAGCCCGCCGACTGGCTCGACCTGCGCCGCGACGACGTACGCCGCCAGTGGGAAGGACCCGCGAAGCTCCGCGTCATCAGCGGCGTCTACGACCCGGCCCATGACGCCTCCCAGCACATCGCGGTCGCTTCGCTGGCCGACGCGTTCGACGTGCTCGTCCACGTGCGCCGGGCCACGCCCGCGCGCTGGCTGGTCTGAGCCTCAGGCGCGGCCCATCCGCCCCGACTCCCATGCCCAGGCCGCGATCTCGACGCGGTTCCGGACGGCCAGCTTGGCCTGGATGTTGACCAGGTGGGTCTTCACGGTGGCGACGGAGATGAACAGTTCGGCGGCGATCTCCTGGTTGGTGCGGCCGCGCGCCACGAGGCGGGCGACGTCCAGCTCCCGCTCGGTCAGCTCGTGCGGCGTGGCGCCCACGGCTGCCGCGCCGCACTGCGGGCCGTGCCGGTCGGCCATGCGCCGCAGCAGCCGCAGCGTGACGGCGGGCGAGACCAGGGCGTCGCCGCGCGCGGCGGCACGCACCGCCTCCACCAGGAGACCGGGCCCCGCGTCCTTGAGCAGGAAGCCGACGGCGCCGGAGCGCAGGGCCTCGTCCAGGTAGTCGTCCTGGTCGAAGGTGGTCACCACCACGACGTGCAGGGGGTCGACCGCGTCCGGGCCCGCGAGCAGCCTGGTCACCTCCAGGCCGTTGAGCTTCGGCATGCGGACGTCGACCAGGCAGACGTCGGGGCGCAGCCGCCGGGCCAGCTCCACGCACGCGGCGCCGTCCGCGGCCTCGCCGACCACCTCGATGCCGGGCTGCGCGGCGAGGATGAGGCGGAAGCCGGTGCGCACCATGTCCTGGTCGTCGGCGATCAGGACGCGCAGGGGCGCGGCGCCGGTCTCGGGGGGCGTAGTGCTCATCGTGGTCAGTGTGGCAGGTGTGCCGGGGGGAACTCGGCGCGGACCCGCCAGCCGCCGCCCGGCGCGGGCCCCGCCTCGAAGTGGCCGCCGGCAGCCTCCACCCGCTCGCGCAGGCCGACCAGGCCGAGCCCGCCGCTGCCGCCCGGCGGCGGGCGGTCACCGGCGGGCGCGGGCCCGTTGGTGACCTCCACGCGCAGCCGGCCGCGGTCCGCCGTGAGCCGGACGCGGACGGCGTCGGCCTCGGGCGCGTGGCGGCGGACGTTGGTGAGGGACTCCTGCACGACGCGGTGCGCCGACGTCTCGGCCTCCGGCGCGAGGGCGAGGGCGCGGGCCTCGGCGGAGACGTCCAGGGTGGCCGCCGCTCCCCCGCCGTCGGTGTGCGCGGCCACCAGGGCGGCGAGTTCGGTGAGCAGGTCGGCGGGCCGGGTCGGGGCGTCGGGCGCGGCCCGCAGCACGTGCACGAGGCGGCGCATGGAGGCGAGGGTCTCCGTGCCCGCCCGCTCGATGCCCGCGAGGAGCGGGTCGAGCTGCTCGGGTGCCGTCACCCGGATGGTGCGAGCCGCCTGGGCCTGCACGACGATGCCGGTGACGTGGTGGGCGACGAAGTCGTGCAGGTCACGTGCGAGGGCGAGGCGCTCCGCCTCCTGCACGGCGGTCACGGCGTCGGCCCGGCGCCGGTCCAGGGAGCGCAGGTAGCAGCCGAGGGCGAGCGCGCCGCCCGCGGCGACCGTCAGCAGGAACGCGAAGGTCTGGGCGTCCGAGGGGAAGCCCATGCGCACCGGCGCCGCGGCGATCGCCGCGGCCAGGAGCGGACACAGGGCGTACGCGGCGGGAACCCGTGCCGTCCGGGCCGCCACGGTGAGCAGCCCGAGCAGCGCCGCCGACTCCAGCAGCCCCCAGCTGCCGCCCGCGGGGGCGAACCCGAGCATCCCGAGCGTCAGCGCCCCGGAGGCCAGGGCCGCCCCGGCCGTCAGCGCCTCGACGGGGACGCGGCGGCACGCGAGCAGCGTCACCAGGGCCAGGGGCCCGGACACCAGCGGGAGCCGGGACCCGTCCGGCTGGTTCGACACGAGGTCGCCGAGCCAGAGCAGCAGCGCGGGCGGCAGGGCGAGGAGCAGGACGCGGCGGCGGTTCACATAGCGAATGTACGGACCAGGTCGTACGCGGGGGCTCAACCGAAAGCCGGACCGGCGCGGGTCCGATCCATCGAATGGCCGAGGCGGCGCCGGTCGCCGCGCGGCGACCGTGGGAGGGACGCAGTATTCCCGGACGCCTGAAGAGAGCGACGCCCATGCCCCGATTCCCGCGCACACCGGCCTGTGCCCTCGGCGTGGCCGCGCTCGCCGTCTCCCTGACGGCGTGCGGCGGCTCGTACAACCCCTTCGACGACCACCAGGAGAAGGCGACGTACAAGACCGGCGCCGAGGCGAAGAAGGCCCGGAAGTCCGTGCCGCGGTGGCTGCCGGACGACGCCGAGGACGTCTCGTACGTGATGTCGACGACGGGCGAGGACCGCATCCTGCGGTTCACCGCGAAGAACGGCGCGTTCCCCGCCTCCTGTGTGCGGGGGAAGCCGCAGGGCAAGCCGCGTCTGAAGGCCGACTGGTTCCCCTCGGACGTGGCCGCGAAGGCCGACACGAACTGCGGCTCCTGGTCGGGGGCGCGCGTCGGGGGCGCCCTGTACGCGTGGCAGGACCGGGACGTCGTGTCCGGGGCGCCGGGCACGACGGCCGTGCGGATCCCGGCGCAGCGCGTGGCGTGGAAGGCCTGCCCGGCCGAGGAGGGCGTGCCGAAGGGAGCCGACTGCGGCAAGGTCCGGGTGCCCGTCGACTGGAAGAAGCCCGACGGCGAGAAGATCGACATCGCGGTCGCCCGGCGCGCGGCCACCGAGCCCGGCCTGCGCGTCGGCACGCTCGTCTTCCTGCCGGGCGGCCCGGGCAGCTCCGGCGTCGACACGGTCCGGTCCACCGACGCGTGGGGCGGCCTCGAGCGGCGCTTCGACATCGTCAGTCTCGATCCGCGCGGCGTCGGCGCGAGCAGCCCGGTGCGCTGTCCTGCCGGGCCGTACGTCGCCATGGCGCGCGACAAGAAGCCCGCCGCCTCCGCCGCGGAGTTCGCCCGCGAGCGCGAGCGGGCGAGCGCCTTCGCCGAGGACTGTGCCCGCGCGTCCGGGCCCGTGGCCGCGCACACCGACGCGACCAGCGTCAGCCATGACGTCGAGACCGTCCGCGCCGCGCTCGGCGAGGACCACGTCTCCCTGTACGGGCACTCGTACGGCACGGTGTACGGCCAGCGGTACGCGCAGCTGTACGGCGAGCGGGTGCGGGCCGCCGTGCTCGACGGCGTGATGGATCCGGCGGTCGGCCGCCGCGCCTTCGGCACCGACAGCGCCCGCGCCCTGGAGCGCGCCTATGGGCAGTTCGCCCAGTGGTGCGGCGAGAACGACGCGTGCGCCCTTGGCGAGAAGGACCCGCGCGCGGTCCTGCGGCGCGTGGCCGCCAAGGCCGCCGACGGCACCTTGCGCAACGACGGCAAGAAGGTCACGCCCGCGGCCCTCAACGGCACGCTCGACCAGATGCTCCTGACCCCGTCCTGGCCGGTGGTCGGCGAGTACCTCCAGGCCCTGGACAGCGGGGAGCCCTGGCGGGAGGACACTGATGAGGAGCCCGCCGGCAAGCTGCTGCCCGTCGCCGACCAGGCGGTGTGCGTCGATCTGAACCTGCGCGCCCCGGACGCCGCGGCCTACCTCGCCGACCGGAAGGCGGACCGCGAGGCCGCGCCCGCCTTCGGCTTCTCGCCCAACGCGATCGGGTACGCCAACCTCTGTCTGGGCCTGCCGGAGCGTCCCACGCCCCGGCCCGGCGGCCCTGAGGCGTTCCGCACCCGGCACCCGATGCTGCTGATCAACGCCCGCCACGACAACGCCACGCCCGTCGACTGGGCCCGCTCCGTCGCGGGGCGCCTCGGTGACAAGGCGGCGCTCGTGGAGGTCGACGGCTGGGGGCACGGCGCGAAGGTCTTCAACGGCGGCGCCGAGCGGAAGGCGATCACCGACTACCTCACGCGCCTGACCGTGCCCGCGCCCGGCACCGTGGTCAAGGGCAGCGTGCCGCCCGGCGCCTGACCGGTCGGTTCACGGCCGGGCGAGGCCTGGTGGGCTCTCGTGGGTCTCCCGCACGGTGACGGTCAGCCGCTGCGAGGCGTGCCAGTCCCCCGCGGGGTGGCCCACGAGGTAGCTCACCCGTGCCGTGCCCGGGGTCGGGCGCGCGACGGTGAAGACCTTGGCCTCGCCGACCTCACCGGCGCCGATGACCTGGGTGTCGATCCGGGAGGTGCGCAACACCCCGGTGTCCCAGCGCAGTTGCACCTGATCCCCCGCGGCCATCCCCGCGTACGGCTCGACCCGCACCACCAGCTCGGCTGCGGGCCCGCCGAGGGTGACGACGCCGTCCGCGGCGTCGTGGATCCTCGGCGCGGCCAGCGGATGTCCAGATGTGTCCTTCATCTCCGGCCCCCTGCGACTTGACCTCTGGCCAGGGGAGCAGCGGTGTTCCGGGTCCCCTGACGCCCCTCTCCGTCACCGTCCATTCTCGACGAACTCCGCGGGGCGTACCGCCGGCTCACCTGACATTTGCCCATCGTTTGCTGTAGCGGCGACTATGCGCCGCGTGCGGGGCCCTTGACCGGGCCGCGCGAGCGGAACGTGCGGCGGTAGGTGTCCGGCGGCACGCCGACGGTGCGGTGGAAGTGGCGGCGCAGCGTCGTGGCGGTGCCCATGCCGGTGGCCGCGGCGATGGTGTCGATGCCGTCGTCGGTGTTCTCCAGCAACTCCTGGGCGCGGCGGATCCGTTGGGCGAGGAGCCATTGCAGCGGGGTGGTGCCGGTCGCCGCCTTGAAGTGCCGGCCCAGGTGGCGCGCACTCATCCGCGCCCGGCGCGCCAGGTCCTCCACGGTCAGCGGCTCGCCGAGGCGCTCGATCGCCCAGGGGAGCAGGCCGGCGAGGGGGTGGTCGTCCCGGGCGGGCACCGGGGTGGTGACGAACTGGGCCTGGCCGCCGTCCCGGTGCGGCGGTACGACCAGGCGGCGGGCCACCGCGTTGGCGACCGACGAGCCGTGGTCGAGGCGGACGAGGTGCAGACAGAGGTCCATCGCGGCGGCCTTGCCTGCGGAGGTGAGCACGCTGCCGTTGTCGACGTAGAGCACGTCGGGGTCGACCTCCACGCGTGGGTAGCGGGCGGCCAGGGCCTCGGTGTGCGCCCAGTGCGTGGTCGCGCGCTTCCCGTCGAGGAGGCCGGCGGCGGCCAGGACGAACGCGCCCGTGCACAGGGAGGCCACGCGCGCCCCCGCGTCGTGGGCGGCGCGCACCGCGTCGACCAGGTCGGCGGGCGGTTCCTCGTCGACGTCGGCCCAGCCGGGGACGATCACGGTGGCGGCGCGCCGGAGCCGGTCGAAGCCGCCGTCGGGCTCCAGGCGGAACCGGCCGAACCGCACGGCGTCCGGGCCGCACACCCCGAGGTCGTACCAGGGCCCGGGCACGGCGTCCGGGGCGGAGCCGAAGACCTCGTACGCCACGGACAGTTCGAAGTGCAGCATCCCGTCGGTGACGGCGAGCGCGACAGAACTCATGTCCGGAATTGTACGCGTCATGTCGTTCCAGACACTCACGCGCGGCGCCCGCACCGGCCAGGATGGCCCTAGTTGATCGTTCAAGCACAGTTCGTGGGCTGGTCCGGACGCAGGGAGAGAAGTCATGGCAGCGGGGCAGACAGTGGCGGTGTACGGCGCGTACGGGCACACCGGCAAGTTCGTCGTGACGCACTTGCGGGAGCGCGGGTTCGTCCCGGTCCTCTGCGGCCGGGACGCGGGCAAGCTGCGGTCGCTGGCCGCCTCGCACCCCGGCCTCGCGGTCCGGCCCGCGGCGGTCGGCGATCCGGCCTCGCTGGACCGGGCGCTGACGGGCGCGGCGGCCGTCGTCAACTGCGCCGGGCCCTTCGCCACGACGGCCGCTCCCGTGATCGAGGCGGCGCTGCGCGCCGGGGTCCCGTATCTGGACGTGGCGGCGGAGATCGAGGCCAACGCCGACACGTTCGCGCACTTCGCGGACCGCGCCCGCGCCGCGGGAGCGGTGATCGTGCCCGCGATGGCCTTCTACGGCGGTCTCGGCGACCTGGTGGCCACCGCGGCGATGGACGACTGGACTCAGGCCGACGAGGTGCACATCGCCTACGGCCTGAACCGCTGGCACCCCACCGCGGGGACGCGTGCCGCGGGCGCGGTCTCCCGGGAGCGCCGGGGCGGCCGACGCGTCCGCTTCGCGAACGGACGCCTGGAGTACCGCGACGACGCCCCGCCCACCGTGAAGTGGGCCTTCCCCGATCCGGTGGGCACCCGGTCCGTCATCGGGGAGTTCACGATGGCCGACGTCGTCACGGTCCCCAGCCACCTGTCCGTTCCCGAGGTGCGCACCTACATGACCGTCGAGGCGGCCGGGGACGTGACGGCCCCCGGCACCCCGGCCCCGGCCGCCGTCGACGCGCGGGGAAGGTCCGCGCAGACCTTCGTCGTCGATGTCGTCGTGCGCTCCGGCGGCAGCGAGCGGCGTGCCGTGGCCCGCGGCCAGGACATCTACGCGGTCACCGCGCCACTCGTGGTGGAAGCGGTGCACCGGGTCCTCACCGGTCAGGTCAGGGCGGTGGGCGTCGCCTCCGCGGGCGAGATCTTCGACTCGCCGGACTTCCTCCGCTCGCTGGCCCCGCACATCACCTTCGAACCGCTCCCCTAGCCCGCGAAGCCGCCGAGGCGGCGCGCGCGCCCGGGACGGAAGGGCCGTGGGCGCCGGAGGCCATCGACTATCGGCCAACGGCTGACGGCTGACGGCTGACGGCTGACGGCTGACGGCTGACGGCTGCGAGTGTGCGGCGTCAGTCCTGGTGGACTTCATCCCTGCCGGGACCGCCGGACAGGGTGTCCGTGCCGGAGCCCCCGTACAGCTTGTCGTCGCCGCTGTTGCCGTAGACGGTGTCGTCGCCGGCCTCGCCGTACAGGACGTCGTTGCCCTTGCCGCCGTAGAGGAAGTCGTTCCCCGCGCCGGCGCGGATCGTGTCGTTGCCGTCGCCGCCGTTCAGGTTCTGCCGGCTCCCGCCGCCGCGGATCACGTCGTTGCCCGCTCCACCGTCGGCGTCGCTGCTCTCGCCGCCGGCGTAGATCGTGTCGTTGCCGTTGCCGCCTATCGAGATGGCGCCCCTGCCCGCGCGGATCGCGTCCTTGCCGTCACCTCCGAGCACGACGCTGTACTCGCTGACCGTGAGGGTGTCGTCGCCCGCGCCGCCGTGGACGGAGTTGCCCTGGACGCCGGCGGCCTCGGTCAGGGTGTCGTTGCCCTTGCCGAGGTCGAGCCTGGCGAAGTAGTAGGCGTCGTCGGTCTTGTTGGTGTACCTGACGGTGTCGTCGCCGTCGCCGGCGAACAACTCGAGGGTGGCGTACGGGTCCTGGGAGTCATGGGTGTCGACCTTGCAGGACACCTTCGTACGGTCCGTGCCGCTGGGGTAGGTGCAGCCGTCGCCCGCCTTGATCTTGACGACGTCGTCGATGACGTACGTGATGCTGTCGAGGCCCGAGCCGGACCGCGACGCGGTGACGTCCACCTTGTTCTTCTGCCCGGCGGCGGCCTTGTAGACGATCGAACTCCCGTCGAGAGCGGCGGTGGCCGCCGGCGCGGCCGCGCCGGCGGTTCCGGACAGCAGCACCGGTGCGGCGATCCCCGCGCCGAGAGCCAGAGTCAACGCGGACACGGCGCTTGTCGTGCGGCTACCGATGAGTTGAGAGCGCATTTTCCCAACCTCCATGAGGAGTACCTGGATTCAACAACAACATGTGACTCGCGGCCTGCGCACTTGGTTGTGTGCGCACGGTTCGAAAATGCGCCTCCGGACACGTCCAATCCCTCCAAGTGAGCCTCTGAACTGCTTCTTTCATGTCCCTGCGAGCATCTCGAAAGCACTCCGAAAGGACAGTTTCACCATAAATTCATTCGCGCCGCGATAAATCGCCCTCCCCTGCACCCCTGGGCCCGAAAGGGCAATTCGGAAGGCCCGAAAGGGCAATTCACAGGGCGGCGGCGGAGAGATGAGCGCTGGACCCCGCGGAGGTCATCCCTCCACGGCACTCCGCCGGATGACCGACACGACGCAACCCCCTCCCGGAGCCGCCGCAGAGCCGCGCACGCGGCCTGGCGAGAAATCGACCCCCGAAATGATCATGAACGGGTCACCGCATGTATACCTTTGGCGTGACTTTACGCTCTTTCCTCACCCGTTCCCTCGCCGTGGCCGTCCTCGCCACGGCCGCCGTCTCCGCACCGGCCGCCGCGGCCGAGCCGTCCGCACCGGCACCCCGGGCCGCCGCCCCGGCCGACAACACGCTGTGCGTCTACAGCACCGAGATCACCGACAGGACCACCGGCGGCTACGTCTGGGACGTGGGGACCCGCGCCTACGCGCTCTGGAAGTCCGACGACTTCCAGAGCAAGTACGGACAGCTCTCCTACGGCGAGCAGACGAACAAGCTCCTGTACGAACTCAACGTCAGCCAGCACGTCTTCGGGCACAGCTGGCTGGTGCACTTCAACGCGCACGGCGCCTTCGAGCGCAAGCTCGCAGGCGGCGGCACCGCGCGCTACGACACGTACTCGTTCCAGCCGCAGGACCCCGACGGCCGCAACGGCGACGGCAGCGCGGTGGACGGCATGTCCATCAACTACACCGGCTACGACATCAACGCGCCCGGCAAGCCGCTGATCGAGTGGGACCGGCCGAGCCGCAAGCAGGACCGCAACGGCGCGTACGCCCCCCGCGCGGCCCGCTGCAAGGCCCTCAGCCCCGCCCAACAGGCCGCCTTCGACAAGGAGATCGAGCGGCGCAAGCAGGCCGACGAGAAGTACACCCTGCTGCCCACCTGGAAGTACCTCCTCACCGGCGGCTGGGCCGGCACCCCGGCCCGCAACTGCACGACCTTCGCCCTCCAGGTGTGGGACGCCGCGATGGTGAACGCCCCCGCCGAGCGCATCGACCCGACGCTGCGGCTGCCCGCCGCCGACCTCAACCGGCTCGGCGCCAAGGTGCCCGCCGACCTCACCCAGAGTGAGTTCTCCGCCTGGATCCCGGCCCTCGCGGGCAAGTGGATCCACGAGAAGAACGGCAACCGGGACGAGAACGACGAGGTCCCGCGCTTCGCGTCCGACGACCCCACCCCCGCGCCCGCGAAGCCGGGCACTCCCTAGCACCGCCCGGTGAGCGTCCGCCCCTTCCCGGTGTCGACCCCGCCGGGAAGGGGCGGAGGGGACGGGCCGGTGACGACCGATGAGTTTCTCCGGGACCCGCGGTCAGAGATGCTGTCGGTGCGACCCGACGCCGCGGGTGCGGCGGGAGGGCGCGTCGGCCACACTTGCCGAGACCGGACGCACGAGCCGGCCCCCAGACACCGAGGAACCCAGATGCGTACGTTGATCAGCACCGCCTTCGTCTCGCTCGACGGCGTCGTGGAAGCCCCCGGTGGCGAGCCCGGATACCGCAACTCGGGGTGGACCTTCAAGGACGTCGAGTTCCTCCCCGAGGCCTTCGAGATCAAGGGCCGCGAACAGGAGGAGGCCGCCGCGATGCTCCTGGGCCGGGTCAGCTACGAGGCGTTCAGCCCGGTGTGGCCCGACATGGAGGACTTCGCGGACTACAAGGTGATGCCGAAGTACGTGGTCTCCACCACGCTCGCCGAGTCCGACCTGGTGTCCAACTGGGGCGAGACCACGATCCTGCGTACCCTCGACGACGTCGCCGCCCTGAAGGAGACCGAGGGCGGCCCGATCATCATCCACGGCAGCGCCACCCTGAACCGGAACCTCTCGGACGCCGGCCTGATCGACCGCTACCACCTCCTCGTCTTTCCCCTCCTGCTCGGCGCGGGCAAGCGCCTGTTCAGCACCACCGACAAGGACACCCAGAAGCTCAAGCTGGTCGAGCACGAGGCGTACGCCAACGGCCTCCAGAAGAACGTCTTCGACGTCGTCCGCTGACACCACGGATCGGGGAGCGCCCACGCACCGGCAGGTCACGTGGTCGTGGTGTCCGAAACGCCGAGTCGCTCGGCCAGGAAGGCGATGATCTCGTCACGGGCCCGCACGGTCGGGTGGCCATCCTGGTCGACCAGGTGGGCCGTGACGACGCTGTGGGCGCAGCCGACGACATCGCGGAAGAAAGGCGGCGGGTCCGTGTGCGCCGCCCCGCCGGGCAGGACCCGGCCGTCGAACGCGTCGCCGAGCAGCGCGCGGTACGCCGCGAACCGCCGGCCGGTGCACCAGGTGTCGTCGTCGAACCGGTAGCCGAGCACGCGCAGCCCGTCCCGCTCGACGCGCGCGGCCACCGCGGCGGCGTCCTCGGCGCCCATCTCCAGGCCGCCGGGGTCGTCGAGCGGCAGCGACGGATGGTTGACCACGGGAGCGATGACCGCGGGTTCGAGCGCCATGGTCAACGCGAAGTTGCCGGTGAAGCACAGCCCGACGGCGCCGACGCCGGGCCCCCCACGCTCGGCGTGCGCCACCCGGGCGAGGCCGCGCAGCCATGCCACGACAGGGCTGGTGCCGCCGCCCGCGAACGCGCGGAACTCGGCGCTGACGCAGGCGCGCCGGACGACGGTCTCCACCGCGTCGGCGCGCGGATAGGCGCCGTCGACGCCGAAGAGCGAGGGCAGGTACACGGAGAACCCGGCATCGCGGATCCACCGTGCGAACCGCGCCACGTCAGGGCTGATGCCCGGCATCTCCGGCATGAGGACGACCGCGGGCCCCGCCCCCGCGACGTACACGGTCTTGCTGACGCCCTCGACCCTCACGGTTCTCCGGGTCAGGTCGTCCAACGGATCGTCCTGTCCTCGTGACGGATCGCTGGGACCCCGCGACGGATCGCTCGGGGTTCGCGACGGGTCGCGGGGCGCTCGCGGCGGGTCGGCCGGGGTTCGCTCGGTTGTCATGGTCGAAGGATGGCGAGATGCTGCCGTCCCGGAGAAGCGGCGGTATCGCCATGTGTCCCGGCGATACCGCCACCCGCCGACTGCCGGAGGTGCCGTGTGAGTCCGCTGCGCGTGAGTGTGCTGGCCTACCCCGGCTGCTTCGCCTCGGAGGTGTTCGGCGTCCTCGACCTCCTGACCATGGCCACGCACGTCGCCGCGGTGCACGGGGCGGTCGGGCCGTCCTACGAGGCGTCCGTCGTCTCGCCCCGCCGCCGCGTGGTCGCCTCCGGAGGCTCGCGCGTCGACGTCTCCGCGGTACGCCCCGCGGACGTCTTCGTCGTGCCCGGCTTCGAGCTGTCCCCCGCGCTCGACCTCGACGCGACCCTCACGGATCTGGGACCGGAAGCGGCCGCGATCCGCTCTCAGGCCGCCGCGGGGGCCGCGATCGTCTCGGTGTGCGTCGGTGCCTTCCTGCTCGCCGAGGCCCGCCTGCTGCACGGCCGCGAGGCGACGACGTCCTGGCTGTTCGCGGACCGCTTCGCCCGCCGGTACGCCGAGGTGCGGGTCCGCCCGGACCAGTTGGTCGTCACCGACCGCGGCGTGACGACGACCGCCGCCTTCAGCGCGATGTACGACTTCGCGCTGCGGCTCGTCCGCGAGCACGACGGCCCCCGCGTCGCCCGTGGCACGGCGCGCGTCGCGCTCCTGGACGACGCGCGCTCCACGCAGACCGCCTACGTCGACCCTGAGTTGTTGCCCAGCGCGGGCACGGGCTTCTCGCAGCGGGTGAAGCGGTGGCTCGACCAGCGCCTCGCCGACCGCTACGACCTGACCGCCCTCGCCCACGCGTTCGGCGTGAGCACCAGGACGATGCTCCGGCGCTTCGGCGGGGAAGCGGGCCAGACGCCGCTCGCCTACTTGCAGGGCGCCCGGGTCCGCCGCGCCAGGCACCTGCTGGAGACGACCGACAGGACGGTCGCGAGCATCGCCGCCGAGGTCGGGTACCGCGACGCCGGCACGTTCAGCGGAGTCTTCGTGCGGCACACCGGCCGGCAGCCGAGCGTCCACCGCTCGGCGTTCCGCCGGCACGAGCCCTCCGAGCGCCTCCTGACGCGCCCCTGACCTGCGGAGGCCTTCCGCGACGGCGTCCCGGCCCCTGGCGGAGGTGGGCGCCTCCCTGGCCGCCGAGTCCCGCAGGAGGCTCAGTCGCGCAGCAGGCTCAGCTCCCGCATGGCCTCGCGCTCGATGCGGGCGAGTTCACCGAGCGCCTTGCCCGCTTGCACGAGACACCGCTCGTCGCTCGACGCACCGGCCTTCTCGATGAGCGCCGCCACCTCGGTCCACAGCGTCGCGGCCTCGGCGTACAGCGTGTGCCCCGCGCGCAGATGGTCGCTGTCGACCAACTCGGCGCATTCGGCGAGGAAGTCGCGGTAGAGGTTGCGGAACAGGGCGCCGCCGGTGCCGCCCCGCTCCATCAGGAGGGCGGCGAGAGGCAGGTCCCGTTGGGGGTCGTCGCTGCGCCCGAGCCAGGTGGGGACGAGCTTTCCGGCCTTCTCGATGCCCCGGTGGCCCAGGTTGGCGATGGGCGGGTCGAGGAAGGCGGCGGCGCAGGCGCCGATGGCGGGCACGACCTGGTCCCGGGGGTCCGGCGCGTTCGCCGGGGCGGTGAGGGTGAAGGAGCGGTGCCGGGCGGACATCGGGCCGCGCGCGGCCCTGGCCTCGGCGAGGCCGGTCAGCCCTGTGGTCACCGCTCCGCCTTGCTGGGCGGTGTCCACCAGGTAGGCGGCGTCCTCGTCGTAGCCGTACATCGCGACGACATGGCCGGCGAAGTGGACCTTCGAGATGAAGTAGTCCAGGTGGTAGCTGTCGAGCTGGAGCCCGACGGGCCGGCCCTCGTCGAGCGGGGCCGCCACGTTCTCCCAGGCCTTGCGGGCGGAGGTGGTCTCCCTCACCTGGAGGACGAGTCCGAGCCTGGTGGCCAGGTTCCTCGTCAGCTCGAAGGGCTTGACGCGACCTCCGAGGAACGGGAAGTCCTGCTTCTTGCTGTCCCAGTAGATGAATGACAGACCCGCGCCGAGGCCGAAGAGCATCGGCTCGGACAGGTCGATTCCTTCGTGTCTCAGCAGTACGCCGAGCGCTGTGGTCTCGCAGTGCCGCATACCGCGGGCGTCGACGTCCTTCACACGCGTCATGCGTCCTCCTCGACAGGGACGACCAGCCTGGTCCTCAGTTCGTCCTGGGGTGCTTCCCCGGGCCCGACCGGACAGGCCTCCCGTACGGGGCCGTACGGGCGCCGACCGCGCTCGTGAAGGGCGGCGAAGAGAGCACTGTAGGCCAGGGGCAGGTCCATCTCGCGCAGCAGGGCGATGGTCAGGAGTTCGTCTCGCACGTCACCATCGTGGACTCTCCCACCGTGGGAGAGCCCACCCGGGGCGGCCTCGACTTCCGGCGGCGGGCCCGCGGCGGGGGCCGGGTCCGTCGGACGACGGGCCCGGCCCCGTGACCGAGGCAACTCAGACGCGGTCGGCGGCGATCAGGACGTACTGGAACGAGCCGTCCTTGTACGAGTTGATGAACGCCTCCTCGATGCCCGTGACCAGGGACGACGTGGCCCGCAGCTCCCAGTACGGCAGGGTCGCGGGGGTCAGGTCGACGACGGCCTGCGGGACCAGGCGGTTGTCCGCCATGGCGCGCAGGTACTCCCGCCGCGAGTGGATGTTGCACTCGAAGTGCGCGTTGATCTGGGAGACCCACTTCGACGGCTGGCCGTAGCGGGGGTTCCAGCAGCCGGTGATGGTCACGTAGCGGCCGCCCACGGACAGGATCCGGGAGTGCTCGGCCATGAGGTCCTCGAGGTCGACGTACATGCTCGACTCGTTGTTCCACGAGCCCGCGGCCTGCCCCGTCTCGAAGGGCATGGCGAGCATGTTGCAGACGCGGGAGTGGACGGAGTCCTCGATGCCCAGTTCCAGGGCGCGCTGATTGCCGAACTCGGCCTGCTTGGCCGACAGCGTCAGCCCCTCCACCTTGCAGCCGAACCGCTGGTGGGCCATGACCATGGAGCCGCCGCGCCCGCAGCCCGCGTCGACGAGCATGTCGTCGCGGCCGATGGAACCGAGGTGGTCCAGGAGCGTCTCGGCCTGCGCCGACTCCAGGCGGTGCAGTTCGGCGATCAGCCTCTTCTCGTACGCGCCGTCCGCGGGGTCCCCGAGCGCGGCACGGTCGACGTCACCGATGCCGTAGTGGTGGTGGTAGAGGCCGTCGACGTCGCCGAGGCGCAGGTTGACGGGGCGGGCCTCGTGGTCCCAGTAGCGCGCGATGTCGCCCTGGTAGGGCGTGGCGGGGGCGGGGATGAAAACAGACGAATCGGTGGAGCCGTTCACGGAGGTGACATCGGTGGCGACATCAGTGGTGACATCGGTGCTGGACATGGATAAGTCCCCCTTTACCAGAAGTCGGGAAGGCTGTAGCGGTAGGTGTTGGTCATGTGCCAGTAGTGGTTGCCGTCGACCCAGACGGCGACGCCCTTGAGGAAGCGCACCACGCGCGGGTCGGGGCAGGAGGCGGCCAGCTCGGCGGCCGTGGCCTCGAACTCGTGCATGAGTTCGTTGTGGACCTCGATCGCCTTCAGGTAGGCCTCCCGCTCGGAGAGGTCCTCCCGCTCGGCGATCACCACGGGCAGGTTGAGGTGCTTGCCGGGGCTGGCGAGTTCCTTGGTGTACGAGTACAGGTCGTTGACGAGGGTCGTGGCGTTGCCCGCCAGGGCGATGACCCGCTGCATGGCGGGCTGCGCGTGGAGGTCCGCCGGGAGTTCATAGCCGCCGACGGTGTCGGTGATGGTGGGGCAGGGGCGGAAGTTGTTGAACTGGCGCATCGCCAGGTACTCCCACACCTGCGGCACGTAGTCCGTCTCGGCCCAGGCTGCTTCCGCGAGGTATCCCAGGTGCAGCCGGGCCATGTCGTGCCGGTACCGGTCGGCCTGGGAAGGGGTGGCCAGCTGGAGGAAGTACTCCATCGCGGAGCGGTACGCCCGCCGTGGGGCGTCCGACTGGAGGGACTCCGCCCAGTCCGGCGCGTACTCCTTGGTGGTGTGGAGCGGGTCGAGCGCGGTGTGCGCGAGCAGCAGCCTGCCGCCGAGGCCCACCGGGGAGCCGCCGTGGTCCTCGCAGTAGCAGTCGTCGACCGCGTTCTCGGCGACCATGAGCCGGGCGGCGGCCATCACGTGCTCGACGGTGGGCGCGTCCGGGTGGCAGGCGACCATGTATCGGCCGGTGGAGAAGCCGTCGAACTGGTCCTCCCACTCCGGGGGGTAGGCCTCGACCTCCTCCACCGCCCAGTGCTTGATCCGGCGGCTGACCTCGTCCACCCGTACGGGATCGGGCTCCGGAATCGGGTGGTGGTAGAGCCCGGGGATCGGTGTGCCCTGTGCCGGAGGCGGCTGCTCCGGCGGCGCGGCGTCGAGTGGCTCCGGATCGGGCAGGGCCGGCGGCTCGTCGCGCGGGGTGAGGCTCAGGCTCGCGGTGCCCAGGCCGCTGGGACCGCGCAGGACCCGGGCGAGCGCGGGGTTCGGTGCGATCGCGCTCGATGGCAGCGGGGAGGGCCCGGAATCGGGCATCCGTGACTCCTAGGTGACGTGGGTGGCTGTCCCGGGCCGGACTCCCCGGCGTGCTCGGCCGTTCCGGTGGGGCCCGGGCCGTCGCAGCCGCGGGGCAGGCCTCGGTGACGAGGGGTCTAGTCGGGCCTGCGGGCGATCTGGACGTTCTCAAGCACGCCCAGCGCGTCGGGCACCAGGACGGCGGCGGAGTAGTACGTCGTCACGAGGTAGGACATGATCGCCTGGTCGTTGAGCCCCATGAAGCGCACCGAGAGGCCGGGCTCGTACTCGTCCGGGAGACCGGTCTGCCGGAGGCCGATGACGCCTTGGTTGTCCTCGCCGACGCGCATGGCGAGGATGGAACTCGTGCTCTCCTTGGTGATCGGGATCTTGTTGCAGGGCAGGATCGGCACGCCGCGCCAGGCGGGGACCTGCTGTCCGCCGAGGTCGACGTTGTCCGGGTAGAGCCCGTGGGCGTTGAACTCGCGCCCGATCGCCGCGATCGTCCTGGGGTGGGCGAGGAAGAACTTGGTGCCGCGGCGGCGGCAGAGCAGCGAGTCCATGTCGTCCGGGCTCGGGGGGCCCGCGTGGGGCTGGATGCGCTGCTTGAGGGCGGCGTTGTGCAGCAGGCCGAACTCGCGGTTGTTGATCAGCTCGTGCTCCTGGCGCTCGCGCAGGGCCTCGATGGTGAGCCTGAGCTGTTCCTCGGTCTGGTTCATCGGGCCGTTGTAGAGGTCGGCGACCCTGGTGTGGACCCGCAGGACGGTTTGGGCGACGGACAGTTCGTATTCACGCGGGTGGAGTTCGTAGTCCACGAACGTGCCGGGGAGCGTGGGCTCGCCCGTGTGTCCGGCCGAGAGCGCGATCTCGGCCTCGCCGTGCCGGTTCTGCCGCTGCTGGGGCAGCGCGCTCAACCGCTCGACGTGTGCCCGCAGGCTCGGCGCCGCGGACATCAGGGCGGCGAAGTCGTCGCGGGACAGCGTGACGAGGGTGCCGTCGGTCTCGGCGGTGGCCGTGAAGTCCCAGGTGCTGTCGGCGTCCAGCAGGGCGTCGTCGCCGAATCTGTCGCCGTCGCCGAGCACCGCGACGGCGACCTCTTCTCCGTAGGGGCCCACGGAGGTCTGGTTGATCCGGCCGTGGGCGATCAGGTGGAGCTGTTCGGCGGCCGCGCCGCGCTCCACGAGGACCTCACCGGCGCGGAAGTCGCGCTGTACGCACCGGTCGGCGATCGCGGTCAGCACGTCCTCTTCGTCGAAGTCCCGCAGGAGGGCCAGTTCGCCCAGCTCCCGGGGGATGACGCGGACGTCGGCGCCGTCCTGGATGAAGTCGATGCGCCCGTCGCCGACGGTGTAGGTCAGTCGGCGGTTCACCCGGTAGGTGCCGCCCTTGGTCTCCACCCAGGGCAGCATCCGCAGCAGCCAGCGGGAGGTGATCTCCTGCATCTGCGGGGCGGACTTGGTCGTGGTGGCGAGGTTGCGAGCAGCCGCCGTGCCCAGGCTGGTCCGCTGCTGCGGCTCCAGCTGTGCGTCGCGGCTGGCGTCAACGGTCATCGAGCAGGCTCTCCTTCATCAGGCACGTGCGGCCGACCAGGGGCATACACGTGCAAAACTGCTGAAAGTCGATAACTCAGGGCTAATATCGGGGAATTCGTCCAGAACTCAGGGAACAGTAACGGCCGATGCGCCCCGTCCACCCATGGAATCCATGGGTATTACCTCGATGCAGTGAGCTTGACCTGCTCGGTGTTTGCCGCGCCGACCAGTGGTTTTCGGACAGCGGTCACCTCGGCCCCAGGGCAGCGCGCGGTCACTCCAGCCCCTCTGCTCCCTGGCGCGGGGGGCTCACCCACCTCCGTGGCATGGATTCGCGCCAATGGGAGCCTTCGCCGGTGCGTGAGCGCGCGGGGCGCGGCAGGGCCCGCCCCGGGCAGGCCCGGGGCGTCAGCTCGGTGCGTGCGCGCCGAGTACCCGCTCGGCACGGTGGGGCAGACCGCTCCAGGGGCGTGGGGTGATGACCGGTACGCCCAGGGCACGTGCCTGATCGGCGAGCCACCTGCCGTACAGCACGCTGACGCGGGCCCGGTGGTGCTGCGGACCGGCTTCCGGTTCGCGCGCCAGGTAGTTGGCCGTCACGCGCGCCTCGTCGTCCTCGTGGACGAAGACGGCCCGGACGGGGCCTGCCGCAAGGACCAGTTCGGGGAGCAGGTAGTCGCCCTCGACGATGACGGGGGTGTCGGTGTCCACGTGGTTGGCGACCACCGCGTCGAGCGCCGGAGCGAGGGCCCGGGCGATCGCGATCTGCCGCTCGAGCACCGACTCGGGGGCCTGGAGCGCCGCCTCGGGGTGGGTGCGCCAGATGTGCACGTCGGGCAGGTGCTCGGGCCGGGTCACCGCGAGGAGCGCCTCCACGATGTCGTCGACCTCCACCACGGGGGCGGCGAACCGTCGCGCCAGGGCGCGGCTGACCGTGGTCTTGCCCATCCCCGACGCCCCGCCGACGGCGAGGACGCGCCAGGGGCGCGGCGCCCCCGGCTCACTGGTGTCGTTCACGCGGGAACTGTAGCGACCGCCGGCCGGGGCCCGGGGGGTGGGCCGGGAGCTGGAAGCCGACTTCCGCGCCGCCGCCCATGGCGCCGGTGGCGAAGACCGTGCCGTCGTCGGCGGTGACGATGTCGTGGACGATGGCCAGGCCGAGGCCGGAGCCGGGGATGGACTGGGTGCGGGGGCCGCGGTAGAAGCGGTCGAAGACGGCGTGCCGGTCGTCCGGCGCGATGCCGGGTCCCTGGTCGCGTACCGTCAGGCGGCTGCCGGTGACGTGGACGGCGATGGGTGCGGGGGCCTCGCTGAACTTCACCGCGTTGCTGAGGAGGTTGTCGACGCAGCGTTGCAGCGCCCGGGGTCTGGCCCGTACCGGGACGGGGTCGTCGGCCGTGACGGAGATGTCGCGGCCGGTGCGTTGGCGGTAGCGCCGCGCGCTGTCCTCGGCCACGGCGTGGAGGTCGACGCTTCTCGGGTCCTCCCCGGTGTACCGGTCGGTGGCCAGCTCGACGAGTTCGCGTACGAGGTCGTCGAGCGCCGCGGTCTCCGTGACGAGGGTGGTGAGGATCTGCTCCTCGTCCTTGGGGTCGAGTCTGCCGCGGGCCCGCTGAAGGAGTTCGGCGCTGCCGCGCACCGAGGTAAGGGGGGTGCGCAGTTCGTGGCTCGCGTCCTGCACCAGTTGCTGCTGCTGGGCGCGGGAGCGGCGCAACGCGCTCAGCATGGTGTCGAAGCTGCGGGTGAGCTGGCCGATCTCGTCGGCTCCCGCGGGCGGCAGGGGCGTGGACAGGTCCTGGGTGGTGGTGATGCGCCCGGTGGCGCGGGCCAGGCGGCGGACCGGGCGCAGGATGCGGCCCAGCACGATCCAGCTGAGCACCGCCGAGAGGCCGGTGGCGGCCACGGTGGTCCAGGGGATGCGCCACATGAAGGCGTTCTCGACGCGGGCGACGCCTTGGTAGTGCTGTCCGACCATCACCGCTCCCCCGTCGGGCAGCGGTTTGGTGAGGACCCCGTACTCGCGGCCGGAGACGAACACGTCCTGGCGGCTGCTCCCGGTGCCGGTGCGTGCCACCTCGCGGTCCGCTTCCGAGACCGGGAGGCGGTCGCGGCCGGGGTCGAGGGGGCGCACGGTGCCGTCGGCGAGCAGCACCTGCTCGGTGACGTCGGGGCGTGCCGGGGGTTTGCGGGAGGCGCCGAGCAGGGTGGTGACCGTGTCGGCGCGGTCTTCGAGGCCGCGTTCCAGTTCGTCTGCGACGAGGTCGCTGACGCTGCGGTACGACGCGACGACGGTGACGCCGATGGCGAGCACGGCCGCGGCCACGACCACCAGGGTGATCTTCGTGCGCAGCGTAAGACGGGTCAGCCGTGCCAGGGGGCGTGCCATCACGCCGGCCTGACGGTGTAGCCGACGTTGCGCACGGTGTGGATCACCCGTGGGGCGCCGTCGTGTTCGGTCTTGCGGCGCAGATAGCCGATGTAGACGTCGAGGGAGCGCGACGTGGTGTCGAAGTCGTAGCCCCAGATGCGCTCGTAGATCTGGGTGCGGGTGAGGACGACGCCCGGGTTGTTCAGGAGGAGTTCGAGGACGTCGAACTCGGTCTTCGTCAGGTCGAGCGGGTGGGGTCCCCGGTGGGCCTGGCGGGTGGCGGGGTCGAGGGTGAGGTCACCGACGGCGAGGAGTTCCGCGGCGGCTTCGGTCGGCTCGGTGCGGCGCAGCAACGCGCGGATGCGCGCGAGGAGTTCCTCGGTGGCGAACGGCTTGGCCAGGTAGTCGTCGGCACCCGCGTCGAGGCCGGCGACGCGGTCACCGATCTGGTCCCTCGCGGTGAGGACGAGCACGGGCAGCCGGTCACCGCGCCTGCGCAGCATCCGGCACAGGGCAAGCCCGTCCAGGCCGGGCATGACCACGTCCACCACCGCCAGGTCCGGGCTCTCCTCCTCGATGAGGGCGAGCCCGCGCAGCCCGTCGGGGGCCAACAGGACGCGGTAGCCCTCGAAGCGCAGCAGTTGGTCCAGGGTGCTGCGCACGCCCGGGTCGTCCTCGACGACCAGGACCGTGCGGCGGTGCTCGATTGCCTCAGTCATGAGCACATCTTCGCTGGTGGGGGCCGTGGCCGTGACGGGAGGCCCGGGCAGCGGCGAAGGCTGGGCGATCAGACCGGCGGGGTGAGTTCCGTCGGGCCGTAGAGGGCCGCGTCCGCGCCGGTGAGCAGGGCCCAGTAGCGGTCGCCGAAGGACCAGTGCCACCACTCGGTGGGGTAGTTCACCAGACCCGCGGCGGTGAGCACCGAGCCGAGAAGCTCCCGGTGGGCGCGGGCCTGGGCGCTGATGTTCGGGGCGTCGGTGTAGCAGGCGCCCTCGCTCTCCTCGGGGTCCGCGTTCATGCGGGTGCCGAGGTCCAGCTCGCGTCCGTCGGCGCCGGCCAGGGTGAGGTCGACGGCCGCGCCCGCGCTGTGCGGGGCGATCTGCGGCGGTGACACGTACCGGCTCGCCGCCGCGTGGAGGCGCTCGGCGGACCAGTCGGTGTGCCGCGCCCGCAGTTCGTCGGCGTACTCCTCGAAGTACGCGCGTTGCAGCGCGAGCGGCCGGTAGCCCTCGACGAACAGCAGCCGCACGTCGGGCGGGAGCAGCGACTGGGCCTTCAGCAGGCGTTCCAGCACGCCCGCGCGCAGGTGGGCGTAGGCGTCCGTCGAACGCAGGTGGGTGAAGCCGTCCGCCGGGTCCTGCTCGCGGTCGTCGACGCGCAGGGCGCCGTCGAGCCGTACGTCCACGAGCCGTTCCCCGCACTCGGCGACGGGTATCGCGGCGACTCGCGCGTCCGACATCAGAATGATCTCAGTCATCACGCGATGATCCCTCAGGAGGCCCGCGCCCGGAAGGGCTTTCGGGGCAGGGCCCGTCGAACGGTCACCCACGGGCTCATCGCCCTGGTGACCGTCACGTTGCGTCCACGGGGGGTCAACCGCGCGGGCGTCGCCCCATCCCTGCGGGGCACGCGGGTCCAACCCGGAGTACGGCGGCCCGGCTTGGGTACACGGGCGGCACCTGGGTAGGGAAGCAGCCATGTCCTGCCTGCCCCACCTGGTGAACGGTGTCGTGGTGAGCCATGGGGTGTCACGCTCATGAGCCCCGCGCACCGGTCGCCGGACCAAGTCGCGCCGACCGAGCGGGATCATGGCGAGAAACATGCGGGTAGGATCCGCCGACACCCCGTTCGCACTCAGGAGAGGTGGACGTCATGTCTGATGCCCTCACCACACCGACCGGTCTCGAGAGTCACTACGCCGCGCAGCTCGCGGCGGACCTCGAGCGCAACTCCACCGAGCAGGAACGTATCGGTACCGAAGTACAGTCCTTGCAGGAGCAGTTGCGTGCCCTCCAGCGCGACCGCGAGCTGCTGCTGAAGATGCAGCAGCTGCTGGACGAGGGGGCCGCGGCCTCCGTCCGACAGGCCGGCGCGGCCCGCGTGGAGCGGGTGCCCGCGCCGCGTGAGTCCGCCCCGCGTGAGTCCGCGCCCCGCACCAAGCGCGCCCCGCGCAAGAAGGCCGTGGTCAGCAAGGCCAAGGCCAAGGCCAAGCCCGCCGAGGGGCCCACCCTCATCGAGCTGGTGCGGTCCCACCTCGGTCAGCAGACCGAACCGCGCTCGGCCGCCGAGGTGACCACCGCGCTCACCCAGGGCCACCCGGACCGCACCATCAAGACCACGGTCGTGCGGACCACCTTGGAGAAGCTGGTCGCCAAGGGCCAGGCCCAGCGCACCCGGCAGAAGAACTCCGTCTTCTACAGCACGCCCGACTCCGCCGAGCAGGCGGAGCGATCCGCCGAGAGTGCCGACAGCGCCGCCGGCGCCGAGAAGTCGGAGTCGAAGGACTGAAGTCCGGTCCTGAAATGTTCTGTCCAGCGGAATGCGAGGACCGGCACGGGGCGTTCACCCAGAACGTTCCAGCAGGTGGGGAGCCGCTTCGGCTCCCCACAAGTGCCGCCTTCGCACCGCATGGCGGCCATCCACCACAGAGGATCGCCAGGACATGACGAACGACGCACGCACTATCACCAACCCCGGCACGCTCCACGACCCGACCCCCTTCGGCTACAGCCACGCGGCGTCGGCGCCGGGCGAACTCGTCTTCATCGGCGGTCAGTACGCGTCCGACGCCACCGGCGCCCCGGTGCCGGGTGACTTCGCCTCCCAGGTCGACCTGGCCTTCGAGCGGCTGTACTCGGCCCTGGAAGGGGTGGGTCTCGGCTTCGAGCACGTCGTCCGGCTCGGCACGTACATCGTGGACCACGACGTGGACAAGCTCGGTGCGCTCGGCAAGGCGCTCCACGCCCGCTTCGGGGACCGCCTCCCGGCGCAGACGCTCAGCGGCGTCGCCTCGCTCGCGCTGCCGGGCATGCTCTTCGAGGTCGACGCGGTCGCCGTCCGTCCCGCCGCGTAGCCGTCGCGGCAGTCGTCACGGGCGGCGAAGCCTGACGGTCAGGAACAGCGGCTGACTGTGGGTCTTCTCGTACCGGCGCGGATCGGCCCTCCGGGCCTCCTCCGTGGCTCTCGGCTCCACCAGCTTCTCCAAGGCGAAGCCGGAGCCGAGCAGTTCACCGAGGAAGACCTCGAGGGTCATCCGCCGGTACGTGAGCGCGAACCGCGTGCCGAACGGCAGTTCCACCCGCTCGTCCGTGAAATAGGACCCGCCGAAGTACGTCCAGTCGCTGGTGGGGTGGGTCGTGGAGACCAGCAGGGTGCCGCCCGGCCGCAGCACGCGCCGGATCTCGGCGAGCAGTTGCCCGCGCGCCTCGACGTGGTGGTAGACGAGAGCCATCACGGCCACGTCGTACGCCTCGTCCGGCAGGAAGGCCAGCGGTTCCTCCAGGTCGTGCTGGTGCAGCTCGGCCCGGTCGCCGACCCGCTCCCGCGCGGCGGCCAGCAGGGACGCGCTGCCCTCGACACCGGTGACGTGCGCGGCTCCCCGCTCCAGGAACTCGGCGGCGTAGTGCCCGGCCCCGCAGCCGAGGTCGAGGATCCGCAGCCCCCGCACCTCACCGGCCAGTTCCAGCATGGCCGGGCGGTCGGTGTGCGCGTTGTACGCGCTGTCCGTGGCCTGCGCGGCGAACTGCTCGCCCATCTCACCGTGGTACGCGGTCTCAGCTGTCATCCGGGAATCCTCGCAGGTGTCAGGGCCCGGCCGCCCGACAGGTCCGAAGTGGCCACGTCCCGGCCACGCCGCTGCCGGGCGCCCGGCGGGCGCCCGGCCGTCTGTGAGACTGGCCCCTGCCGGTCCGCCCTCCCACCTGGGCGGCGTCGAGACGAGGAGCCAGTGTGGAGCCACAGGACCGTACCCGCCCGGTGATCGCGGCGCCCGCGCACGTGTGGATGCTGGTGCGCCAGCACCCCACCGCGCTGCGCAGGTCCACGCGTGACCTCGCCGACGCCCTCGCGGCCGTCCACGGTGACCGCTTCGCGGTCTGGCACACCGACGAGCTGCTCTTCGGCGTCCAGGGCGGCCGGTTGGTGCTGCGCACCCTGGGCGGCGCGGAGCTGCCCGCTCCCGATGTGGTGTGCGTACGCCAGGTGGCCGGGCCCATGCGCGACGACCGCGAGGTGACCCTGCTCCGGCACCTGGAGCGGATGGGCAGCACCCTGGTCAACGGCGTCGACGCCCACCTCAGCAGCCGCAACAAGATCTGGCAGCTGCAAGAACTCGCCCTGGCGGGGCTGCCGGTGCCCGACACCCTCTCCTACGCCACCGCGCCGCTCGAAGGAGTCGTCCGCAGTCCCCAGCTGAAGGGGCCGTGCGTGGTGAAGGCCGTCAGCGGCTCCAAGGGCACGCAGGTGTTCCTCGCTCCCGACACCGGGCTGCTGCGCGCGGTGGCGGGCAGCCTCCAGCAGGACGTCCCGTTCCTGTTCCAGGAGCACGTGGCCCATTCCCACGGTCGTACTCTGCGCGTCATCGTGGTCGACGGTGAGCCGGTGGACGCCGTCGTGCACACCTCAGGCAACGGCGGTCTCACCGCCAACATCGCCAAGGGCGGCTCCGCTGCGCTGTGCCGGGGGCGCTACCCGCGCGCGGAGGAGCTGGCGGTGGCAGCGGCCCGCGCCCTCGGCCTGGACATCGCCGGGGTGGACCTCCTGTTCGCCTCCGCGGACACCTACACCATCTGTGAGGTCAACTCCGTCCCGGGCTGGCGTCCCGCGATGGGGCAGGTCGTCCCCGCCATCACCGCCTGCGTCGGCCGTCGCCTGGCAGCCCGGCGCGGGAGCCGGGGGAAGAAACTCGATGGACGGGCCGAATCCGGCGGTGCGATAGTCCGGCTGTGACGACGATCATGAACTCGCGTGCTGCCGTTCCGTCGGCCGACGGCCTCACGTTGCGGCAGGCCCGCCCCGCGGACCTCGATCAGATCGGCGCGCTTCTCGCCGAGCGGGGTGCGCCTGCCGACGCCCTCGACCACCGCCTGGTGGTCGGGGACCCGGACGCCGGGTGGTCCGCGTGCGCCGTGGTCGTCGACGGCGACCGGGTCGTCTCCACCGCGACGCTCCTCGACGAGGAGATCCGCGTCGGCGGCGTCCGGCTGCCCGCCGGCCAGGTCGAACTGGTCGCCACGGACAAGGAGTACGAGGGGCGCGGGCTCGTGCGGGCGCTCATGGGCTGGGCCCACGAACGCTCCGCCGCACGGGGCCATGTGCTCCAGGCGATGATCGGGATCCCGTACTTCTACCGGCGGTTCGGCTACGAGTACGCCATCGACGTCCCCCAGACCCTGGCCCTGCGCACGCCACCGCCCGGTGAGGGGGCGCCCGCGCTCCGCGCCGCCGGTCCCGACGACGTCCCCGCCATGGCGGCCCTCCAGGACGCGGCCCAGGAGGGGTTCGACGTGGCGATGCCGCATTCGGCCGCCTGCTGGCGGTGGCTTCTCGGGCACGAGGCGAGCAAGCTGTGGGTCCTCGAGCGGGCCGGTGCCGTCGTCGCCACCGCACGCACCAGCCCTCCGGGCGGCAGGCTGGTCCTCGCCGAGGCCGCCGCGCGCGACGAGGCGGCGGCGCGGGAACTGCTGCGCGGCGTCGCCGCCCTGGCCCCCGAGGGCCAGGTCCGCGTCGTCGACCGGCCGGGTACGGTGACCGCCGCCGCCTGGCAGGAGTTCCTGGAGCACAAGCCGCGCGAGCAGGCGGAGCAGTACTACGTCCGCGTCCCGGACGTCGCGGTACTCCTCGACCGGCTGCGGCCGCTGTTCCAGCAGCGGCTCGCGGCGGCCGGCGTGGACTTCGGCGGCCGTGACATCGTCGTGTCCACCTTCGGCGCCCACTACCGGATCCCGGTCCTGGCCGGGGGCCTCGGCCCGGTGGTGACCGGCGGCCCGATGCAGGGCCCGAGGGCCGTGGGCGGCGCCGGGGTGGCACCCGACCAGCTGCCCGCCCTGCTGTTCGGCCCGCACGGGATCAAGGGGCTGGCCCGGATCCGGCCCGACGTGTACGCCGCGCGGGAGGAGCTGTTCCAGGCACTCTTCCCGCCGCTGACCGCGGATCTGCTCAGCTTCTACCTGCTGTACTGACCGCGGCGCACTCGCCCGAGCGTGCGTGACCTCAGCGGAAGGCGTCGATGTTGCGGGCGACCCAGCCGCTGAAGGGGCCCGGGGCACGCCCTGTGACTCGTTCCACGTCCGCGCTGACGCGCAGTTCGGCGGGGTTCGGGTCGGCGATGATGTCCAGGGTGTCGTCGGCCAGCTCCTCCGGCACGAACCGGGTCATCTCGGCCTTGGCCTCGGCGCGGGTGAGTTCGTGGAACCGCACCGGCGAGCCGAGCGCCGCGGCGATGACCTCGGCCTGCTGCCGCGGCGTGATCACCTCGGGACCGGTCAGCTCGAAGACCCCGCCGGCGTGCCGGTCGTCCAGCAGGCAGGCCGCCGCGACCTCGGCGATGTCCGCCGGGTCGACGACCGGGACCCCGACGTCACCGAAGGGTGCGGCGACCGTGCCTCGGGTACGGACGGACTCCGCCCAGCCCAAGGCGTTGGAGGCGAAGCCGCCCGGTCGCAGGACGGCCCGGTCCAGGCCGGACGCGCTCAACGCGTCCTCCACCGCGCGCATCGCGATCCGCGACGGGCCCAGCGGCCGGGTTCCCACCCCCTGCGACGACAGCAGGACGACCCGGCGGACCCCACTGGCCGCGGCCAGGTCGATGATGTCGGCCGGCCTGGCGTCCGGCCCGTGCAGGTCGCCGGACAGCAGGAGAAACAGCGCCTTCGCCCCTTCAAGAGCGGGGGCGAGGCTCTCCGCGTCTGCCAGGTCGGCCCGCACGTGCCGGACCCCGTCCGGCATCTCCGTCGCGTGCCGCGACACCGCCGTCACCCGCTCGCCCGCCTCGGCCAGGACCCGCGTCAAGGGTCGGCCCACGTTTCCGGTGGCCCCGGTCACCACGATCATGTTCTGCTCCTCGCCCGTTGTGCGCTACGGCGGTTGACGCTAGGAGCCGGGCTCACTCTTCGTAAGGACGTACCCAGAGGTAAGCTCCGGACATGACGGAAGGCGCGCAGCTGACGCAGACCGAGGCGGGCCCTCGGTATGACGTGTTTCACACCGACTGCCCCGCGCGCGACGTGGTCGACCACGTGACCAGCCGATGGGGCGTCTGGGTGCTGATCGCCCTGCGGAGCAACTCGCTTCGGTTCTACGAGCTGCGCGACAGCATCCGGGGCGTCAGCGAGAAGATGCTCGCTCAGACACTGCGCGCGCTGGTCCAGGACGGCCTGGTCTGGCGGGAGGTCGAGCCGACGACACCGCCCCAGGTCACCTATGGCCTCACGGAGTTCGGCCAGGACATCGGCGAGCCGCTGACGGAGTTGTTCGACCGGATCACACAGCGGCTGCCGCCGCGCGGCGCGGACTAGTGGTCCCACGGCGTCCGTACGGCGGCGGGCCCGGCGGTGCCCCGTGCGGTCCAGTAGAGAGGAACGCCGTGCCGGAGCCGTTGCGGAACCACCGCATCACCGCGTCCCACAACCCCGTGGACCTGCTCAACGCCGCCACCCGGCTCTTCGGCGGCGCGGTCACCGCGTCGCCCCTGGACGGGCTGCGCGGCGGTCGTCACGAACTGCGCGGCGTGGCCGCCCGCGACTTCGCGGTGGGTTACTTCGCCTCGCCGCTGGAGGTGCACGTCGCCTCGGCCCGGGGGCGCGGTTCCTACTTCGTCAACCTCGGGGTGTCCGGCGAGATCTCGGCCACGCGAGGCGCTCTGCGGGCGACCCTGGACGAGGCGACGGCGGGCGTCGTCAACCCCGGGGACACCCAGGAGCTGCGGCCCCTGGGCGCCCGGACGCGGTTCGTGGGGCTGCGGATCGGCGCCGCTCTGGTCGACCAGGAGTTCACCGCGCTCACCGGGTGTCCGCCGGTGACCCCCGTGCGCTTCGACTTCGCTCTCGGCCTGGACGACGCCAAGGGCCGGGCGGTACGGCTGGTGATCCACTCCCTGCTCGAGCAACTGGACTCGGCAGACCCGCAGTTCCAGCGGCCGGAACTCCAGGGCATGCAACTGCGCTGCATCGTCACCGCCCTGCTCCTGGCCCAGCCGCACTCGCACACCGGCGAGCTGCGCGCGGGCCCGCGACCCGCGCACCCGCGTGCCGTACGCGCGGCCCTCGCGTTCATCGAGGCGAACCTCGCCGAGCGCATCGGCCTCGGCGACATCGCCCGGGCCGCCGGCTGTAGTCCGCGGACCCTCACGTCGGCGTTCCGGGACCGGCTCGGCCTTCCGCCCCTGTCCTACGTCCGCGCCCTGCGGCTCGACCGCGTCCGTGAGGACATCCTCGCCTCCACCGACCCCGTCGGCACGATCGCCCGCCGCTGGGGCGTCCGCCACCTCGGCCGCTTCGCCGCCGCGTACCGCGACCGCTTCGCCGAGCTGCCTTCCGACACCGCGGCCCGCCGGTGACCGTCAGGCGGCCCGCCACAGGAAGATGTCGGCCTTGCCCTTCGTGTCGCCCGGGACGATGTCGGCGTCGGGGCTGTCGAAGACCAGGCGGTCCTGGCCCGCGATGGCTCCGGGGACGGCCCTCGCGTGGCCGTGGACGACGGTCTCACGGCCGCTCGGGACGTGCCGCAGGCGGAGTTCGGAGTACGCCACGGGGTCGTTGCTCTGATAGAGCACCTGGTGGCCGTTCCGGCTGAGCGCGTCGGCCCGCTTGCCGGGCAGGCGGGTGGTCACGCCGGTGGGTATGTCGCGGACGTAGGCGCCGTCCGTGGTGTTGAGGGCGACGGTACGGCCGTTGCCGCTGAGCTGGACCAGATCGCTGGAGCCGCCGTCGTCGACGCGGACGCGGGAGCGCTGGTCGCGGTCGTAGCGCCAGACCTCACCGGTGCCCGCGTCGCGGTAGGCGACGTAGCGGCCGTCGGCGCTGATGGAGGGGTCCTCCATGTCGCGGGTGGAGATCGGCGGGCCTTCGCTCACGGTCTCGTAGGTGCCGTTGACGCGGTCGTGGACGTCGACGCGGTACGGGACCGAGGGATGGTCGGGGTGTTGGGTGAAGGCGATATAGCGGCCGTCGGCGCTCATGGTGGCGCTGTCGGACCCGGCCTTGGACGGGCCGCTGCTGACCATCCGCGTCTGCCCGGTCTCCAGGTCGAGCAGCTTGACCTTGACCGTGTGGCTGCCCCAGCCGAGGTAGGTGACGTACCGCCCGTCGTCGCTGACGGCGGGATCCTGAAGAGATTCCCTGATCCGTTCGACCTCGCCGGTCGCGTTGTCGCGGAGATGCACGGCACCGGGCGGCCGGGGTGCGGGCTCCTGGGTGAGGTTGGTGGCGGCGCTGTGGAAGAGGGTGAAGGCGCCGTCGCGCGACAGGGTGGCGTGGGACGAGCCGTTGTCGGCCTCGGTGCCGTCGGCGGCGACGGACACGCGCACCACGCTCGGCGCGTGCACCCTGGTGGACGCGGCCGCCTGGGCGGTCGCGGGGAGCGCGGTGACGGTGACGGCGCCGGCCGCCGTGACCGCGACGAGGGTCGTGCGGATGCGTAACGCGCGTACGGCGGGTAAGCGGACGCGTCCGGCGAAGGGCATGTTCCCCCCAGAGCGTGTTCCCCCCGGCCCGACGCCGAGGGCCTTCCAGGAACCAAGCGCACCCTCCGGCAGGGGTCAATCCGACGCGTTGCGTACGCCGTGAGGGGCCTGGGGCACCCAGGTGTCTGCCGAGGAGGGCTCCGGAGGCCGTCAGCGGTGGGTGTCGGGTGTTTCGGGCGTCCCGGCCCGGGGTGCGCGTGCCAGGCTCGTGCTCAGCATGCGCGCGGCCCGCTGGGCGGCCTCGACGGTGGTGCCGAGGCGGCGCGTGTCCACGACGGCCACGCCGACGGCGGCGACGACCTCGCCCGAGGGAGCGTGCACCGGCACCGCCAGGCAGGAGCGCTCGCCTCCCCACTCGTACTGGTGCACGTCCGCGCCCTGTTCGCGTGCCCTGCGCAGGCGACGGGTCCACTGGCCCGCGGAGTGGCCCTGCGGCGGCGCGGCGGACATCGGGGTCGCCGCGGCGAAGACCACGTCGGCTGCGCTGTCGGGTGGCAGCGTCTGGCCCGGCAGGTGGGGGAAGAACTCCCGGGCGGCCGCGGGGATCCCGGTCACCACCGTCATCTGCCCGGCGTGCGGAACGGTCACGCAGACCGTCGCCCGGGTCACCGAGGCCAGGTGCCGCAGTGGCAGCGCCGCGCTCCTCTCCAGGCCGCGATGGGTGTTCCAGGAGCGGCCCAGGCGGGCCACGGTCGCGCCGATGCGGTAGCGGTCGTCGAGCCGCTCCACCGCGCCCAGCGCGGCGAGTTGGTCGAGCAGCCGGTGCACGGTGGTCTTGGGCAGCCCGGTGGCGTGCGTGAGGCCGGTCAGTCCGGCCTCGCCCGCCCGGGCCAGCTCCTCCAGGAGCAGAAACGCGCCTTCCAGCACCCCGCGCCCGGACGGCGGTTCACCCCCACCGCCCGGGGGCGGTGTCTGGCCGTGGCCCATGGTCCCTCCTCGGTCTCCGCTGAGACGTTCGGGCTGCCTCTCGCTCCGCTCCGCCGCCACCCTAGGCTCGGTCCGGCCCGGCGCCAGGAGTGCGCTGGGCCGCTGCGTCCTGATCCGGCCACGATGCCTATGCCCTACGGTCTTGCCATGGTCCGGTGAGGGGCTCGCTGCCGGCCGCCGTGACCGGAGCGGCGGGGCGGGCCCCCGGGGGTGGAGGCGCAGCGGTGGGCGAGGAAGAGGACGTGGTGGCCGTGGTGATGGCGGCATCGCGCCTGGTGATGGGCATGTCGGCGCGGGCGCTCGCCGAGGTGGACGAGTCGCTCTCGCTGCCGCAGCTGCGGACGATGGTCGCCCTGGAGGGGTGCGGCCCGGTGAAACTCGCCGAGCTTGCCGAAGTGTTGGGGGTGAACGCGTCGACCGCGCTGCGTGCGGTGGTACGGCTCGAAACGGCAGGACTCGTGGACCGCCGGGCCAACCCGGACAGCCGGCGCGAGGTGATCCTCACACTGACGCCGTCGGGCGCTGCCCTGGTGGCGCGCGTACTGCGGCACCGGCGCCGGGAGGTGGCGAGGCTCGTGGAGGCGGTGCCGCCCGAGGCGCGGTCAGGCCTGGTGGCGGGGTTGCGGGCCTTGCTGGAGGTGGCGGGTGACCGCTCCGTCCATGTGCCCGAGCCCGCCGAGGAGTTCCGGCGGGTGGCTCCTTGAGGCAGGCGGGTGCTCCCTGCCCCTCCGCACCCGGGTGGCTCCCCCGCTGTCCCTCGCACCGGCGCGGGTCCGCCGCCGTCGGGGTCACGGGCGGACGGGGCTGCGCGACGCCACGGCGTGGCCTTGGACCGTCAGCCATACCGCCGCCGCGACCCACGCGAGGAGGTGGACGGCGGCGCTCGGGGCGTGGGGCGTCAGCGTGGCGGTGACCCGCGCGGTGGCGGTGGCGTACATGCCGACGGGGAAGACGACGCACCACAGGGCGGGTTCGTACGCCAGCGGGACGCGGTGGCGGAAGTGCCGCCAGCAGCCGGTGGCGAGCAGCGGCGGGATCAGGGCGGTCGCCCAGCCCCAGAGCACGAGCACGGCGAGGGCGGGCGTGCCGCGCAGCGCGTGCGGCAAGAGGTCGTCGTGGTCGTGGAGTCGGGTGCCCGCGAGGGTGCTGATGGCCGCGGCTCCCATCGCGACCCAGTACGCGGGGGTGCAGCGCGCGGGGTCGGGCGGGTGGCGCAGCAGTCTGCGGGCGAGCACGGTGGCGGTGAGCGCGTACAGCAGGACGCCGCCCCACCACAGGGCGAGCGCGGGTGGCAGGAGGACGTGGCGCTGCGGCAGGCTCGTGAGGCCGAGGACGAGTGACTGGAGGCCGACGGTGGCCAGGAACCAGGTGCCGTCGGCCTCGCGCGCGGCCGCCCGTGGGAGGCGTACGAGGCAGCGGGCGAGCGCCACCCACGCCGCTCCGGCCAGGGTGAGGAGGACGTACGCCGTCCCGCGTGCGGGGCCGTGGCCGAGGCGGGTGGTAAGGACGCCGGAGGCGGCGACGAACGTGAAGTGGCCGAACACGCGGGCCGGGTCGGCGAGTTCGGACCTGAGCGCGGACGGGTGCCACAGGGCCTTGGCGCAGGAGGCCACCAGGAGGCAGGCGTACAGCGCGCACGCGAAGGTGAAGAGCAGGGTGGAGGCGGTGCGGACGCCGGCTTCGTGCAGGGCCCGGGACACGATGGCGGTGGCCATGACGGGCGCGAAGCACGCCGGGGGCAGCGACCGGCACCGCTCGCGCAGCGGCCGGCACCGGTCACGGACCCGGAGCCCGTGGCTCACCGGCGCGCCGCGGTGTCCCGTGCCCGCGGGGAGACCGCCGGGGCGGTGCGGGTCACCGGGACGTGCCCCGCGCCGCGGGAGCGGTAGAGGATGTACGGGCGGGCCAGGTAGCCGACCGGGGCGGTGAAGGCGTGCACGAGGCGGCTGAACGGCCACAGCGCGAACAGCGCCATGCCGAGCAGCGTGTGTGTCTGGTAGACGAGCGGGGCGTGGGACATGGCCGGCACGTCGGGGTCCAGGGCGAACAGGGAGCGGACCCACACGGAGACGCCGAGCCGGTAGTCGTAGTGGTGGGGCGGCGCGGTGGAGGCGGTGGCGGCGATCCCGGCCAGGATCACCGCGGCGAGCAGCGGGTAGACGGCGCGGTCGCTGCGGCTGGTGGCGCCGCGGACGGCGGGCACGCGCAGGCGGCGGTAGAGGAGGATGGCGAGCCCGGCCAGGGTGGCGATGCCCGCGACGCCGCCGACGAGCAGCGCGTTGGCGTGGTAGAGCCACTCGTGGACGTGGACGCGGTCGGTGAAGGCCTCGGGGATGAGCAGGCCGATGACGTGTCCGGCGATGACGAAGAGCAGGCCGAAGTGGAACAGGGGCCCGCCGATCCGCAGCAGCCGGCTCTCGTGCAGCTGGCTGGAGCGGGTGGTGAAGCCGAACCGGTCGTAGCGGTAGCGCCACGCGGTGCCGGTGACCATGACGGCCACGACGAGGTAGGGCAGCACGCCCCACAGGGTGGTGTGCAGGTGGTTCACGAGACGGTCTCCTCCTCGTACGGGTGCGGGACGGCTCGTCGGGGGAACGGCGGGAGTCCGACCGTCTCGGTGGGCGGTCCGGTGCGGGCCAGGCGCAGCGCGGCGGCGCGGTCGGTGGGCGAGGCGCCGGGCAGGGTGCGGCAGACGGCTTCGAGGACGTCGGCGTAGGGGCTGTGGTGGTCGCGCAGGGCGAGCCGGAGGAGTTCGAGGGCGGCGCGGTGTTCCCGCAGGGCGGTGCGGCCGGGTTCGGGGCAGCGCGCGGCGAACTCCAGGGCCAGGGGCAGGAAGTCGGGCAGTTCGTCGGCGGGCGGTCGCCAGCCGTGCGCGCGGTACAGGTCCTGCCAGCGCAGCAGGGACCGGCCGCGGCGGCGCGTGTCGCCGTCGGTGTAGTACGTCAGGTGCAGGGTGCGCCTGCGGCTGCGGTCGAAGGTGGCGACGTAGCGCGCGGACAGGTCGAGCACGGGGACGTCGGCGGCGGCCTCGCAGAACCGCAGCAGCGGTTGCGTGCGGCTGCTGGGGGCGGTGCCGAGGGCGTCGGTGATCGCGCGGAGCCGGTGCGACCAGTCCGCGTCCGGGTGGCGCAGGAGCAGGGAAGCGGCCTGGTGGACGAGGCGTGATTCGTTCATGCCTGGTGTCCGTCGGGCCCGGGGAAGAGGCCCGCGGGGCGGCCCTTTCCGTTCCAGTTGAGGAGGTTGACGCGGCCGCGCAGCGAGGTTCCGGCGTGTTCGGGCTCGGCCTCTTCGGTGCCGGGCAGCGGGGTGTGGAAGGCGTCGGCGTCGTACATGCCGGGGCCGTGGTCGTGGTCGAGGCTGCAACCGTCCGGCTCGTCCCCGGTGGCGGTGGTGTGGTAGCCGGTGGGGATGACGTAGCGCTCGTCGTACTTGGCGAGGGCGAGCAGCCGGTACATGGCCTCGATCTCCCCGGGGTCCATGCCGACGGCGCGGGCGATGCCCGGGTCCTGCTCCTCGCCGAGGTTGACGTGCCGCATGTGGGTGCGCATCGCGGCGAGGCGGCACAGCGCGGCCTCGACGGGCGCGGGGTCGCCCGCGGTGAACAGGCCGGCGAGGTAGGAGACGGGGATGCGCAGGGAGTCGATGGCGGCGAAGAGCTTCGCGGGGTCCTCGCCGTCGTGGCCGGTGGCGGTGAGGGACTCGACCACCGGGGACAGCGGCGGGACGTACCAGACCATGGGCAGCGTGCGGTACTCGGGATGCAGGGGCAGGGCCACCTTGTAGCGGCTGATCAGGTCGTACACCGGGGAGCGGCGGGCGGCCGTGATCCAGTCGTGCGGGATGCCCGACGCCTCGGCCGCGGCCACGACCCGGGGGTCGGCGGGGTCGAGGAAGCAGTCCAGCTGCGCCGGGTACAGGTCCTTCTCGTCGGGGGTGGCGGCGGCCTCCCCCGCCTTGTCGGCGTCGTAGAGGATCACGCCGAGGTAGCGCAGGCGGCCGACGCAGGTCTCGGAGCAGACGGTGGGCTGCCCGGCCTCGATGCGCGGGTAGCACAGGGTGCACTTCTCTGCCTTGCCGGTGGTGTGGTTGAAGTAGACCTTCTTGTACGGGCAGCCGGTGACGCACATGCGCCAGCCGCGGCAGCGGTCCTGGTCGACGAGGACGATGCCGTCCTCGATGCGCTTGTACAGCGCGCCGGAGGGACACACGGCGACGCAGGACGGGTTGAGGCAGTGCTCGCAGATGCGGGGCAGATAGAACATGAACGCCTGCTCGTACTCCAGGCGCACCTGTTCGTTGAGGTCCCGCAGGACCGGGTCGGCCGCGAGGTGCTGGGGTCCGCCGCCCAGGTCGTCGTCCCAGTTGGGGCCCCAGGTCACGGACGTCGGGCGGCCGTCGATCTGGGAGCGCGGCGCGGCCGTGGGGACGTCGTCGCCCAGCGGGGCGGTGATCAGGTTGTCGTAGTCGTACGTCCACGGCTCGTAGTAGTCGTCCAGGGAGGGCAGTTCGGGGTTGGCGAAGAGCCGGGCGAGGCGGCGGGCCCGGCCGCCGCTGCGCGGCACGAGACGGCCGTGCCCCAGCCGCCAGCCGCCCTTCCACTTGTCCTGGTCCTCGTAGCCGCGGGGGTAGCCCTGGCCGGGGCGGGTCTCGACGTTGTTGAACCAGGCGTACTCGGTGCCGGAGCGGTTGGTCCACGTCTGTTTGCAGGTGACCGAGCAGGTGTGGCAGCCGATGCACTTGTCGAGGTTCATCACCATCGCCACCTGTGCCAAGCAGCGGCCGACAGTGACGTCGTCACGGGACATCAGTACTGCACCTCCTGGGAGCGGCGGCGGATGACGGTGACCGCGTCGCGCTGGTTGCCGGTGGGGCCGTAGTAGTTGGGGGCGAAGGACAGCTGGGCGTGTCCGCCGATGAGGTGGGTCGGTTTGATCAGGAGCCGGGTCAGGGCGTTGTGGACGCCGCCGCGGCGTCCGGTGCGCTCCGACTTGGGGACGTTCACCAGGCGTTCTTGCACGTGGTACATGAACACCGTGCCGGGCGGCATCCGGTGGGAGACGACGGCGCGGGCGACGACCACGCCGTTGGCGTTGACCGCTTCGATCCAGTCGTTGTCCGCCACGCCGATCGACTCGGCGTCGGTGACGCTGATCCAGATGACCGGGCCGCCGCGGGCGAGGGTCTGCATCAGGAGGTTCTCCTGGTACTCGGAGTGGATGGACCACTTCGAGTGGGGTGTCAGGTAGCGCACGGTCACCGAGGTGCCGTCGCCGTCGGTGGGGGGCTGCTCGCCGAGGAGGGCCAGGTCGAGGGGTGGCCGGTAGACGGGCAGCTGTTCGCCGAACTCGGTGATCCAGGGGTGGTCGAGGTAGAAGTGCTGCCGTCCGGTGAAGGTGTGCCAGGGCTTGCGGTGTTCGGTGTTGATGGTGAAGGGCGCGTACCGCCGGTCGGACGCCTCTTTGCCGGACCATTCGAAGCTGGCGCTGACCTGCACGGGCCGGGCCTGGGTGTCGGAGAAGACGACGCGCCGTTCGGCGACGGACGCGGCGAGTTCCTCCAGGCCGCTGTCGCCGCCGCAGCGCTCGGCGAGCTGTCGCAGGCCTTCAGCGGCGACGCGCCCGTTGGTGGTGCCCGAGAGGGCCAGGATCGCCTCGCACAGCTTGATGTCCGTGTCCAGCAGGGGCCGGCCCCTGGCCGGTCCTTCGGTGGCCGTGCCGCAGCGGGCCGTCAGCCAGCGGCTCTCCGGGGTGGTGCGGACGGTGACTCCCTTGACCTGCATGCCCTGTTCGTCGGGCAGCGGGCCGAGCGCGGCGAGCTGGTCGGCGATGGTCCGGTAGTCGCGCTCGACGAGCGTGTACTGCGGTCCGGTGGGGCCCGGCGGTGGCGCCTCGCCGGGGGTGTCGTGCTGGAGGGCGGTGGCCAGCAGGTCGTGGGCGACGTCCAGGCGGCCGTGGGCGAGCCGTGACACCTCGGCGGCGAGCCCGTGGAAGATCTCGAAGTCGGTGCGGGCCTGCCAGGGCGGGTTGATCGCCGGGGAGAAGGCGTGCACGTAGGGGTGCATGTCGGTGCTGGACAGGTCGTGCTTCTCGTACCAGGTGGCGGCGGGCAGCACGAGGTCGGCGAACAGCGTGGTGGAGGTCATGCGGAAGTCGAGGGCGAGCAGCAGGTCGAGCTTGCCGCGGGGGGCCTCGTCGCGCCAGGTGACGTCCTGGGGCCGGTCGTCGGGCGGGACTTCGGCGGCGCTCGCGTTGTCCGTGGTGCCGAGGAGGTGACGCTGGAAGAACTCGTTGCCCTTGGCCGACGAGCCGATGAGGTTGGCCCGCCACACGGTCAGGACGCGGGGCCAGTTGGCGGGGTCGTCGGGGTCCTGGAAGGCGTGGGTGAGGCGGCCCGCCGCCTGCTCGGCGGCCACCCAGGGGCCGGGGTCGGCTCCCGCCTCACGGATCCGCCGCCCCAGGGTCAGCGGGTTGGCCGAGAAGGTGGGGTAGGCGGGCATCCAGCCCTGCCGGGTGGAGCGGGCGAGCAGGTCCGCGGTGTGCAGGCCGCTCAGCGCGCCGGGTCCGGTCGGCGATGCGAGGGCGTCGGCGGTGGTCCGGTCGTAGCGCCACTGGTCGGTGTGCAGGTACCAGTAGGGGGTGCCGGCCATCTGCCGCGAGGGGCGGGCCCAGTCGGAGGCGGTCGCCAGTTGCTGCCAGCCGGCGTAGGGGCGGACCTTCTCCTGGCCCACGTAGTGGGCCCAGCCGCCGCCGTTGACGCCCTGGCAGCCGGTGAGCAGCAGCAGCGAGAGGAACGAGCGGTAGATCGTGTCGGAGTGGAACCAGTGGTTGGTCCCGGCCCCCATCACGATCATGCAGCGGCCCCGGGTCTGCTCCGCGGTGCGGGCGAACTCCCGCGCGGCGCGCACCACCGCTCCCGCGGACACCGACGTGACGGCTTCCTGCCAGGCGGGGGTGCAGGGCGTCGAGGCGTCCTCGTAGGGGAAGGGCGGCTGTCCGTCCAGCGCCTCGCGTGCCACGCCGTACTGGGCGAGCATCAGGTCGAACACCGTGGTCACCAGGCGGCCGCCGACGCGGGTGGTGGGCACGGTGCGGCGAACCGTCATGCCCGCGCCCGCCTCTTCGAAGCGGGGAAGCACCACCGTCGCGGTCCCGGCGCCCGGGTGTCCGAGGAGGCTCAGCACGGGGTCGAGGTCACCCAGGTCGAGGTTCCAGCGGCCCTCGCCGCCCTTGCTCCAGCGGTCGCCGAGCGTGCCGCCCGGCACCACTGCGGCGCTCGTCACCGCGTCGAGGAGCAGGGGCATCCAGCGCCGCGCGTCCGCGTGCGCCTCCCCCGCGAGGTCGGCGTCCGCGGCGGTGACGAAGGACCCCGGGGTGTACGTGCCCTGCTCCCGCTCGTCCAGGGTGACCAGGAACGGCAGGTCGGTGAAGCGTTTGACGTAGTCAGTGAAGTACGGCACCTGCCGCTCGACGAAGCACTCGCGCAGGATCACGTGGCCCATCGCCATGGCGAGCGCGCTGTCGGTCCCTGGGTGCGGGTGCAGCCACTCGTCGGCGAACTTCGTCGCGTCGGCGTAGTCCGGCGACACGACGACGACCTTCTGGCCCCGGTAGCGGGCCTCGGCCATCCAGTGGGCGTCCGGGGTGCGGGTCACCGGCACGTTCGAGCCCCAGAGCATCAGATACGCGGCGTCCCACCAGTCCCCGGACTCGGGCACGTCGGTCTGGTCGCCGAAGACCTGGGGCGAGGCGACGGGCAGGTCCGCGTACCAGTCGTAGAAGGACAGCATGGGCGCGCCGATCAGCGCGTGGAAGCGGGCGCCGACGGCGTGCGAGGCCATCGACATCGCCGGGATCGGCGAGAACCCGGCGATCCGGTCGGGGCCGTACGCGCGGAGGGTGTGCACGTACGCGGCTGCCGCGATCTCCAGGGCCTCCTGCCAGCTGACGCGCACGAGGCCGCCGTGGCCGCGCGCCTTCTGGTAGCGGCGCCGCCGCTCGGGATCCTCGGTGATCTCCGCCCAGGCCGCGACGGGGTCGCCGAGCCTCCGTTTGGCGGACCGGAACATCTCCACCAGGACGCCGCGGGCCAGCGGGTAGCGCACGCGCGTGGGCGAGTAGGTGTACCAGGAGAAGGAGGCTCCGCGCGGGCAGCCGCGCGGCTCGTAGTCCGGCCGGTCGGGCCCGGTGGAGGGGTAGTCCGTGGCCTGCGTCTCCCAGGTGATCAGGCCGTCCTTCACGTACACCTGCCACGAGCAGGAGCCCGTGCAGTTCACCCCGTGCGTGGAGCGGACCACCTTGTCGTGCGCCCAACGCTCCCGGTAGGGCTGGTCGTTGACGCTCTGGCCGGAGCGGAAGACCGCCCGGCCCTCCGGCGTCGTGGGCGCCCGCTGAAGTTGTCGTCCGATCTCGAGCAGCCGCTCGGCGGCGTCCGCCGCGGCGCGCTCCGCCTTCGCCCTGCCTCGTGCCATGCCCATGTCGCGGGCTCCCCTCGGGCATCGCGGTGCCGACGGCGGTGGTCACATCGGCACACACCTCATCGATCGAGGGTCAGAGTGCTCCTGCCCGGGGTGTGGTGTGGACCATTTTTCGGCCAGTTGGTTGTACTTAGAACTTATTTTTCTTGCTCTTTGCAATGGTTCAGCAGGTGATCGCTCACCCGTTCCCCGCACGTCGCAACGGCCCAGGTGGAGGTGGGCTCCGGGCGGCGCCCGCGGCCCTGATCGTTTCCGTCCGTGAGCTGCCGTAAGGTACTGACGCCCCACCGCAAGACGCACGAACACGGAGCAAGTACGCGTGTCCCCCACCCTCCAGCCGGTCCTCGACCGCATCGCTGACGAGATCCAGCGCCTTCCGGGCCGCGGCCGACCGGCCGACTACATCCCGGCGCTGGCCTCGGCCGACCCCCGGCGGTTCGGGATGGCGGTCGCCGAGCTGGACGGCACGGTGTACGGCGTGGGCGACTGGCAGCAGCCGTTCTCCACCCAGTCCATCACCAAGGTCTTCACGCTCGCGCTCGACCTGAGCCTGGAGGGCGAGCTGCTGTGGGAGCACGTGGGCCGGGAGCCCTCGGGCAACCCGTTCAACTCGCTGGTGCAGCTGGAGTACGAGCACGGGATCCCGCGCAACCCCTTCATCAACGCCGGCGCCCTCGTCGTCACCGACCGCCTCCAGAGCCTCACCGGCGACGCGGCCGGAGTGCTGCGCGACTTCCTGCGCGCCGAGTCCGGGAACGACCGCCTCACCTTCGACGAGCACGTGGCCGCCAGCGAGACCGAGCACGGCGACCGCAACGCCGCCCTGGCGCATTTCATGGCGTCCTACGGCAACATCGCCAACGCCGTGCCGGAACTGCTCGCCCAGTACTTCCGCCAGTGCTCGATCGAGGCGTCCTGCGCCGACCTCGCCCTGGCGGCCGGGTTCCTCGCCCGCCACGGCATACGGTCCGACCGCTCGACGCTGCTGACCCGCAGCCAGGCCAAGCAGGTCAACGCGGTCATGCTGACCTGCGGCACGTACGACGCCGCGGGTGACTTCGCCCACCGCGTGGGCCTGCCCGGCAAGAGCGGCGTGGGCGGCGGCATCATCGCCGTGGTGCCCGGGCGCTGCACCCTGTGCGTGTGGAGCCCCGGGCTCGACCAGCGCGGCAACTCCGTGGCGGGCGTCGCCGCGCTCGACCGCTTCACCACACTCACCGGGCTCTCCGTCTTCTGAGCGTGCCGGGGGGCTCCTCCGCTCAGGCCCCGGCGGGCGGCGCCCCCCGGTCGGCGCCCGTCAGGCGCAGCTGGACCTGCACCTCCTGGTCGCCCGACGCCGTGCCTTCCGCCGTGGCCTTGAAGGCCCCTTCGAGCACCGCGCGCAGGCGGCCCACCGCCGCAGGGCCGCCCTGGAGGTCGGCGGTCACGGGCCCGGAGAGCAGCACTCCGGGGACCGGGCCCGGCGCCTGGGAGGCCAGGAAGGAGCCGGTCCACACGGCGGGCCGTGTCGCCTCGGTCTGCCGGGGCGCGTCCTCCCCTCGGTCGCCGCGGAAATGCGTGCACAGGGCGCCGAAGACCGCGTCCGCGTCGGCGGCCGAGCAGTCGCTGAGCACCACGTGCACCAGGTCGGGGGACGAGGGCTGCGCCTGCGGGTTCGGTGTGTCGTTCATGGTGTTCTCCCAGGGGGTGGCGGACGGCTCGCGCGGCATCACAGGTCGCGCAGCGCGGGCAGCAGCTCCTTCTCGGCCCAGTCGATGAACGGCAGCTGGTGGTCGCCGCCCACCTGGACGAGAGCGATCTCGGTGAAGCCCGCGTCCGCGAAGGGGCGGACCGCGTCGACGAACGCGTCGACGTCGGAGCCGCACGGGATCTGTTGCGCGATGTCCTGCGGCGTGACGAACTGGGTGGCTCCGGCGAAGCCGGACGGGCCGGGCAGCTCGGCGTTGACCGGCCAGCCGCCCACGCTCCAGCGGAACTGCTCGTGGGCGCGGGCGATCGCCGCGTCCTTGTCGGTGTCGTAGCAGACGGGCAGCTGACCGATGCGGGGCTTGCCGCGGCCGCCGTGGCGGTCGAAGGAGTCGAGCAGCTCGGTCTTCGGTTCGGTGGCGATGACCAGGTCGGCGTGGCGGCCCGCCAGGGCGCACGAGACCTCGCCGGAGACGGCCACACCGATGGGCGGCAGCTCGTCCGGCACGTCCCACAGCCGGGCGTTCGCCACGTCGAAGTGGGTGCCCTGGTGGTGGACGGTGTCCCCCGTGAACAGCGCCCGGATGATCTCGACGGCCTCTTCGAGCATCTCGAGGCGGACCTTCGGCGCGGGCCAGCCGGCGCCGACCACGTGCTCGTTGAGGTTCTCGCCGCTGCCGAGGCCGAGCCGGAAGCGGCCCTCCGAGAGCAGCTGCATCGTGGCGGCCTTCTGGGCCACCACGGCGGGGTGGTACCGCACCGTCGGACAGGTCACGTACGTCATGAGCGGAATCGTCGAGGTCGCCTGCGCGGCGGCGCCGAGTACGCTCCACGCGTACGGTGAGTGTCCCTGCTCCTCCAGCCACGGGAAGTAGTGGTCGGAGGTCACCGAGAAGTCGAACCCGGCGCCCTCCGCGGCGACCAGGTGCTCCACGAGGGAGCGCGGTCCCGCTTGCTCGGTCATCATCGTGTAGCCGATTTTCACCATAATCTACGCTTTTGCCTTACTGGCCCGGCTGAAACCTACGAGTACGGACGGAGGACGGCGCACGGCTGCGCCCCCGGAGTCGGGGTACTGGGTACCGAGTGGCCCCCTCAGTCCGAAGTAGGCGGGCCGGAGAGGTGGCGTCTGTTGCGTACCGTGGGTGTGGAGGAAGAGCTTCTCCTGTTCGACCGTGCGAGTGGGGAGCCGCGCGCCTTGTCGACGGCCGTCCTGGCCCGGGCCGCGAGGGACACCGCCGGGAGCCCCGGCTCCGCCGAGCGGGGCGGCGCTGACGGGGACGGCGGCGGGGGCCCGGACTACGAAGGTGAGTACACCGAGGACGAGGCCTTCGAGAAGGAGCTGCACGGCCACCAGATCGAGTTCGCCACGCGGCCGCAGTCGGACATGGACAGCCTGTCCGCCGAGATCGTCCGGTGGCGGGCGGACGCGGCCCGGCACGCCGGGGACGTGGGCGCCGCGGTGGCCGCGCTCGCCACCTCTCCCCTGCCCGCGAGCCCCTCGGTCAACGTGGGCGGCCGCTACCAGTGGATGGAGGAGCAGTTCGGCCTCACCACCCAGGAGCAGCTGACCTGCGGCTGCCACGTCCACGTCTCGGTGGAGTCGGACGAGGAGGGCGTGGCCGTCGTGGACAGGATCAGGCCGTGGCTGGCGGTCCTCGTCGCGCTCAGCTCCAATTCACCGTTCTGGCAGGGGCAGGACACTCTGTACGCCAGCTACCGCAGCAGGGTGTGGGGGCGCTGGCCCATGGCGGGCCCCACCGAGATCTTCGGCACGGCCGAGCGGTACGAGCAGCAGGTCAGCGACATGGTGACCACCGGGGTGCTGCGCGACCGGGGCATGGTCTACTTCGACGCCCGGCTCTCCCACCGCTATCCCACCGTGGAGATCCGGGTGGCGGACGTCTGCCTCGACGCGGGCACCACCGTCCTCGTCGCCGCGCTCGCCCGCGCCCTCGTCGAGACGGCCGCGCGGGAGTGGCGCGCGGGCACGCCGCCGCTGGGGCACGGCGTCAGCCTGCTGCGGCTCGCCGCGTGGCGGGCCGCGCGCTCCGGCCTGGACGAGGCCCTCCTCCATCCGCTGTCGATGCGGCCGGTTCCCGGCGCGGAGGTGGTGCGGACCCTGGTCGAGCATGTGAGCGACGCGCTCGACGACAGCGGGGACCTCGCCCTGGTCCGCGAGCAGACGGCGCGGCTCCTGGAGCACGGGACGGGGGCCCGCGTCCAGCGGGACCTCTTGGAGCGTACGGGCAGTCTGGGCGACGTGATCACGGAGTGCGTGCGCCGCACTCAGGCGCCCTCCCTGTGACCGGCGGCGGCTCATGATCCTCTCCACGCTCACCCGCACGTCAACCCGTCGTAACCCGCGGCGCTTTGGATGACCACGCCGGCACGTCCCGCCGGCCCCGTCCCCACCCCCACAGGGAGAGACTTCCGTGCCCCACTCCACCCCGCGCACCTGCCTGGGCGGCGCCGTCGCCGTGGCCCTCGCCGCGACGGCGACGCTGGTCGCGACGGCCCCGAGCGCGTCGGCCGCCGACACGCCCCGTCTGAAGGTGCTCACGTACAACGCCTTCCTGTTCAGCAAGACGCTGTACCCGAACTGGGGGCAGGACCACCGCGCCAAGGAGATACCCGCCGCCGGCTTCTTCCGGGGCAACGACGTCGTCGTGTTGCAGGAGGCGTTCGACAATTCCTCGTCCGACGCCCTCCAGAAGAACGCCTCGGCGCTCTACCCGCACCAGACGCCCGTGGTGGGCCGGGGCAAGTCCGGCTGGGACGCCACCGGGGGCGCGTACTCCGCGCTGACTCCGGAGGACGGCGGCGTGACGGTCCTCAGCAAGTGGCCGATCGTGCGCAAGGAGCAGTACGTCTACAAGGACGCCTGCGGCGCGGACTACCACTCCAACAAGGGCTTCGCGTACGCCGTCCTGGACGTGGACGGCGCGAAGGTGCACGTGGTCGGCACCCACGCCCAGTCCACCGACCCCGGCTGCTCGGCGGGCGAGGCGGCCACGACGCGCGCCAAGCAGTTCAAGGAGCTGGACGCGTTCCTGGACGCCAAGCGCATCCCGGCGAACGAGCAGGTCCTGGTCGCGGGCGACTTCAACGTGGACTCGCACAGCCCGGAGTACGCCTCGATGCTCACCGACGCGGGCCTCGTGCCCGCGGACGAGCGGACGGGACACCCGTACTCCTTCGACACGCGGGACAATTCGATCGCCGCCGAGCGCTACCCGAGCGACCCCCGCGAGGACCTCGATCACGTCCTGCACCGCCAGGGGCACGCCCGCCCGTCGGGGTGGAAGAACGACGTGGTCAAGGAGCAAAGCGCCCCCTGGACGGTGTCGAGCTGGGGCAAGCAGTACACCTACACCGACCTCTCCGACCACTACCCGGTGGTGGGCGGCTAGCGGATCCGCCCCGAGGGGTCACCCGGTGCCCGCCCACGCGTCGGCCCCGAAGGTGCCCTTGACGTCGGAGGCGAGGGCGGCGGCGTCCACCCTCGCCTCCAGGGCGTAGACGGTGGTCTTGCGCGGGCCGCGGACGGTGAGGTGGACGGGGCTCTCTCCGGGGTGGGCGGCGAGGATCCGCTTGAGGTCGGCCACGGCTGCCTCGGTGACGCGGTGGGCCGGCAGGGCGAGCAGGACGGTGGGCCTGCCGCCGTGCTCGGCGGAGGACACGTCGAGCACGGTGAGTTCCCGGCCGAAGACGTTCAGGGTGCCGTCGCGGTCCTCGGCCTTGCCCTTGACGGAGATGACGGCGTCCGCGGCCAGGGCGTCCTGGACCAGTCGGTAGGCGGCGGGGAAGAAGAGGACCTCCACGCTCGCGTCGCGGTCGGCGAGCTGGACGATCGCCCAGGCGTTGCCCTGTTTGGTCACCTTGCGCTGGATGCCGGTGATCAGACCGGAGAGCCTTACATCGTCGCCGGTGCGGCCGGAGGCGAGGAGTTCGGCGATGGTGCGGTCCCGCGCGCCCGTGAGGATGTGCTCGGCGCCGTCGAGCGGATGGGCGGAGACGTAGAGGCCGAGCATCTCGCGTTCGGTCGCGAGGAGTTGCCTGCGCGGCCACTCGGACGGGTCGAGGGGGAAGTCCAGGCCGAAGGGCGGCGCGGGGGTCTCCCGCCCGCCCGTGAGGTGCGCGAACAGGACGTCCTGGCCGAAGGCGGCCGCCTTCTTCACCGGGGTGATCGCGTCGATGGCGGCCTCGTGGACGGCGGTCAGGCCCTTGCGGGAGTGCCCGAGCGAGTCGAACGCACCGGCCTTGATCAGGGATTCCACGGCCCTCTTGGGCAGTGCGGGCAGCTCGGCCTTGTCGAGGAAGTCGCAGAAGGAGGTGAACTTCCCCCTGCGGCGGCGGGCGTCGACGACGGCTTCGATGACGCTGTCGCCGACGTTGCGCACGGAGCGCAGTCCGAACCGCACGTCGTCGCCGACCGCGGTGAACTCCGCGAGGGACTCGTTCACGTCGGGCTGGAGGACCCGGACGCCGTTCTTGCGGGCGTCGGCCAGATAGACCGCGGCCTTGTCCTTGTCGTCGCCGACCGAGGTGAGCAGGGCGGCCATGTACTCGGCGGGGTAGTTCGCCTTGAGGTAGGCGGTCCAGTACGACACCAGGCCGTATCCGGCGGTGTGGGACTTGTTGAAGGCGTAGCCGGAGAACGGCAGCATCACGTCCCAGAGGGCTTGGACGGCCTCGTCGGAGAACCCGTTCGCGCGCATGCCGCCGTGGAACTTCTCCCACTCGGCGGCCAGGACCTCCGGCTTCTTCTTGCCCATCGCGCGGCGCAGCATGTCGGCGCCGCCCAGGGTGTACCCGGCGAGCTGCCGGGCGATGGCCATGATCTGCTCCTGGAAGATCAGCAGGTGGTGGGTGGAGCCGAGGATCGGTTCGAGGGCCTCCTTCAGCTCGGGGTGGATGGGGGCGGGCTCCTGCTTGCCGTTCTGCCGCAGCGCGTAGTTGGTGTGGGCGTTGGCGGCCATGGGGCCGGGGCGGTAGAGGGCGTTGGCGGCCGCGATGTCCTCGAAGCGGGTGGGTTCCATCAGCTTGAGCAGGGCCCGCATGCCGCCGCCGTCGAGCTGGAAGACGCCGAAGGTGTTGCCGTCGGCGAGCAGCCGGTACGTCCTGGCGTCGTCGAGCGGGATCACGACGGTGGCCGGGTCGCCGTCGCCCGGGTCGACGGTGGCCAGGCGCACGCCGCGGTTCTCCCGGATGTTCTCGATGGCCTGGTCGATGACGCCGAGGTTCCGCAGCCCCAGGAAGTCCATCTTGATCAGGCCCATCGCCTCGCACGACGGGTAGTCGAAGCCGGTGATCTTCGCGCCGTCGGCGGCCCGCATGTGCAGCGGGATCCGGTCGGTCAGACGCGTCTTGGACAGGATCACGGCCGCGGCGTGCACGCCGGTGCCGCGGGTGAGGCCCTCCACGCCGCGCGCGGTGTCGATGACCCGTTTGACGTCCGGCTCGGTGTCGTACAGCTGCCGGATCTCCCCGGCCTCGGCGTAGCGCGGGTGGGCGGGGTCGAAGACGGCGGCCAGCGGGGCGGACTTGCCGTTCTGGTCCGGCGGGAGCGCCTTGGTGATGCGCTCGCCGTGGGCGTACGGGTAGCCGAGGATGCGTGAGGAGTCCTTGATCGCGTTCTTGGCCTTGATGGTGCCGAAGGTGTTCACGAAGGCGGTGTACTCGTCGCCGTACTTCTCGGTGACGTAGCGGACCATGCGGTCGCGCCGGCGGTCGTCGAAGTCGAGGTCGACGTCCGGCGGGTTGATGCGCTCGGGGTTCAGGAACCGCTCGAACAGCAGGCCGTGTTCCAGGGGGCACAGCTCGGTGATGCGGGTCGCGTAGGCGACGAGGGAGCCGGTCGCCGAGCCGCGGCCGGGTCCGATGGGGATCCTGTTGTCGCGGGCGTACCGGCAGATGTCGGCGACCACGAGGAAGTACGAGCTGAAGCCCATGGGCCCGATGACGGACATCTCGGTCTCGAAGCGGTCCATGACGGGCGCGGGGACCGGGTCGCCGTAGCGCAGGACCAGGCCTTTCATGACCTCTTTGCGCAGCCATGACTCCTGGGTCTCGCCGGCGGGGACGTCCGGGAAGCGCGGCATCTCGTCGACGTGGTCGAAGACGTCGTCGTAGGGCTCGACGCTCTCGGCGATCAGCAGGGTGTTGTCGCAGGCCTCCGGCAGCTCCGAGAAGAGCGCGCGCATGGCGGTGGCGCTCTTGAGGTAGTAGCCGGAGCCGTTGAAGCGGAAGCGCCTCGGGTCGTCCTTGTTCTTGCCGACGCCGATGCACAGCAGGTTGTCGTGGGCGTCGGCCTGGTCCTCGGTGACGTAGTGCGCGTCGTTGGTGGCGAGCAGAGGGAGCCCCAGTTCGCCGGCCAGGCGCAGCAGCCCCTCGCGGACGCCGCGTTCGATGTCCAGGCCGTGGTCCATCAGCTCCAGGAAGTAGTGCTCGCGCCCGAAGAGGTCCTGCCAGGCCGCGGCGGCCGCCTTCGCCTCGTCGTACTGGCCCAGCCTGAGGCGCGTCTGGATCTCGCCGGAGGGGCAGCCGGTGGTGGCGATGATGCCGTCCGGGCGCTCGGCGATCAGCTCCCGGTCCATGCGCGGCTTGCCCGCGGGGAACTGGCCCTCGTAGCTGGCCCGGGTGCTGAGCCGGAAGAGGTTCCGCAGGCCCTGGACGTTCCGGGCCCACATGGTCATGTGGGTGAAGCGGCCGCCGCCGGAGACGTCCTTGGAGCCCTCGCCGCCGTCGCCGACGGCGCGGCGGCCGCCCGGCCCCCAGAACTCCTGCTTGCGCGCGAAGCGCGAGGACGGTGCCATGTACGCCTCGATGCCGATGATCGGCTTGACGGTGTCGAACTCCTTGGCCACGCGGGCGAACTCATAGGCGCCGAACATGTTGCCGTGGTCACTCATGGCGATGGCGGGCATCCGCTGCCGGGCCACCTCGTCGAACATGGGCCTCAGCTTCTGGGCGCCGTCCAGCATCGAGTACTCGGTGTGGTTGTGCAGGTGGACGAAGGAGTCGGGCACGGGTGCGTCACCTCCGGAGCGCGGGGCAGATTCCCTCCGGCCCGGGTGCCGTGGCCCCGGTCAACCGGTCTGGGCAACCTTTCGTTGACCCGCGTCATCCAAGCGAGCGCCAAGCCCCGGGATCAAACAACCGTCCGACCGGCGAGCCACAACCACGCGTTGTGTCACTAGGCTGGGCGCTGTGGATCTCAACGCCGTACGCACCTTCGTCGTCGCCGCCGAGGCCGGGCAGTTCCAGAAGGCCGCCGTGGATCTGTCGCTCACGCAGCAGGCCGTCTCCAAGCGCGTCGCCGCGCTGGAGGAGGAGCTGGGGGTGCGCCTCTTCGCCCGCACGCCGCGCGGGGCCCGGCTCACCATCGACGGGCAGGCGTTCCTGCCGCACGCCCGGGCGCTGCTCCTGGCCGAGGAGCGGGCGGCGGCGTCCGTGCGCCCCGGCCGGCGCGCCCTGCGCGTGGACGTGGTCGGCCGCCGGGTCGCGACGGCGGGCCTGGTGCGCGACTTCCACCGCGCGCACCCCGAGGTGGAGCTGGACGTCGTCACGCTGTACGGCGTGGACGCGGCGGTCGAGGCCCTCGCCTCCGGCACCATCGACGCCACGTTCCGGGCGGTGACCATGCCGGGCCGGCGGCTTCCGGACGGCGTCAGGGCGCTGCCCGTGTTCGACGAGCCGCAGCTCCTGTTCACCGGGCCCGCCCACCCGTTCGCCTCCGCGTCCTCGGTCACGCTCGCCGAGCTGGCCGGGCACCGCATCTGGATGCCGGGCAACGCGCCGGGCACGGAGTGGGCCGCGTACTACGACGCGCTCGCGGAAACCTTCGGCCTGTCCATCGACGCCATCGGCCCCGACTTCGGGGTCGAGGCCCTCCTCGACACGATCGTGGACTCCGCGTCCCTCGCGACGTTCCTCAGCGAGCGCACTCCCCTCGTCTGGCCCGTCGGCCATGACATGCGGCTCGTCCCGCTGCGCGACCCCACCCCGGTCTACCCGCACTCGCTGCTCTGGCGCGCCGACAACCCGCACCCGGCCCTGGCGACGCTGCGCGACCACCTCGTCTCCGTGCGGCCGAAGGCGCCGGACAGCGCCATCTGGAAGCCGGAGTGGGCCCGCTGAAGGCTCCGGCGGCCCGGCGGCCTGCCTACGATCGGCATATGGCCCTCTTCCGCGTCGAGCGCACCACGCCCCTGAGTCCCGACGAGGCGTGGCGGCGGCTGACGGACTGGGAGCGGCACGGCCAGGCCATGCCCCTGACCAGGGTCACCGTCACCGGGGCACCAGATGGTGCGGGCACCCGGCTGACCGCGCGGTCCGGCGTGGGGCCGCTGGCGTTCGACGACCTGATGGAGGTCGTGGTCTGGCAGCCGCCGCGGGGCGGGCGCGGGACCTGCCGTCTGGTCAAGCGCGGCTCGTTCGTCACCGGGTGGGCCGAGATCGAGGTGGGTCCCGAGGGGTCCGGCGGGGGTGCGCGGGTGATCTGGCGTGAGGAGCTGCGGGTGCGATGGCTGCCCGGGGCGCTGGATCCCGTGGTGGCGCGGTCGGCGTCGTGGCTGTTCGGGCGGGCGGTCGACACGCTGCTGGCCGGGCGCTGACCGGCCGGCCAGCCGGCGTACGGGCCCGGCCGCACGACGAGCCGGCCCGGCCAGGTCAGTCGACGGGCTTCTCCCACACCGAGACGTGCCTGGTGCTTTCGCTGGTGAAGGGCTTGCCGTGCCAGTCCTCCCAGCGGTCGCGCAGCCGCAGCCCGGCGAGCCGCGCCATCAGGTCCAGCTCGGCGGGCCACACGTACCGGAAGGGGAGGGAGCGGTGCTCGGCACGGCCGTCGACGATCGTGACGTAGTGCGAACTCATCGCCTGCGTGGCGACGTCGTAGGTGTCGAAGGCCCACTGGGTGGGGCTGATGTGGAACGGTACGGCGGTCTGGCCCGGCGGCAGGAGGCGCAGGTCGGGCACGCCGACCTCGATCACGAAGCGGCCGCCCGGGCGCAGATGGGCGGCGGCGTTGTGAAAGCAGGCCACCTGGGCGTCCTGCGTGGTGAGGTTGTTGATCGTGTTGAAGACGAGGTAGACCACGGAGGCGGAGCGCGCGTCCTCGGCATGGGTGGTGGCGAAGTCGCCGATGGTCACGCCGACGGCGTCGCCGCCCGGCTTGTTCCGCAGCCGGGACGCCATGGCGCGGGACAGCTCGATGCCGTGCACCGGGACGCCGCGCCGGGCCAGCGGCAGGGCGATGCGGCCCGTGCCGATGCCGAACTCCAGCGCCTGTCCCTCGCCCGCCAGATCGGCGAGGACGTCGACGACCGGGTCCACCGCCTCCGGGCGGAACATGTCCGCCGACGACTCGTCGTAGGTGGCGGCGACGTCTTCCGCGAAGTATCCGTCCTCATGGGGCATGCCGGGACGGTAGCGCCCGGGGCTCCGGTGACGCACGGGGTTTTCCGCCGCACGGGATGCGGATCGGTCGGCGCGCGGTGAACCTGGAGACAGGGGCGACACGGCAAGGAGACATCCCATGTCTGTGATGGACAAGCTCAAGCAGATGCTGAAGGGCCACGAGGACAAGGCGGGCCAGGGCATCGACAAGGCCGGAGACTTCGTCGACGACAAGACGCAGGGCAAGTACAGCAGCCAGGTCGACACCGCCCAGGACAAGCTGAGGCAGCAGCTGGGCGCGGACAGGGAGCAGGGCGGCGGCCAGGACAACCCGCCCCGGGCCTGAGCGGGGCCGGAGGTCCGGGCCGGAAGCCGGCCCGGACCGTGCCGCCGCGCGCCGCTAGTCGCGGCCCGTCGAGGACCGCTGGTGCGCGGTGCGGGCGAGCCTGGGTCCCAGCCACCGCTTGAACCGGCGCAGCGCCTCGACCTGCCCGGCGGCCTTGTCGAGGCCGTAGTAGAGCTGGGGCGGTACGTACGGCAGCAACGGTGAGTGGCGCTGGCCGAGCAGGGCGAACATGCGGTGCGGGGGCAGGTGGATGTACCGCGGCAGGTTCTCGTACCACTGGGCGCTGAGGCGGGCCGCGCTCTGCACGGACAGCAGGGCGCCTGCCCGCTCCCGCTGGTAGGCGGCGAGGGCCCGCGGGAGCGTGGCGTGGGCGCGCAGGGCGGTGGCCAGGGCGATGGCGTCCTCCAGGGCGAGGGTGGTGCCCGCGCCGATGGAGTAGTGCGTGGTGTGGGCCGCGTCGCCGAGGAGTACGACGTTGTCGTGGTACCAGCGCCGGTTGGTGAGGGTCTGGAAGGTCAGCCACTGGGCGCGGCCGTCGGTGGAGGAGCGGCCGATCAGGGGGTGCCCGTCCAGGAGGCGGGCGAAGAGCTTGCCCAGGAGGGTCAGGCCCTCGGCCTCGTCGGCGCGGTCGAGGCCGAGCCCGGCCCAGGTCTCCGGGGCGCATTCGACGACGCAGGTGCTGCCCTCCGCGCCGTAGCCGTACGCGTAGGCCCAGATCCAGCCGTGGTCGGTCTCCACGAAGGCGAAGGTGAAGGCGTCGAAGACCTTGGTGGTGCCGAGCCAGATGTACTGGTTGCGCCCGGCGGTGACGTGGGTGCCGTGGTGGTCCGCGTTCCGGCCGCGCAGCGTGCTGTGGAGACCGTCGGCGGCGACGACCAGGCCGGCGTCGCGGGGCAGCGCGTCGGCCGTCACCTCGTGGCCGAACTCCAGCCGGACGCCGAGGGACCGGGCCCGTGCGGCGAGCAGTTCGAGGAGCCGGTGGCGGCCGATGCCGAAGCCCTCGTCGCCGCGGTGGCGCGCGGTCCGGTCCCCGACGTGGGCGACGCCGTCGCGCCAGCGCACCGAGTGCTCCTCGACCGCGCGCGCGGATACGGGGTCGTGCTCGTGGAGCTTGTCGAGGAGCCCGCGCCAGTAGGTGACGCCCCAGCCGTAGGTGGAGCCCTCCGGGTTGCGCTCGTGGACGGTGATCTCGGTGGCCGGGTCCTGCCGTTTCAGCAGGATGGAGAGATAGAGACCGGCGGGCCCGCCTCCGACGCAGGTGACCTTCACGCACACCTCTGCAAGTCGCTCACGATGATCAGTCGATAACAGAGAGTAGCAGTAGAGGCGTGTGGTCCCGTCCCGCCGCGAGGGGCCCGTCCGCGTTCCGCAGCACGGCCGAGTCCTCTCGCGGCGGCCGGTGTCCTACAGCTTGAAGTCGATCCGGCCCACAAGGCCGACGGTCAGCTCGAAGTAGTCGGCGTGCACCAGGCGCCGGGCGGCCGGCACCGGCGTGCCGTTGACGGTGACGGTGTCGGTCGCCGTGTCCTTGTCGGTGCGGTACAGCTCGTGCTCCTCGACGAGCAGCCGGTACAGGGTGAGGGGTTGGCCGGTGGGGGCCGTGATGCCGCCGGACCAGGCGAAGCCCGTGCCGTCGGCGCGGCAGGCCAGGTCCACCGGGGTGCCCAGCTGCTTCCAGTCCATGTCGTCCTTCCCCAGGCTCGCCCGGCTCTGGAGGGTGAGGGTGACCCGGCGGCACGCAGCCGCCGCGGTGGTGCCCGTGCCGCTGATCTCGCCGAGTTCGTTGTACGTGGCCGGGCCGGTGTGGGTGAGGGTGAGCAGGCTGCCCTCGCGTCGCCCGGTGAGCGTGCGCGGTGGCAGGAGCTGGGCGAACTCCGCCCGTTCCACCTTCGACAGGTGCAGCGGGTCGATCGCGTACGGCTGGTAGCGGGCGAGGGCGAGACGCAGGTACGGGAAGTAGGTGGTGGCCGCGCTGCCGCCGAAGTCCACGTCGATGTCGACGTACCAGAGCTTGCGTCCCTCGTCGTACGACGGGGTGAAGGCCGCGGCGTCGACCAGGACCGGGGCCGTGTCGGGTGAGCCGGGCAGGCGCAGACCGGTCGGGCGCTTCTCCGCGTTCGGGAAGTGCGTGGCCTGCGGGCGCGGCAGGACGGTGGTGTCGGCCCAGACGGGGTCGACGCCCCAACGGGTGGCGAGGGTGTCGGGCAGGGCGGTGCCCGTGTCGAGGACGACGGCGAGCATCTCGTCGTCGCCGGAGGAGTACCAGGGGCGGTTCAGATAGACGCGCAGGCCCGCGGGGCGGCGGCGCTGGGTGACCGCGGCCCGCTCCTGGTCGACGCTGCGGTCGTGGCGCAGGGTCGGCACGGCGTAGGCGACGGCGGGCGGCTCGGGCCTGCGGGAGCTGGGCACCGGCAGGGGCGGCGCGGTCGGGCCGAGGCGGGTGACGTTGGCGCGGTCGTCGGTGATGGTGGGGTGGAAGTACTCGCGGAAGCGGGTGACGGCGGTCGGCGTGTAGCGGACGTTGCGGTGCCGGGTGTCGCCGAACTCGTGGGTGCGGGTGACCCGTTCCGTGTAGTCGGTGTAGTCGAGGGTGATGTCCTGGAGGAGCTTGCGCCCGTCGACGCGGGTGGGTGCGTCCTGGGTGACGTCGTCGAGCCATTCGCTCCAGCGGGCGTCCACCTCGACGTGTCCGGTGCTCTCGGCGTGGCTGGTGACCTGGAGGGTGATGTCGGACGCGGTCTGTTCGGCCGTGCGGGAGGCGGCGAGTTCGGCGAGGCGCGGTGGCTCGACGGGCTTCTCCACGGCGTGCACCAGGGTGATCTCGGTCCACGGCGTGAGCATCCAGTTCTCGCCGTCGGCGGTGGCCCGGGTGAGGAACGTCCGGTCGCGCTCGCGCAGGTCCTGCCAGAAGGAGGACTCGGTGAGCAGCCCCCACTGGCGCAGCAGGGGGAGTTTCTCCGGGTCCAGGTAGCAGCTCAGGCGGACCGTGGCGATCTCGCCCTTGTGCAGGTACACCTCCAGGACGCGCTCGATGAGGCCGTCCCAGTGCGGTTCGCCGCTGCCTTCCCGGATGCGGATCTTGAAGGGGCGGGCCTGGGGCCAGGGGCCGGGGAAGGGGATCTTGCGGTTCTCCCGGTCGCCGGGCAGGCCGCGCAGCATGACGCCCTCGGCGAGGACGTCCGGGAGGTAGGGAAGCAGCAGCTGGTGGGTGTCGTGCACGATGAACTCGCCCTGTTCGAGGCCTGCGCCGCGGCGTGCGAGCGGCAGCGGGGTGACGGGCAGCGGGTCGTGCACGTCGTGCTTGGCGACGTGGATGGAGCCCTCAAGCAGCAGGTCGCGTGCGAGGTGCGGCCACTGCGGGTCGCGTACGACGGTGTCCAGGAAGGACCCGGACTCGCGGGAGGCGGCGGCGAAGTACTCCTCGCGCACCCGGTCGGGCTTGGCGGCGCCGAAGGCGTCGTCGAACACGCCGTGTTCCTCGGCCATCTGCAAGGCGGTCTTCGGGGGTGCCACGTGCCGTTCGGCGATGGGCTTGTACTGGCGATCGAGGCCGTCGACGTCGGAGCGCGCCTTGTGGTCGGGGACGTCGGAGCGCCACAGGACGTACTCGTCGGGCGGGACGTGGCGGCCATCGTCGGTGACGGTGCTGCGGATGACCAGGCGCTCGGTGGACTCGCCTTCGTTGAACGGCAGGAGCGGCACCACCACGGGCTGCGGGACGGGCTCCCAGCGGCCGTAGGTGATCGCGTCGGACTGGACGGCGTCGGGTGTGCTCGCCGTGTGGTCGACGCTGTTGCCCGCGAGGTCGACGACGCGGGCACGCATGCGGTACGTGCGGCCGTAGCGCAGGGCGGGCAGCGAGCCGGGCTCCGCCGTGAACCGGGTCTCCAGGGGCACGTCCGGTGACACGGGCGGGGCGGGTGCCTCCGGCTCGTTGTCCAGCCCGATGGTGCGGCCCGGGCGGGGCGCAGCGAGGCTCCAGCCGTGCCAGCCGAAGACGGCCTGGTGGCCGTACAGCTCCCGCGCCCCGGCGGACACGGCCGTCACGGCGCTGGCGCGCACCAGGCCCTCGTCCGGGCGGACCTGGAGGGTGAGGGGCCGCTGTCCGGGCCAGCGGATCGTGTAGCGGCCGCGGCGGCGCAGCAGGGACTGCCACTGGCGGACGGCGCCGGTGGCCGGGTCGATGGTGCCGATGTCCACGCGGTAGCCGCGTACCAGGTTCTCGGCGGTCAGGTCGCCCGCTTCGCCGCTGGTGCGCCGCTTGAGGTCGGTGCCGATCTGCCCGGCCAGATGGCGGTCGCGGTCGGTGTGCATGAGGGTGATGCCGCCGCCGCGTGCGGCCGGGGTGGCGGTGCCCGCGACCTGGTGGGCGACGGAGCCGGGGCTCGCCGGTACGTCGCGGCGGTGCAGGGCGGCGATGGTGCGGGCGTAGTCGAGGTGCTTCAGGGCCGCCCCGTCCACGTCCAGTTCGGTCAGGTGCCAGGTGTCGGGGGCGCCGAGGTTCAGCATCCTGCCGGTGATGAGGCCCTGGTGGGTGGTGCCCGCTTCGAAGACGCTGCCCCGGACGAGCCGGATGGTCGTCCAGGGACGTCCGGGGATGCCGGGGTCCTCGTCGGCGAAGCGCACCCGGACGCGGGCGCCGTCGGGCACGCCCGCGGGCAGCGTGAACCGCCGGTCGATGACGAGGCCGAACCTGCGTTGCAGCTCCGGGTAGTCGCCGAGCAGGCCGCACGCCTCGTGGAAGTCGACGCGGTGCTCTTCCTCCTCCGTTTCCTCGGCGAGGGCTTCGGCGGACGGCTTGAGCCGGTCGTAGAACAGGGCGGCCTCGGCCAGGGGCAGCATGTGCTGGTGCGCGGACTGGTTGTACACCTCGGTCGTACGGTCCATGAAGCGGGGGGTGAGGTCGTCGGCGTCCCGTGGGTCGTCGCTGTGCGGGGTGAGTGCCCGCTGCACCGCCGCGTAGCCGAGGGACAGCTCCCTGCCGATGCCGAGGACCTGCTCGGAGATGATGTCGGGCATCAGGTAGAGGGCGGGCATCTCCCAGCCGCGGTGGTCCGTGGGGGGCTCCTCGCACAGGAGGCTCTCCTGGCGGGCCCATTCGCCGCCGAGGCGGCTGCGCGTCGTGGTCACCGCGACGGCCTGGTACACGCTGGTGATCTCGTCGTGCACCATCTTGCCGGGGAAGGAGCGCAGCGTGCGCGGCGCATCGGCGGCGAGCGCGGCCGACTGCGGCGGCGGGCGGACCGGGGTGGTGTCGTTGAACAGGGCCTTCCATACGTCGAGGTCGGCGGCGGGGTAGCGGCCGGTGGGCTCGTGCTCCGTGACGAGGGTGCCGCCGGGCTGGTCGAACTCGAACCGCAGCCCGGGCAGCAGGGTGTTCAGCCGCTCGGGCCACCTGATGAACGCGTCGGACTGGCCGAGCCGGGTGATGCCGGTCAGGTCCGGGGTGACGAGGACGGACACGCGTACGGTGTCGCCCTCGATGACGCCGTCGGGAAGGACGGTCCATCGGATGGTGTCCACCATGGTCAGTTCACCTCCGCGAAGGCCGTGCAGTAGTCGAGGACGGGGTCGACGCGGGCGCCCGTGACCGGGTCGGTGTACGGCGACATGAGGTCGGCGAACGACGGCGGCGTCAGCGCCGGGGCGGCGCCCGCGAACCCGGTGAGCTTGCCGCCGCCGGCGAACTTCCTCTCGCAGCGGATCGTCACCGACCGCTCGAAGAAGCCGATCTCGATGCTGATGGTGAGGCGGGCGCGGCCGACGGCGTAGCCGCCTTCGTAGCCGAGTTCGAGGTACAGCTCGATGGAGGCGGAGACGATGCCGAGGACGTCGACCTCGCCGCGGGCGCGGAGGTAGCCGACGAGTTTGATGTCGGGGCGGATCTCCTCGTGCGTCGGCCTCTGGGGGTCGGGTTTGACCGGCTTGAGTTCGAGCCGGAAGTAGACGCCCGCCATCACGGACAGGCTGCCGCTGGCCACGCCGAAGTTCATGGACACCGCGGCGCCGAATTCGATGGCGGCGTCCAGGACGGCGATTTCCTTGGGGTTCAGGACGATCCCGAAGTAGCCGCCCCCGCCGAGCATCGACACGGTGAGGCGGAACGGCGCTTCGCGGCGGCAGAAGGAGAAGCCTGCCTGGAGGGGGGTGTCGCCGATGAACGGCACGGAGAGCATCGCGTTCAGGGAGAGGTTCTCCAGGCTGAAGACGCCGACGGCCGCGTTGGGCAGCTGCATCGAGTAGGTGGCGCGGATGCCGGAGCTGTCGACGGTGAGGGCGGGCGGGTCGCTGAAGCCGTCGAGCGGGATGAGGTTGCGCAGGGTCTGGATGAAGTCCAGGTGTCCGATGAAGTTGACGCCGCGGAACTTGACCTCGACGTCGGGCTTCTTCCCCGCGCGCATGGTGAAGCGGATGCGCTCGAAGTCCAGGGCGATCGCGGGGAACTCGGGGACCATGCGCAGCCTGAAGTCGTCCAGCGTGCAGGTGACGTCGGCGGCCTGGGGCACGTCGGGGCGCAGGGAGCCGCGCAGGTCCGCGACGAGGGTCAGCTTGCCCACGGGCCAGAAGACGGCGTCCTTCTCGTGCTGCGGGATCTCCGTCACGCCCGGTGTCCACGCCCTGAGGTCCGGCTGCCACTGGATGCGGGAGTTGACGACGTCCGGCAGCCTGGCGCCGAGCGCGGCCGCCTTGATGGCGTCCCGCAGCGCGATGACCTGGCCCGCTCCGGTCTCGTAGGTGGCGGTCGCTTCGGCGATGCGGGTGAGCAGCTGCCGCACTCCGGTCTCGACCGTGGCGGGCAGGTTGACGCGCAGGTCCCGGAGGGCGTCGGCGAAGGCGCGGAAGGCCGCGTCGACCTCTTCGATGCGCGTGGGGGCGGGGTGGTGCTCCAGGTTGCTCGTGATGTAGGCGAGGAGCACCTCGACGAAGCGCGTCGCGGTGTCGACGACGCGGACGACACGGTCGGCGGTCTGCGGGAACTGTTCCTGGACGGCGGCCAGCGTGTCGCGCAGACCGCGCAGGTCGTTGAGGAATCCGGTGACGGCGTTGACGGTCGCCGTGAGGAAGTTCGGCGCCTTGAGTTTGTCGAGGCCGGCTTCCTTGAGGATCTCCGACAGCGGGAACAACCCGAACAGCTTGGCGCCGGCGATCTCCTTGAAGTAGTCGAGCGGGTTGAACCGGCCCTGGAGGAGGTTGGCCCACTTGTCGGCCGGGTCGGCCGTGGGCCCGAGCGGGGTCGTGGAGGCGGCGGCGACCGGGCCGGTCTTCCGGGAGAGGCCCGCGACGGTGAAGTTCGGCTGGGCGAGAGCCCCGGTGCTCTGTCCTCCCCCGCTGAAGCTCAGGCGGAAGGGCTCGACGAGTTCGATGAACAGCTGGCCCCTGTTGGCGTCGGTGAAGGCGTCGCGCACGTAGGGGTCGGGGTGGAACACCGACTGGGGCTGGTCGCCGCCGGAGCCGGTGCCGAAGCGGCTGAGGGCGGGCACGACGGCTCGCGCCCAGCGCACGACCGGCAGGAAGAGGGGCTCGTCGGCGGCGACCGGGCCCGGCGTGGTCACGGCGCCCCAGATGAGCTGTCCGGTGGAGAGCGTCGTGTCGTCGGGCTTGTCGCTCGGCGCGTAGGCGACGGCTTGGCCGCGTACGTCGGCGAGGGCGCGTCTGACGGCGTCGTGGGCCGGGTCGGGCGCCGTGGGGCCCGGCGCGGTCGCGTCCGGGGTGTAGAGCGTGACCAGTCTCTCCACGTCGGTCCGGCTCCCGTACACGCTCTGGCCGACGAAGGCCATGGGCGTACGGAATTCGACGAGGCGGCCGTCGAGGTCGGTCATGCTCACCTGGAACGGGAAGGGCGACGCCTCGTCGGTCTCCGGGAAGAAAGCGAACTTCCGGTTGGGTTGTCGGGGGTCGGCGGTCACGTCCAGGATCTGCACGGGCTGGTGCAGGTCGGGGGTGACGAGGGTGAGCAGGCGGACGCTGGTGAACGGGAAGCGGCGGCGCAGCCGTTTGAGTTCGTCGGTGTCCTCAGGGGCGCCGTAGCGGCGGACCGGCTCGCGCACCATGATGAAGAACCGCTGGTGGAGGTAGGCGGCGTGGTCGGGCCGCTCGTGGTCGAACTTGCGCTCGGTGACCTTGACGAGGTCCGCGAGGTGCCCGAAGGGGAAGAGCCTTCCCCGGTACATGACGCGTACGTAGTGATCGCGGCCGAGGGAGGCGCGGTGGCGCCACTGGGTGACGTTGAACCCGGCGGGCGGCCGGTCCCAGCGGCCGAGGGAGTCGAGCCAGCCTCCCACGCTGGACAGCATGAGGTTGTCGCCGGTGAGCGGCGTCGGCCGGAAGCCGCCCGGAAGCTGGGTGTTGGAGGTCAGGTGCACCACGGACGACCGGTCCTCGGGGGTCATCGGCATGGTGAAGTCGTTGCCGACGGGGTCGAGGGGGTGCGGGTCGGCGGGGTCGAAGCCGGGGTCACGTGTCCAGACGGCGCGGGCGCCGGTGGCGGGCAGGCGGGTGTGCCACAGTTCGACGCGGCCTGGGGGGCCGGCGAGTTCGGTGCTGTGGGACCAGGTGGCGCCCTGGGGTGGCGACAGCAGGAGCCGGTAGGGCAGTTCGATGCCGGTCTTCGGGTCGTCCGGGTTCGCGAGCGGGTTCTCCGGCCGGGCTCCGGCGGCCGGCTCCGTGGCCGGGGCGGCGAGCAGTCCGGCGTCGACGGGTGCGTCGGTGCCGTGCCGCGCGGCCAGCTCGGCCACCGTGCGGGCCAGGCGCAGGGCGCGGAAGACATTGTCGGGCGCGTCGGCCACGGAGTGGCGGTGGAGGCCTGCTGCGGCGGCCGGTTCGCGGGCGGCGTCGACGACGCGCAGCGGGAGCAGCCGCATGGCTTCGAGCAGGCCCGTGTCGGTGTAGGTGACGGCGGCCTGGGCTCCCACCTCGAACACCAGCACGCTGCGGCCGCCGATGCGGGAGGCCACGGGCGGCGGCTTGCGCGGCTCGCTCCCCGCCGGGGCGGCCTCGGCGGTCTCCGGGATGCCGGGGGAGATCTCGAAGAACGCCTGCTCGACGACGTGCTGGGGGCCGAAGGTGACAACGAGGTAGCCCGGCTTGTCCGGCTTCTGGCGGACCAGGCGGCGGGGTTCGAGCAGGGGCTTCTCCAGGCGTAGGCCGAGGAAGCGGAAGTGGAGGTCGAGCAGGTCGGTGGCGCGCAGCAGACGGTAGGGCTGCGCGGGCGGTGGCACGGACATGGGTTCCCCCATTGCCGGGTCCGAGGACCCCGTAGGGCGGCATGGTGTGTCGCGGGAGTGGTGGCGGGAGGCGTGTCAGGACGTCGGTGTCGCGGCCGGACGCCCTGGCGTGTCGTGGGAGGGGGCGGCGTGCTCGCGCCGTCGACGGAGCGAGGCGTGGCAGAACCGCCACGGAAGCGAGGTGAGATGCGCCCTGGGATGTGTGACCCCTGGTTCTATCGCACGGCGGAGCCGGTCGTCGCTGTCAATTTCGGCCTTCATGCCAGCTCCTGCCCGCACGCCGCTTCCGCCTCAGGATCCCCGCACGGCGGCGGCGCGCGAGGATCGATACACGCAGCTCACCCCATCGGATGAGCCGGGGGCGGCCCGGGGCCGGGCCGGGAGCGGCCGCGCGCGGGGTTCCGGGCGCGTGCGCGGGCGCGGTGCGGGACGCCCGGCGAATTCCGTTCGCCGTGCCGCGCGGGGGCGCCCTACGCTCGGTGGCATGAGCAAGCCTCTCGTCGCCCTTCTCAGCGGAGCCGGCATCTCCACGGACTCCGGCATCCCCGACTACCGCGGGCCGAACGGCCTGTGGCGGCGCGACCCCGAGGCCGAGAAGCTCGTGACGTACGAGTACTACATGGGCGATCCGGAGATCCGGCGCAGGTCGTGGCAGATGCGGCGGGAGAACCGCACGCTGCGGGCCCGGCCCAACGCGGCGCACCACGCGGTGGTCGACCTCGAGCGGTCCGGTGTCCCCGTGCGCGTGATCACGCAGAACGTGGACGGGCTGCACCAGCTGGCCGGGATGCCGGATCGCAAGGTGCTCGAACTGCACGGCTCGGCGCGGTCGGTGGTGTGTACCGGCTGCGGTGCGCGCGGGCCGATGGAGGAGGCGCTCGCCCGTGTCGAGGCGGGCGATCCGGATCCGGCGTGCACGGCGTGCGGCGGTGTCCTCAAGTCGGCGACGGTGATGTTCGGCGAGCGCCTCGATCCTGAGGTGCTGGGCGAAGCGGTGGCGGTCACGAAGGCCTGCGAGGTGTTCATCGCGGTGGGCACGAGTCTTCAGGTGCAGCCCGCGGCGGGGCTCGCGGGCCTCGCCGCGGACTTCGGAGCGCGGCTCGTCATCGTGAACGCCGAGCCGACTCCGTACGACGACCGGGCCGCGGAGCTGGTGCGCGAGCCGATCGGGACGGCGCTGCCGGAGCTGCTGCGGGGGCTCGCCGCTTAAGGCGGCTCCTCGCGCGTGAGGGGGGGACGGCGGGGCCAAGGAGGGGCGGCCCCGCCGTCCTGGGAGGGTGGCTGTCAGCCGAACATCACGCTGTGCGGGAGGGGCTCGAAGTAGCCGCGGGCCTCCCCGGGGCCCAAGCTGTCCGCGGGCTCTTCGCAGCCCTGGTCGTAGTACACGGTGGCGACGGTGTCGGTCTGGTTCTCGACACCTTCCGCGCCTTGCAGGAGGAGGTAGCACTCGCCGTCGTCCGGGTCGTTGATCTCCAGGTCGCCGGACTCGGGCGAGTAGTAGTAGAGGGTGCCGTTGGCGGCGTAGGCGCTGCTGGTGGGCAGGGCGGTGAAGACGGCGAGGGCGGCTGCGGCAGCGAGGGCCACGCGGCCTGTGCGCGCCGAGGTCATGCGTATGGTGGTCATGGGTGCCACGGTTCCGGACGGGGGTGGAGGCACCCAGGGGACACACTCCCAGACGACCGGGAAGCAGGAGCGGGCAGCCGGTCCGCACGCCCCTGGCCCGCGCCCTGAGCGCCCCCGTCAATCCCCTTTCCGCAGGGGTGACTCGTGCGTGCGGCGCCCCGGTCCGGGGGTGACCCGTACGTCGACCGCCGCGTTGCGGGCCGCCCACACCTTCACCCGGCCGGCCCGGCCCGCGGGCACTCCGTCCACGCTGGCGTGTGCCCCTCGGCCGGAGACCTGGATCCGCCATCCGGTGGGGCTCGGCGGCAGCGAAAGCTCGGTGGTGCCGGGGTGGCGCGCGGCGCGGTAGGCGAGGCGGTAGATGCCGGTGCCCGGGTCGTGGACGTCCTCGCGTACGTCCCCCGCGACCGCGGGAGCGTACGGCGTGGCGGTGCGCTCCTTGTTCGTGCGGAAGCGGCCGTCGCGGTCGAGCGCGCAGTAGCCGCCGCCGTAGCACCACACGTAGCCCGCCCAGCCGGAGGAGTAGCGGTTCAGTGAGGCGAGGGCGTCGTCGTAGAAGCGGCGCATGTGCGGAAGGCCACTGTTGAGGGGGCCCCACTCCCCCACCACCACCGGCAGGGAGTGTTCGCGGGGGTAGGCGGTGACGGCCCGCTCGTAGGCCTCGATCCAGCCCGCCGAGGGGTCGTAGTCGGCGCCGGCCTCCATCGCCGTGTTGTAGAAGTGCGGCGCGTACACGACCCGCTCGTCGTCGATACGGCCGAGGCCGGTGGGGACACCTTCACCGACGATCGGGGTCGGTTCGACGAACAGCCAGGCCGTGCGGTCCTGGGTGCGGATCGCGTCCGCGAGGCGGTTGTACAGGGGCGTGAGCTGGGTCGCCTCGATGCGGCGGGCTGCGGTGGCGAGGTTCTCGCCGGGGCGCGGTTCGCCCATCGGCTCGTTGATGAGGTCGTAGCCGAGCAGCGCCGGGTGGCCGCCGAAGCGGTCGGCGAGGAGACGCCACATGCGGGCCTGGGCCGTCCGCAGGTCCGCGTCCTCGTAGAGGTGGGTGAAGGCGCGCTGGACGGCGGGCTCGAAGTACTCGGCGAACCAGTCGTCGGGGTGCGGGGTGAAGGGCAGCCCGTCGGTCCGTGTCGCCCAGCGGGGGATCCCGCGGTGGCCGAAGGCGGGTCCGAACACGTCCTGGTGGGCGTCGAGCACGACCTGGATCCGGTGCTTGTGCGCCCAGCCGAGGACGCGCTGGATCTTGCGGAGGTAGCCGTTGCTGTAGTGGCCGCGCCGCGATTCCAGGTCATCCCAGAAGACGAGGAGGCGGGCGACGTTGAAGCCGCGGGCGCGCAGGTCCCTGAAGTGGCGTTCCGTGATCGCGCTGAGGGCCTCGGAGCCGTGGTGGGTCTTGTCCTCGACGTTCCATCCGCGCAGCGTGAGGGTGCGGCCCTGGCGGTCGGTGAGGCGGGGGATGCCGTCGTCGGTCCGCGCGGCCACGGGGCGGGCCTGGGCGGTGGGGGTCAGCACCCCGCCCAGGAGGGCGACGGCGAGGAGCGCGGCCAGGACGGGGCGGCGCGCGCGGCGCGGGGTCATGGCGGACCTCCGGTGGTTGACGGGAACGCCCTCGGTGTCGAAGGGTCCGCGCTATCCAACCGGCTGACTGACGGCCCATCAAGACATCTGCGTAAGAGTCTGGTTGGAGTTACTGCCGCTCACCGCGCGGCTCTGGTGGGAGTTTCCTCCGCTCACCGCGTGGCCAGGGCGCGCACGGCCCGGTCGAAGGCCGAGTCGCGGTTCTTGGCGAACTCCTCCTTGGTGAAGACGGGTTCGGCCAGGTGCGGCGGGATGCCGGTGCCGTCGAAGGTGCGGCCCGTGCGGGTGAGGAACTCCTCGTTCGGCAGCCAGACGGCCATGCCGCCGGGGAGGTTGCGCGCCAGGACGTCGGAGAAGACGCCCTGGGTGGGCCGGCCCACGCGCACGGTCCTGCCGGGGCGGTCCATCAGGGCCTGCGTGAAGGTCTCCCCCGCGCTCACCGTCGAGCCGCCGGTCAGCAGGGCGATCGGGCCGGTGTAGCGGGGAGCGGGGGCCGGGCGGACGCGGATGGGCTCGGGGCGGGTGTGCTTGCCCGGGTCGGCCGGGTCGTTGCGGGCCCGCTTCGCGTACGCGACGTAGGGGGTGTCGGTGAGGCGCTGGGCGATGCGGATGCCGAGGGCGTCGGAGCCGCCGCCGTTGACGCGCAGGTCGATGAGGAGGCCCTTCAGGCGCTGGGTGCGGTCCTTGGTGAGGACGGTGTCGAGTGCCCGGTCGAGTTCGGCCCGGTGCGCGGCGAAGGGCGCGCCGTCGGAGGCGTACCCGGCGAAGCCGGAGATCCTCAGATAGCCCTGGCCGCCCGGCAGGTCGGCGTAGGTGATCCGGCCGTTGGCGAAGTCCTTCCGGTACGTGGCGTGCTTCAGGTCGCGCTTCTCGATGAACTTCTTGACCTTCGCGTCCAGTTCCTTCGAGGGCATGACGGTGCCCGGGCGGACCTCGGCGTAGACGTGGTCGCCGTCCATGACCGCGACGTGGGCGTCGTGGAGCGGCTTCACCATCTTGCTGAAGATCGAGAAGAGTTCCTTCCTGGTGGTGTCCTGGTGCACCTGGGGCCGGTACCGGTCGCGTACGGCGTCCCAGTCGACGCCCTTGGCGGCGAAGAACGGGTAGTTCTCCGCGAACGACTGCCAGAACACGTCGAAGGCGGCTCGGGGGCCCTTGGGGGCCGGGCGGGTGCAGGCGTCCGGCAGGGACGGGACGCGACGCAGGCCGCGGTGGCCCACGGAGGTGTCGAAGCTCAGGGAGGCGTGGTCCCGGCCCGGCCCGGTGCGGACGGTGAGGACGCTGCCGTCCGCCGCCGTGTAGCGCCCGTCGCCCGTGCGCCGGGCCGAGTCGCCCTTGAGGCAGCTCACGGAGGTCGTCTGGTACTCCTGGAGGGTTCCGTTCCGCAGCGCGATGACGGTGCCGTAGCCGTCCATGCGCCAGTAGCCGTCGACGGTCGGCCGCTCCTGCTCGGTGGCGGGCCGCTCCTTCGCGACGACGCTCGGCGCGGTTCCCGCGGCGAGGGCCAGGACGACGGCGGTGGCGGTGGTGATGCGCACGAGGGGGCCTTCCGGTGGGTGGGAGGTCGGGGGGAGCCGGTGACGCGTCGCTCCGTGTCGACATCACGGTGCCGTACGCGACACGGCGCGGCCATCCGGCTGTCCGGTGGGGCGAGGGTGGGGACAACCCCCGACGATCTACGTGGGCCGACGCGCGAGCCGGCCGCCGGGGCTCGGCACGGCGCATCGCCTCCAGCGAGCGCGAGCCCACCCGGCGCGGCCGACCGCGACGCGCCAGCACGGGCACTGTCACGCCACGGGCAGCCCAACGAGGCCACGGCCACGGCTGCCAGGCGTCCAGCTCCGGCCTGGGGGGCGGGACCGCCGGAGCCACCAGTGGGGAGGGGGCCTCCGCCTAACCCCCGCCGGACTCCGCGCCCTCGCCCATGAGTCACTTCCCCGAAAGGGCGACCAGGGCCAACAGGCGCGTCACCGCACCGAACCTGACGAGGCGTCGAACAGCTGCCGCTCGGGCGACAGAGCCTCGGAGCCCTGAAGGCGGGCGCGCAGGGCGTCGACGAGTGCGCCCTCATGACGCACCGCCCACCTGCCCACAGGGGTGAGGGCCGCGAGCAGGTCGTGTCCCGCGCCGGTCAGCGAACAGCGTGCGGCGGACGCGAACTCCCGCCCCCTCCCTTCGTGGACGACCACGCCGTCGGCGGACAGTCGCCGCAGAGTGCCCCAGAGGACCTTGTCCGACACGTGCCGGCGACCGGTGATATGCCGGTTGCGGTCGACGTCTTCGTTGATCGCCACAGCGAGACCCGTGGGACGCAACGGGCCGTTGCGCAGATTCGCGATGACCGCGAAGCTCCAGCGCAATCGGAGCATCGTGAGCACGACACCAAGATTGCGCCAACACTCCTGGGTCGGCATGCGCCTGCCGCCCTCGAACGTCAGGCGGCGCCCGGGCGACGGCATCTCTTCGCTCACTCCATGGCGTACTGGCGGGTTCGTCAGGAGAAGGCCGGAGTGGCGCGCCGCCCACGCGGCCGGCTGGCGGAGCGATTCCGTCAGGTCCCGCGACATGGCCGTCAGCCCGCGCACCGCGCTTTTCCCCTGCGGCCCGGCAGGGCAGCGCGCGACCAGCCCCTCATCCTCCATCCGCCGCAACGTGACCAGCAGGGTTTTCTCATGGAGCACCCATTCACTCAGCAAGTCCGCATTGCGCGCATTCCCCCTGTTTATGTGCGCCAGCAGCTCCGCCGGGCTCTTCGCTCCCTCCAGCAGGGCGACGAGCACGACGTACGTCCACTTGTTTCGTATCAGCTCGACAGTCATCCCGATTCCGCGCAGGTGGCGAAGCTCGTCGTTCAGCAATGATCTACCCCCCTTGAGCCGTATCCGCCCGCGCATCCTGCTACGTCGATCAGGGAAATCATAGGAGTGCGACGAGAATTCCCGGCAGCGCCCGGGCCCGACGCCATGACGGCTGGCTTGAAGTCATCGAACTTCCGGCACTGGCTTTGAAGTTAGAACGCTCCGACGGTGTAGCACTTGGCGGGTGCGGAGATGGCGGGCGTCGGCCTCGGCATCGCCCTACGTCGGGAAGGAAAGATCCGAAGGCAAGATCCAGCGCTCCCCGACGGCACGGAAGTTGAAGCAGGAAGCAGCGCACGCTACCGCCGAGGCTCATCGACTGCCCGCCCGCGCACCGTCCCCGTAAGGGCCGGCCGGCACCGGCCCGAGAAGGACCGACCGGCCGACCGGGTGCGTCCGGGACGAGCGGGAGGGAGCTGGTGCGGAATCACCATGCCTGAAATCACCGATGAATCGACCGCGCGCACTTCGCACTCCGGGAAATGTCCGCTCCGCCGCACTTTCCGGTTACCTCGCACCCGGCCGCCCCCTTCATACCGGAATTCAACCGACTGGCCCTCGATACCCGTAGGGAGTTCATGACTTCCTCTGCTTGGGAACTGCTGACTGCTACGCGTCCGCTTGCCGCCAGGCCGGCCGTCCATCCCGGTCGGCACGGGCGACCGAAGAGAACGGCCGTACCTACTTTGATGTTGGTCCGCATGTGCCCCTCACGGTCGGAGTACCCCGAAGGAGTATTCGCTTTCCCTCACCTCCCAGCTCCCTGCTCCGGGGGCTCGGCCGCCATCGCGTCCGACTCCCCCAGCGCCGAGGCCGCGCACTCCGGAGCAGGGGCTCCTCTTGCCGTGCAGGAGGAGCGCCCATGGTGAACACGCTCGACACGCACCCGGCCCGGGACGACGAGGTGCTGCGCCACGTGCTCGAGGATGCCTCGATGGGCCGCTGGGAAGGGCCACGGGACATGCTCACCGCCACCGGGGCCGACTGGGACCGGCGGATCTTCCGCCTCCAGGTCCTGGCCGAGGCCGGGGCGCGCCTCAGGTTCGCCGACACCTGGGCCGAGGCCGAGCCCCACTCGGCCCACGCCCTCGCCCTGCTCGCGAACGTGCAGGCCCTGCGCGCGATGATCGCCGGCCGCGAGGCGGGCCAGGCCCAGATGGAACAGGCCTGGGCCACGTGCCGGGCCTCGCTCGACGTGTGGCCACAGGACGTGGCGCCTTTGGTCGTCATGCTCGCGCTCCTGCGGACGCACGCTCCCGACCGCGGCGCGCTCGGGGAGGTGTGGTCGGAGATCAAGGAGCGCGACCCGTGGAACCGCGAAGCCCACCACGAGGTCCTCACCTATCTGTTCTCCTCCCACCACGGCCGGCCCGGCGAAGCCATGTGGTGGGCCGAGGAACAAGCGGCCATCGCGCCCAGAGGCCTGCCCCTTGCCGTTCTCCCTCTCGTGGTCATCGCCGAGACCCACCGCCGCCGCCAGGAGGAGAACCAGAACGCTTACGGGCTGATGATCCACCCCTGGGTCGAGTGCCCGCAGATCGACCTGGCGCTGGAGCGCTGGTGGCGCTACCGCGCTCCCCGCCCGCACGCCTGCTTCGCCGACGACGCCAACTACCTGGCCCACGCCCTGTCGTTCGCCAACCGTCACACCGAGGCCTCGGAGGTCTTCGACGCGATCGGCCCCTACGCCACCCGGCTCCCGTGGTCCTACTGCGGCCGCGCCCGAGAACTGTTCCTGCGGCACCGCTCCTGGGCCTGCACCCCCTCCCGGCGCCGCCGCGGATGAGCTGAGCGGCAGCGCCCTCACGCCTGGCCCCCATACGCCTCGTACAAAGGAAGGACGAAGAGCCCGTGCCTCTCGATGTCTCCCGCGTTTCGGACGAGGAACGCCTCAAGCAGCTCGGCTACCGGCAGACGCTGTCGCGCTCCATGTCGGGCCGCGCCAACTTCGGTGTCAGCTTCACCATCATCTCCATCCTGTCCGGCTGCATGACGCTCTACGGCTACGGCATGAACACCGGCGGCCCCGCGGTCATGATGTGGGGCTGGCTGTTCGTCGGCCTGATGACGCTCTTCGTCGGCCTGTCGATGGCGGAGGTGTGCTCGTCGTACCCGACCAGCGCGGGCCTGTACTTCTGGGCCCACCGCATGGCCCCCAGACGCTCGGCGGCCGCCTGGGCGTGGTTCACCGGCTGGTTCAACACCCTGGGCCAGATCGCGGTCACCGCGGGCATCGACTTCGGCGCCGCCACCTTCCTCAACGCCCTGCTCGACCTGCAATTCGGCTACGAAGCCACGCCGGGCCACACCATCACCCTGTTCGGCGCCATCCTGGCGCTGCACGGCGTCCTGAACACCTTCGGCGTGCGCATCGTCGCCTTCCTCAACGAGGTGTCCATCTGGTGGCACATCCTGGGCGTCCTGGTCATCTGCGGCGCCCTGGTGCTCGTCCCCGACCACCACCAGTCGGCCCGCTTCGTCTTCGGCGAGTTCGTCAACAACACCGGCTTCACCTCCAGCCTGTACGTGGTGGCCATCGGCCTGCTGATGGCCCAGTACACCTTCACCGGCTACGACGCCTCCGCCCACATGACCGAGGAGACCATCGACGCCGCCACCGCGGGACCCAAGGGCATCGTCCGCTCGATCCTCGTCTCCCTGGCGGCCGGGTTCGTCCTGCTCTTCGGCTTCACCTACGCCATCCAGTCGTATTCCGGAGCCCTGGGATCGAGCACCGACGTGCCCCCGGCGCAGATCCTCATGGACGCCCTCGGCGCGGCGGCAGGCAAGTGGCTCCTCGTGGTGATCATCGTCGCGCAGCTGTTCTGCGGCATGGCCTCGGTGACCGCCAACTCCCGCATGATCTACGCCTTCTCCCGCGACGGCGCCCTGCCCTTCTCCCGGGTGTGGCACCGGCTCAACCCCACCACCCGCACCCCCACCCACGCCGTCTGGCTCGCCACCGGCGGCGCCTTCTGCCTGGGCCTGCCCTACCTGTGGAACACCACCGCCTACGCGGCCGTGACCTCGATCGCCACCATCGGCCTGTACATCGCCTACGTCATCCCCACCTTCCTGCGCCTGCGGCAAGGGGAGCGCTTCGAACGCGGCCCCTGGCACCTCGGCTCCTGGTCCACCATCGTCGGCACCATCGCCGTCGTCTGGGTGGTGGTGATCACCGTGCTCTTCATGCTGCCGCAAAGCTCACCAGTCACCGCCAAGACCTTCAACTACGCCCCCCTCGCGGTCGGGGTCGTCGTCGCCTTCTGCGGCATCTGGTGGCTCGCCTCGGCCCGCAAGTGGTTCCTCAACCCCGACCACCCGCGCAACGCCACGTACCGCGAAGGTGTCCCGGAACAGAGCGTCGCGCACCGGTAGCGGCACCTCGGCCGCCCCTCGGCACGTCCCCACCGGCCGCCCCGCTCGACGTGACTCAGGTCTCAAAGTGATCTGCGCGGTTTCTGTTATCCCCCCGCGCCCCGCAGGATCTCCGATGCAGTGGGCGTATTCAGCACCACGCAGCGATCAGGACAGGAGATGTGTCGTGCAGCACGATCAGTGGGAGCCGCAGCAGGGGGACGGCGCCGGGCTCACCGCTCTCGTCGTCGCGGGCCGAGCCGGGGACGCGCGGGCCCAGGACGAGCTGGTCGCCGCCTTTCTGCCGCTCGTGTACAACATCGTCGGCCGCGCCATCGGCGGGCACGCGGACGTGGACGACCTGGTGCAGGACGTCATGGTGCGGATGCTCAGAGGGCTCCCCGGCCTGCGCGATCCGGCCTCGTTCCGGTCCTGGCTCGTCGCCATCGCCATGAACGAGACCCGCCGCCACCAGCGGCCCGCGCCCGTCGACAGCGGCCTCCAGGACGCGTACGACGTGCCGGACCCGGGCGGGGACTTCACGGACGTGACGATCCTCAGGCTCGGCCTGTCCGGGGAGCGCAAGGAGGTCGCGCGGGCCACGCGCTGGATGGACGACGACTACCGGGAGCTGCTCTCGCTGTGGTGGCTGGAGGCCGCCGGCGAGTTGTCCCGCGGCGAGGTCGCCGCGGCCCTGGAGCTGACCCCGGAGCACACCGCCGTACGGGTGCAGCGCATGAAGGCCCAGCTGGAGACCGCGCGCGTGGTCGTACGCGCGCTCGCCGCCGAGCCGCGCTGCCCCGCGCTCACCCAGGTGACGGCGCCCTGGGACGGCAGGCCGTCCGCGCTGTGGCGCAAGCGCCTGGTGCGGCACACCCGTGACTGCGCGGCCTGCGGGGGCCTCGGCGCGCGGCTCACGCCCGCGGAGGGGCTGCTCGCCGGGCTCGCCCTCGTGCCGCCGCTGCTGGCCATGGGGGCCGGGCACTTCTCCGAGGCGGGCGCCGACACCCTGTCGCCCACCGCGTACCCCGGAACCGGTGACACCGGCACGCAAGCGATGTATCCGTACGAACCGTCGCCTTCCGGGGACGGTGGTGGCGCCGCCGACGTGACGCCCCTCTCCACGGCGGGCGCCCCGGGCTCCCGCGCGCGGCTCCGGGAGGGGCGCCGCAGCGTGCGCCGACGGCGCCAGGCGGTCGGCGCCGGGGCCGGGGTCGCCGCCATCGCCGTGCTGGCCGGTGTCATGCAGCTCGCCGACGGCTCCTCCGACCCGGCGGACAAGGGCTCGGCGGTGGCGCTGGAGTCGGACGGGTCCACCGCGAAGCCGACGGCCCCGGGCGGGCCGAGCCGGTCGCCGTCCCCCTCCGCCTCACCGTCGAAGGGCAAGAAGGACAAGAAGGACGGCAAGAGCGAGAAGGGTGAGAAGGACAAGGGCGCCGAGAAGTCCAAGAAGCCCTCGCCGTCCGTGAGCCCCTCGCGCGCCAGCAGGAAGAAGCCTGCGAAGCCGCGGCCCACCCCCTCCAGGACCGCCACGCCCCGCCCCACGGCCGAGAAGCCCGCGCCCTCCGGGTCGAAGGCCCAGCAGGTCCTCAGCCTGGTCAACGCCGAGCGCGCCAAGGAAGGGTGCGGCGCGCTCACCAGCAACAGCGAGCTGGCCACCGCCGCGCAGCGCCACTCGGCCGACATGCGGGCGCGCGACTACTTCGACCACACATCGCCCGACGGCACCGACCCGGGGCAGCGCATCACGGCCGCGGGCTACCAGTGGAGTACGTACGGCGAGAACATCGCGCGGGGCCAGCGCACCGCCGCCTCCGTGATGAGTTCCTGGATGAACAGCGAGGGCCACCGCGCCAACATCCTCAACTGCTCCTTCAAGGAGCTGGGCGTGGGGATCGAGGAGGGCGAGGGCGGCCCGTGGTGGACGCAGGCCTTCGGGGCGCGGGGCTGACGGACCGAGCCGGGGGGCGGTGGGCCGACCCCAAGGGCGCCCGTCGCGGGCGCCCGTCGCGGGCGTCCATCGCGGGCGTCCATCGCGGGCGCCCGTCGCGGGCGTCCATCGCCCCACCGCCCCTGCCCTCACCGCCCCACCGGGCAAATCCGTCCCAAAAGTCTGTTGACACCTCAAAGGTGCCCGACGGAGGGTACCGCTGCACGGCTTGTCATGTTCTTGTCCACACCCACCAGGCAAGAGGTGAGCCTTGTTCCTCCGTCGCACACGTCGTAGAAGTACGCGCGGCGCCAGAGCGCGCCGCCTCCCGGTCCGCCGCCTCGGTCTCCTCGCGGCGCTCCTGGGGCTCAGCGCCTTTGCCCTCGCCGTCGGCCCCGCCCGGGCGACCCCCGAGCCGGCCGGCCGCCCTCCGCTCGTCCAGCCCATCGACCCCCAACGCTGGCAGAACCCCGACGACATGACGTGGGCCGACCACCGGTCCGTTCCCGGCACCGACTGGGCCGACCCCGATCTCAAGCCCACCAAGCGCACCTTCAAGGGCGCCCTGGTCCTCCTGGACTACCCCGACGAGGAGTTCACGGTCAGCAAACCGGCCGGATCCAGCCTCTTCGGCAACCCCCAGCCGAGCGCGGCCAACGTCCCGCGCGCCCAACTGCCCGCTTTCTACCGCGACTTCCTCAACAAGCCCGGCGCGCTCAACCGCGGTCACACCATCAACGAGTACTGGATGGAGGACTCCGGCGGCCGCATCGGCGTCGACCTGACCGCCTTCGGCGTGTACCGCATGCCGTACAAGTCCTTCCAGTACGGCATCGAGCCGCAGATGAACCCGGGCGCCTGTCCGCGCGGCAGCAGCTGCGGCAAGGACATCCGCGCCGACGGCAAGGCCGCCTGGACCGCCGACGTGGGCGGCGGCGAGACCGCGAAGTACGACTTCGTCTTCTTCCTGACCGCCGGGCAGGACGAGTCGTCCGTGTGGCAGGAGTTCGGGCAGATGAAGTTCGCCTCGCCGCAGGGCGTGCCGGCGAAGTGGGGCCCGCCCGCGCCCATCGCCTCCGGCGGCAACTCCGCGAGCACCCGCTACGTGCCGTGGACGTCCTGGGCGGCGGCGGCCCGCATCTGGCCCAACGCGACGTCCGGTTCGTCCACCCAGGCCGAGAGTTCCGGGATGGGCGTGTACGCGCACGAGCTGAGCCACATCCTGGGGATCGGCGACAACTACAACAACCCGTACGGCAAGCCGCTGCGCCGCGCCTACACGGGCATCTGGAGCATGCTCTCGCGCGGCTCCTTCAACGGGCCGGGAGGCCCGCACACGCGCTGGCAGATACCGGCCACCAACGGCGGCTCGATGGGCTCCCAGCACATCCTGCGCGACAAGCTCAAGCTCGGCATCGTCGACGAGAAGAACGTGCTGCGCCTGGACCGCGACGCGCTCAAGGGCTCCGGCACCGTCGTGGCCCGCGTGACGGCGCGCTCCGCGCCGCCGGGGGCGAAGGGGCTCAGCGGCGTCAACATCACGATGAACCGTGACCTGGCGCCCGCCTGCGATCCGGCCACCAACCCCCTGTGCGACGGCGGGGGTTACGAGAACTACACCGTCGAGGTCGTCGACCGCATGGGCATGGACTCCTTCACGCCGGACAACGGCGTGCTCCTGTCCAAGACGAAGAACCAGGACCGGGCCCCGTTCGCGTGGGTGGTCGACGCGCACCCCGAAGACATCGACATGGTGGACTTCAAGCGCCCCGACGGCACCCCGCAGAAGATCACCATGGGTGACTACCGGCAGCTCAGCGATGCTCTGCTGCATGCCGGCGCCGACTCCGGCAGCGAGTACGAGTACATCGACGAGGCCAACCGGCTGCACTTCTACGTCCTCGACCTGGAGCGCACCCCGAGCGGCGTCCTGTCGTACACGATCGCCGTCAAGTCGCTCGACGGCGCGGGCCCGCAGCGCCGGGGCGTGGCCCTTGACCGGGGGCGCGCCAAGGGCAGCGCGGAGCGCCGGGCCGTGTGCTCCTTCGACCTGGCCAACACCGGGCGCGGCCTTCCGTCGCGTCCCGGGCACCCGGAGAACGTGGACCGCTATCTGCGCTCCGACGTCTACCGCCTGTCCGCCGAGGCGTCCGGCAAGGGCTGGTCCGCCTGGCTGCCCAACCGCCTCGCCACCGCGCGGTCCGGCCAGTCCGTCGAGGTCGACGTCGCCGTGAGCGCGCGGCGCGGCGCCGAGCGGCACGGCCGGGTCGTGCTCACCGCCCGCTCGGAGAGCGATCCGGGCAAGTCCGCGAAGGCCGTCTGCAAGGTGCGGAAGAGCGGTCACCACTAGGGCTATTCCCTGAGGGCACCGCCGTGGGGCGGGCCCGGCCGACGCGCGGCGGCCCCCGCACCGGATCCGCTTCCGGTGCGGGGGCCGCTCGCGTGGCGTCAGTTCAGCGGGGCCTTCGGCGGCGTGCCGTAGAAGGTGATGCGGGGCCAGCCGCGCTTCGCCGCGACCTCGTTGAGGGCTTCGGCGATCTCCTCGGGCGAGATGTCGTACTGCGCGGGCGTCTCCTCGGTCTTGACCTTGAAGGTGATGTTCAGCTCGGCGTAGCCGGTGCCGTGCTGGACCCGGCCGCTGAACTCCGTGCCGGGCGTGAACGCGACCGCCGCCGCCTGCGTCCTCTCGGCGGACTCGGCGGACTTCGCCGCCTTGCCGTCCTCCGCCTGGGCCGTACCGGCCGAGGCGAGCACCGCGCCCGCGGCGGCCGAACCCGAGTAGCCGAGGACCGACCGTCTGGAGACTCCGGACATGATTCCCCTCCCAAAGTGGCGGCCTCTCCCCTGGAGGCCCGCGGTGATCATAAAGAACGCGACGGACCCATGGGGCGGAACAAGATCGTCCATATGCGCGCGGCCCGGTGGGTGCCCCGCCGGGCCGCCGGCGCACGCCTCGCCCGGGCCGCGGAGCGCCTCGCCGGAACCACGCCAGAACGGCCGGTCGCCCGCGTTGACAGGTACACCACACGCTCCTACGGTGCCCCCACCCAACAGGAAAGCTTCCTTACTGCCAGGGCCGTCAATTCCCCCCACTCCCCCTGGAGGACACCGTGTCACGCATCCGACGCCACCCGTCCCGGACCCTGGGCGCGCTGGTGGCCACGGCCACCGCCGTCTCGCTCTGCGCGACCATGACCACGGCCGACGCCGCCGCGGAGGCCGAGCCGGGCACCCCGGACCCCGGCGCCGTCACGACCCTCGCCAGCGGCCTGGACGTGCCGTGGGGCCTGGCGTTCCTGCCGGACGGCGCCGCGATCTTCACAGAGCGCAACACCTTCAACGTCTACCGCCTCACCAAGACGGGCCAGAAGACGCTCCTGGGCAAGGTGCCCTACTCCCAGACCACGGGCCTCGAAGGCGGCCTGATGGGCCTGGAGATCTCGCCGACCTTCGCCGCCGACCACTACCTGTACTTCCTGCACACCTCGACCGACGGCAACCGCATCGCCCGCATGACGCTGGAGAACAACACCCTCAGCGGCTACACGGTGCTCCTCAGCGGCATGACCAAGAACCGCGCCCACAACGGCGGCCGGCTGCGCTTCGGCCCCGACGGCAAGCTGTACGCGGGCATGGGCGACGCGCAGAACGGCGCGCTCGCGCAGAACAGGAACTCCCTCAACGGCAAGATCCTGCGCATCAACCCCGACGGCTCGATCCCCGCGGACAACCCCTTCGGCAACGCCGTCTGGTCACTCGGCCACCGCAACCCGCAGGGCCTCGACTTCGACTCCCAGGGCCGCCTGTGGCAGGCGGAGTTCGGCAACAACGTGATGGACGAGGTCAACCTCGTCCAGAAGGGCGGCAACTACGGCTGGCCCAACTGCGAGGGCACCAGCGGCAGTTGCTCCGGTTCCATCCCGCCGAAGAAGACCTGGCCGGTGGCTTCCGGCTCGCCCAGCGGCCTGACCATCATCAACGACCACGTCTTCGTGGCCACCACCCGTGGCCAGCGCGTGTACCGGATGCGCATCGACGCGAACTCGGGCCTGGTCGACCAGCGGACGTACTTCCAGGGCACGTACAACCGGCTGCGCACCCCCGAGGTCGACCCCCAGGGTGACATCTGGCTGACCACGTCCATCGACCGGGACGGCACCCCGGGCAACGACCGGATCCTGCTGGTGGACGTCGTGTACTCGGGCGGCGCCACGCGCCGGTGAGGCCGACCGGCCACCCCTCGGGATGCGTCCCCGCACGCGGGGACGCATCCCGGCCGGGTGCTACTTGCCGACCGGCGAGACGGCGATGCATCCCGCCACGACGTTCTCGCCGGAGGCCTCCTTGATGACCTTGCCCTTGTAGATCACCTTGCAGGTGAGGTCGGCGCCGGTCGGGTCCGTGGAGATCGGGACGACGGTGGGCGGCATGATCCCGCGCAGCGTCACCGTCTTCTTCCACGGCAGCTCCGGCTTGGTGGCCTTCTCCAGCTTGGGGTTGGCGGCGGAACCCGCACCGGCGGCGAACTCGATCTCGTCGACGTTCTCGCCGGAGACCTCGTAGGTCACCTCGTACTTCTCGTTGACGGCCTTGTCGACGGCGTCGACGGCCTTCTTCTCGGCCTCGGAGCAGGCGCCGAGCGTCAGCGCGAGACCGGCGAGGGCGAGCGCGCACACGGCGGCGCGGATGCTTCTCTTCATGTGCGCAGACAACAGTAAAGAGCACGCAAAGTCAATCTGTGACCGCACGATAACCCCAGCTCAGAGGGCGGGCGGAGCGACACGAACGGGACGTCTCCTAGCGTTGCGGCGCCGGGAACGCCACCGGGCTACGCAGCCCGGCCCGGTTCACCGCGCGCACGCCGAAGAACACGTTGTCCTTGGAAAGGTCGACGCGGTGGCGGGTGGTGTCGCCCACGGGGATCGCATGGGTCCACTCCGGCGAGGTCGTCTCGCGCCACACGACCTCGTAACCGGCCAGGTCCGGCTCGTCGCCGCGCTCCCAGAGCAGCTCCGTCGCGTTGGTCAGGGCCGCGGTCAGGATCTTCGCGCCGCGGGGGGTGCCCGGGGCCTGGGCCAGACTCCACAGGGCGGCGGCGTTGACGCGGGCGACGCGCGCGATGAACGGGAAGTCGCAGAACTCGGGCAGGTCCCCGTACTGCTTGCCGTCGACGACCCGCACGTCCTGGTGCTGGTGGGCGTAGTCCTCCGCGGGCTCGGTGAACCGGGCCGCCGGATAGGCGCGTTCGAGGAACGGTATGTGGTCGCCGCCGCGCAGATAGCGGTCGCGGCGGTAGATCACCCGGACCTTCATGCCGGTCGCCGCGGGGTCGGCGACCTCGCGGACGAAGCGGGCGAGCTGGCGCGCGGGAGAGTCGTTCTCGCCGCCGACGGAGCGCCGGACCTCGGCCTCCTGGGGCGTCTCGGAGGTGGGCACGCCCTCGGCGAAGAGCCGGATGGTGTGCGGGTCGCGGCTGCCGTCGTCGGCTGTCGGGCTGCCCACGATGTCGTTGGTGAACATCCCTTGTACGTCGGCCCGTCGGTCCTTGTAGCTCTGGGCGAGGTGGGCGGCACCGTACAACCCCTGCTCCTCGCCCGCCACGGCGGCGAACACCAGCGTGGCCCCCGTGCGCCGGGTCGCGAGGACGCGGGCCAGCTCCATGACGACCGCGACCCCGGAGGCGTCGTCGTCGGCGCCCGGGGCGTCGCTGGTGTGGTCCATGGGGTCACTGGCGCGGGAGTCGTAGTGCCCGGAGACGACGTAGAGGCGGTCGGGCGACGTCGTGCCGCGCAGGGTGGCGACGACGTTGGAGATCCGGGTCGGGACCGGGATGCGCGGGCCGGGCTGCTGCACGTACGACTGGAGGTCGACGGTCATCCGGCCGCCGGACGCCCGGGCGTGCTCCCGCATCCGCGCGAGGATCCAGTCGCGCGCGGCCCCGATGCCGCGGTCCGGGTCGTCCTGGGCGGAGAGGGTGTGCCGGGTGCCGAAGGCGGCCAGGCGGCGTACGGTCGCCTCGATGCGGCGGTGGTCGATCTCCCGCAGCAGGGCGCGCAGTTCGCGCGAGGGCGGCCGCGGGACGAGCCGGGTCCGCTCGCCCGCGGCGGCCGGGCCCGCGGTCTGGACGGTGGCGGCCGCCGCGGTGGCGGCGGCGGTGAGGAGGGTGCGCCGAGGGGTGCCCTTCGGATTCGCCATGGGGTTATCGTCATGCACGCAACAAGCAGCCCGCAAGACGGTCACCGCCACTGCCCTGAAGGCCCTCCGGGCGCTGCCCTCGTCGGCGGTCGGACGCCGCCGCGCGCGTCAGGGCTTGCGCGCCACGCCCCCGAAGTCGTCGACCTCCGCGGGCAGCCGCCCCTCGACCGGCTCGGGGCGCCAGCGTGAGACGGACACCAGGCCGGGCTCCAGGAGTTCCAGGCCGTCGAAGAAGCGGGCGAGCTGCTCGGGGCTGCGGTTGACGCGGGGGTTGTCGCTCGCCTCGTTCCACTGCGCGATCATCTCGCGCATCCGCTCGGGGTCGAGCACCTCGGTGTCGTCGCACAGGACCAGGTAGCTGCCGGAGGGCAGGGCGTCCAGCAGGCGGCCCACGACGGCGTAGACGGAGTCGTCGGTGATGTGCGCGGTGATCCCGAGCAGCATCAGGGCGACGGGCCGCGTGAAGTCCAGGGTCTTGGCGGCCTGCTCCAGGATGGCGTCCGGGTCGCGCAGGTCGGCGTCGATGTACCCCGTGGCGCCCTCGGGGGTGCTGGTGAGCAGGGCCTCGGCATGGGTGAGCACGATCGGGTCGTGGTCGACGTAGACGATCCGGGCGTCGGGGGCCAGGCGCTGGGCGACCTCGTGGGTGTTGTCGGCGGTGGGGAGGCCCGTGCCGACGTCCAGGAACTGGCGGATGCCCGCCTCGCCGACGAGGTGGCTCACGGCCCGCACGAGGAAGGCCCGCTGGGCGCGCGCGATCTCGATGATCCCCGGGTTGGCCGCACGGATCTGGTCGCCCACCTGCCGGTCGACCTCGTAGCAGTCCTTGCCGTCCAGCCAGTAGTTCCAGATGCGGGCGGAGTGCGGCACGTTGCTGTTGATCAACGTGGGGTCGTACGACATGAGGGCCCTCCCGGGGTCGACCGGTGCGGAGCTTAACGCAGCTCCCGACGGTGGTCGGCGCCGGATACGGCCACCGCGGCGGCGGACCGGCCGGACACAGCGCCCAGCCGCCGCCGGACGGCACGCATACCTGGCTCAACTACGCCCTCACGAACCGCTCGGGTGACGGGTGCAATGTCCTTGTACGTGCGGAGGGTTGGCCTCCGCACCCCAGGGAGGAGACGCACCATGGCAGCGGAGGCACACGGCACGGCTCCCACCCCCGACGAGGTCGGGGCGATGTACGACCAGTACGGCGACCTCCTCGCGAGCCTGCTCGGGTCGAGCGCCGTGCACATCGGCATGTACGTACCGCACGGCACGCGCACGCCCGTGAGCACGCTGGTCGGCATGGCCGACGTCGCGCAGGACCGGCAGACCGAGTACCTCATCGACACCTTCGACCCGGCGCCGGGCTCCCGCGTGCTCGACATCGGCTGCGGCACGGGCGCGCCCGCGCTGCGCCTCGCGGAGCGCGCCGGGTGCCGCGTCACCGGCATCACGGTGAGCCGGAGCCAGCTGGCCCGGTGCCAGGAACGCCTCGCGGGCCATCCGGCCGCGGACCGCGTGGAGTTCGCGTACGGCAACGCCATGGCGCTGGAGCACGCCGACGCGTCGTTCGACGCCGCCTGGTCCATCGACTGCGTGCCGCACCTGTCCGACCGGGCCCTCGGCCTTCGGGAGGCGCTGCGCGTGCTGAAGCCCGGCGGGCGCTTCCTGCTGACCGAGTTCACGCTGCGCGGCACGCCCGCCGAGGCGGAGATGTCCGCGTACACCACGCTGTGGGCGTGCCCGCCGCTGCGGCCCTTCGCCGCGCTGATCGGCGAGATCGAGGAGGCCGGGTTCCAGGTGGAGCTGGTGCGCGACATGACCACCAACGCCGTGCTGTGCGGTGAGTTGATGGGCGTGCTGTACCAGGACCGGCGCGAGGAGATCGAGCGGCGGTTCGGCAAGGAGGCGCTCACCCACACCGACCCGCTGATCGGCCCGTTCCGTTCCTTCACCCGCCGGCACACGGACTACCACGTGCTGGTGCTCCGCAAGCCGGCGGACTGAAGGGACCGGGGCGTCAGGCCGCGCCGACCTCGTCGGCCGCCGCCTCGATCAGGTCGGCGACCGGGCCCGGCCGCGAGGCCAGGGAGGCGTGGCCGGCGTCGAGTTCGATGGTCCTGCGCGGGTTCATGCGCCGGGCCATGCGGCGTTCGTTGTCGGGGTGGATCATGCGGTCGGCGGTGGAGACCTGGTACCAGCTCGGCTTGGCGCGCCAGGCCGGCGCGGTGACCGCGTCGCCGAACGTCGAGCCGAGCGGCGCCTTCTGCGTGACCGCCATGACCAGCGCCTCCTCGGGCGAGAGGTCCTGGGCGAAGCTCTCGTGGAACGCGTCCTGCTTGATCCACAGATAGCCGTCGGAGTCCGGGGCGATGTTGTCGAAGGCGGCCGGGGGCGTCTCCTGGCTGAGCTGCCCCGGGCTCTCCCCCGCGTCCGGCGCGAAGGCCGCGATGTAGACGAGTCCGGAGACGTTGGGCAGGTCGCCCGCCTCGGTGATGACCGCGCCGCCGTAGGAGTGGCCCACGAGGAGCACGGGCCCGTCGATCTGGCGGACCATCTTGCGGGTGCGCTCGGCGTCGTCGGCGAGGGAGGTCAGCGGGTTCTCCACCGCGTGCAGCTTGTCGAATCCGCGCTTGTCCAGCTCCACGATGACCTTCGCCCAGTGGGCGGCGCCGCCCCAGAATCCGTGCACCAGAACAATGGCCGGTTTGCCTGCCATGGCGATGTCCACCTGTTCGTTCTACGCCCCCGAGTGACTGACGTGCGCTCTCACGCTAAGCAGGCCGTACGCGGACCGCGACCGGAGGCCGGGCCGCGTGGTTTCAGCCGTCGAGGGTGGTCAGCTCGTCGAAGGTGGCGAGCAGGTCGAGGAAGGGTGCCTCGCCCCACGCGGCGACCGCGAGGGCGGCGGCGAGGACCGCCGTGCCGTGCGCGCCACCGGTCTCGTCGCGCCAGGAGGCGTGCAGCACCTCGTCGTCGCGGCTGGCCCAGGCGCGGACCGCCCGGGTCGCGGCCAGCTCGTGGTGGGGCGGCCCTGCGGCGGCGAGCCGGTCGGCGGTGCGGACCACGTCGGCCGGGGTGAGGGTGCGCGGCCCTGACAGGACGACGCCGACGACGAGGCGCAGGATGTCGCCGGTGACCGACGGCAGCTGCGCCCGCACGGCCGGGTCCGCGGCGTCGCACGCGGTGGTGATCGTCGCGGAGTCGCCACGGGCGTAGGCACGGACCAGGGCGACGCCTCTGCGCGTCGCTTCCCGGCCCGCCGGCGCGGCGGGCACGGCCCGGCCGGCCTCCATGAGCGACCCGTGGGGACCGTGCGGTACGGGGTGCGAGGTCATGCCCCGGCTCCTTTCGCGAGACGTGACGCGATCCTGCGACCTCAAGTGCGGTTGAAGTCAAGCCCGGCGGCCCGTGCCGGTCACTCCTGTTTCGGGTGCGGTCCGTCGTCCACGGCCACGCGCGCGAGGTCGGCCCGGGCCGCGATGCCGAACTTCCGGAGCACGTCGGCCACGTGGTGGTGGACCGTACGCGGGCTGAGCAGGAGCGGGGCCGCGATCTCGGCGTCGGTGAGGCCTTCGGCGGCGAGGCGGGCCACGTGCCACTCGCGCGGTGTGAGCACCGGCCCGCCGCCGGGCGCCGGATCCGGGCGGCGGATCCGCTCCCCGGCCCGTTCCTGCTCGGCCAGGACGCGTTCGAGCAGGGGCACGGCGCCGAGGCGGCGGAAGGTCTCGGCCGCGTCCGCGAGCTGTGCGCGAGCGTCCGTGTGCTGCCCGCCCCTGCTCAGCCACTCGCCGTACAGCAGGCGCGTACGGGCGTGCTCGAACGGGCGGCGGGCCGTCCCGGAGGCGTCGAGTGCCCGGCGGAAGAGCGCGTCGGCCGCCCCTCGGTCGGCGGTGCGGAGCGCGGCGGTGCGGTCGGCGGCGGCCCGCGCCCAGGCGGCTCCGGTGCGGTCGGCCCAGGACCGCAGCGTCCGCAGGGCGGCTCGCGCGTCGGCGTCCGCCCCGGCGGCGAGCGCCGCGTCGGCGGTGTCGGGGGCGGCGAGCAGCGCGACGGTGGGGTGCGCGGCGTCGTGGCCGGGCTCGGTGAGGCGGCGCAGCCACTCCAGCGCCTCGGCGTCCCGGCCCGCGAACAGGGCGGCCTGGCCGCGGATCCAGTACGCGGCGGCGCTCAGGTCGCGCAGGCCGCGCGGCACCGCGTGGTCCAGGGAGCGGTCGGTGAGCGCGGTGGCGGCGGGCTCGTGGCCGCGCAGCGCGGCGAGGCGGGCGAGGGAGATTCGGCACCGGGACGCGGCGTGCTCGGCGCCGGTCTCCTCGGCGACGCGCAGGGCCTCGGTGGCGGTGGCGGTGGCCTCCGCCCAGTGGCCCCGCACGATGGCGAGTGCCGTGGTCTGCGGGGCGGTGCGGACGAGGGCCCGGGTGGGGTCGGTCGCGCGCAGGTGGGTGAGCCGGGCGCGGAAGGCGTCGGCGAGGGTGGTCTCCGCGCCCCAGGCCACGGCGAGCGGGGCGGGCGGGAGCAGCCGCCAGAAGCCGCCGCCGAGCCGGGCGACCGCTGCGTCGGTGAGGGGGGCGGTGGGAGAGGTCTCGCGTTCGGTGTCCCACCACTGTTTGAGGGCGGGCAGCAGCGCGGCCTCCGGCAGGTCCCCTTCGGTGGCCAGCTCCTCCAGGACGCGCAGGGCCTCGGCCTGCCGGTCGCCCGACCCGGCGGACCAGCCCGCGCGCACGGCCACGCAGGCCAGTTCGACGGCGCGGTCCCGGTCGGCGATGGCGCGCAGGTCCCTCAGGAGCAGCCGGTGCGCGTGCTCCTGGTCGCCGTGGGCCTGAGCGATGAGGCCGCGCAGGCCGCCGCTGATCCCGGCCACGACCTCCTCGGACGCGCACCGCTCGGCCTGGTCGAGCAGGTCGCGTGCGGCGAGGACCTGTCCGGCGTCCCAGGCGGCCCGGGCGGCGAGGGCGAGGCGCCGGCCCTTGGCATGGGGCGCGGCGGACAACTCGGCGGCCCGGCACAGGCCGCGGACGGCGGAGGCGTGGCCGCCGCGCCGCCTGCTCCGCCGGGCGCAGTCCTCCAGTTGGGCCGCGATGTCGTCGTCGGGGCCTTCGGCGGCGGCAGCGCGGTGCCAGACGCGGAGGTCGGCGTGGTCCTCGCCGGTGAGGGCGTCCGCGAGGGCGCGGTGGGCGCGGCGGCACTCGGCGGGCGTCGCGCGCTCGTAGGCGACCGTACGGGCCAGGGGTGCGCGGAAGCGGACGCGGTCGCCCTCGGTGTGCAGCAGCCCGGAGCCCAGGGCCTCGTCCCAGTCGGGTTCGGTGACGCCGAGCGCGGCGGCGGCGGCGCGTACAGTCTGGTGGTCCCCGCGGTCCTCGGCGGCGGCGACCAGGAGCAGGGTGCGGGCGGGGGAGGCGAGCCGTGCCACACGCGCGTCGAACGTCCGGCGCAGGCGCGGACCGACGGCTAAGGGCCCGGTTGTCCACCCCTCCGGCCCGGCGATCGGGCCGAAGGGCAGTTCGCGCAGGGCGAGAGGGTTGCCGCCCGCGGCGCGCAGGGTGCGGCGCACGGTCTCGTCGTCGGCTTCCGGTGCGGCTTCGCGGACCACGGCCTCGGCCGCGGTGTCGTCGAGTGCGCCGATCTCCAGGACCGTGCCGCCGTCCCAGGGGCCGCCGGGCGCGGGCGCCTCGTGGCCCGCGGCCAGGAGTAGGGCGACCGGCTCGCCGCGCAGGTGCCCGGCGACGAAGGCGAGGCACGCGGCGGTCGGCTCGTCGAGCCACTGGGCGTCGTCGACGGTGATCAGGAGGGGCTGTGCCGCGGCGAGTTCGGACAGCAGCGTGAGGGTGGCGGCGCCGATGAGGAAGCGGTCGGGGCACCCCGCGCCGTGGCCGAGCGCCGCGCGCAGGGCCGCGGCCTGGGGCGCGGGCAGCGCGTCGATCCGCTCGGCCGCCGGCCGCAGCAGCGCGCGCAGCCCGGCGAAGGCGAGCGGGGCCTCCGCGCGGGCGCCGCGACAGGTCAACGCGGTGAATCCGGTCGCCGTGGCGACGGCGTGCGCGAGCAGCGCCGTCTTTCCGATGCCGGGGTCCCCCCACAGCACGACCCTCGCGCCGTTGCCCTCACGCGCCCCTCGCAGGACGCGGGCGAACGTGGCCTTCTCGTAGTGCCGTCCGTGCACGTTCATTTGGTCGAGATCCTAGGGCAGACACGGTCCGTCCTGACAAAGAGTCTTGCTCTTCCTCTTGTACGGACTGTGTTCGACCGATTCCTGTCCGTCGACTCGTCGGAGGGGGGAACAGGAGCACCCGAAGGGGGTGCGGGCGCACGCGCTCGGCCCACACCCCGGCGGAGCGTCTAGGCGTGCTCCTCGGCCGCCACCGGCTTCGGGATCAGGAAGGAGGTCACGAAGGCCGCCGCGATGAGGACGACTCCGGCGATCATGCCGGCCGAGTAGCCCGCCACCGACGTCTTGTCGGCGGGCGCGGCCGCGGTCTGCACGGCGAACAGGACGGCGAAGCTGAGCCCCGCGCCCAGGTTGAACGCGCCCGCGTTCAGGCCGGGCAGGACGCCGGGGTTCTCCTTCGGGGACAGGACGATGCCGAGGCCGTTGAGGACGATGTTGGCGACGCCCGCGTACGTGACGCCGATGAGGATCGACGAGAGCAGCAGCAGCGCCCGCGAGTCGGCCTGGAGCGTGACGAGCATCAGGGCGACCGTCGCCGCCGAGCCGACGAGGCCGAAGCGCAGCACCTTGCCGTAGCCGAGGGTGGCGGCGAGGCGGCCCGCGAGGGGGCCCATGGCGAGGCCCGCGAGGGCGTAGGGGGTCAGGGTCCACCAGGCGGACTGCTCGGCGCTCATGCCGAATCCGGCGTCCGCGTTCTGCGCGAAGGCGGGGATCATGCCGTTCATGACGGCGAAGACACCGGTCATGGTGAGCACGGTCGTCAGGAGCAGGGCCCAGGTGGAGCGCTGCCGCAGGTGCCGGGTCGACACCAGGGGGTGGCTGCTGCGGTCCTCGGCGCGCCAGAACACGGCGAAGGCGGCCGCGGCGACGACGGCGAGGCCGGCCACGAGCGGCCAGTTGGCGGCGCCGAGCTTGCCCGCTTCGTTGAGGGCGATCAGGGCCGCGCCGACGGAGACGACCAGGATGGCCACGCCGGGCCAGTCCATGCGGGTCCCGGCGGCGTTGTCGGCGGTCGACTCGGGGGTGAGCACGGCGACCAGGACGGCGGCGAGAGCGGCGACGACGGCCATCACCCAGAAGACCGAGTGGAAGCCGTAGTGGTCGGCGAGCTTGCCGCCCGCGATGGAGTCGACGCCCGCGATGCCGCCGTTGACGGCGGTGATGACGCCGAGCAGGGTGCCGTACCGCTTGGGCTCGTGGACCTCGTTGCGCAGCATGATCAGGCACAGCGGGACCGTCGGCCCGGACACGCCCTGGATGACGCGGCCGGCGAACAGCATCGGCACGCTCTGCGCGAGCGCGGCCACGACACAGCCCACGGCCATCAGGACCATCATCGCGGCGAGCACCCGGCGGCGGCCGACGAGGTCGCCCAGGCGCGGCAGGAACAGGGAGAACAGCGCGGCGGACGTGAAGAACGCCGTCTGGGTCAGGCCGACCTCGGCGGTGGTCGCGCCGAGGGAGTCCTCGACGTTCTTCAGCGCCGGGCTGAGCATGCTCGCGTTCAGCTGGAAGGCGAAGCACGCCGCGAGGAGGGCGACGACGAGGACCCAGACCCGGACCGGGCGGCGCCCCGGCGCCGTCGGGGCGCCGGGCGCGGTGAAGGACGCGTTCACGCGGGCACCTCGCCGATGCGCTCCAGGGCGTCGACGACGAGGTCCCAGAACCGGCCGTGGTCCAGGTCGACGGCGACCTGGGTGCGGCAGTCGGCGGGGGCGGGCGCGCGGAAGTCGGCCACGGTCATGCCGAGCGTGAGGGTGCCGGTCAGTTCGATGTCCACGGGGGCCTTGCGCACCGTCATGACGCTCGGGTCGATGACGTACGCGACGGCGCACGGGTCGTGCACCGGCGGGTGCTCGAAGCCCTGCTCCCGCAGGTACATGGTGCCGAAGAAGTCCAACAGCTCGCCGACGAACGCGGCGGGCCGCGTGCCCACGGCCGCGATGCGCTCGACGACCTCGGGGGTGGCGAGCGCCTGGTGCGTCAGGTCGAGGCCGACCATGGTGACGGGCCAGCGCTCGTTGAAGACGATGTGCGCGGCCTCGGGGTCGATCTTGATGTTGAACTCGGCGACGGCGCTCCAGTTGCCCGTGTGGTAGCCGCCGCCCATGAGGACGACTTCGCGGACGCGCTCGGCGATGCGGGGCTCCTTGCGCACGGCCAGGGCGATGTTGGTGAGACCGGCCGTCGGGACGATCGTGATCTCGCCGGGCTCGTGGGACATCACCGTGTCGATGATGAGGTCGACCGCGTGACGGCGGTCGAGGTCCAGGGTCGGCTCGGGCAGGACGGGTCCGTCCAGGCCGCTCTCGCCGTGGATCGACTCGGCGACCTCGACGTCACGCACCAGGGGGCGGGGGCAGCCCGCCGCGAAGGGCACGCCGGTGATGTCGGCGATGCGGGCCACGGAGAGGGCGTTGCGGGTGACCTTCTCCAGGGTCTGGTTGCCGACGACGGTGGTGACCGCGACCAGTTCGACGTCCGGGTTGCCGTGGGCCAGGAGCATGGCGATCGCGTCGTCATGCCCTGGGTCACAGTCGAGGATGATCTTTCTGGCCATCGCGGAACCTCTTTGTTCGGCTGAGGTGTCGCTGGCGGGCGGCACCTCGGGAAAACGTTCTCCGAAGACTTTGTGCACGGGTGCGCATTATGTCAACGATCCGGAGGCTCCCGTTCCCAGTCCTGTGCGATGCCCCTGAACTGGGGGTACGTCAGGCTTGTCGGGGCAGCCAAGGGTGCTGCCGGGCTTCGGCGCTCCGGGCGGGCCCCGTGGTCGTTGATAACGTTCTCCGGAACTTGTCGAAGGGGGTGGGCGCGGCGTGGCCGACGTGACGCTCCGGGACGTGGCACGGGCCTCCGGCTGCTCCGTGGCCACCGTCTCGCGGGTCCTCGCCGGAACCCGGCCGGTGGGTGCCGACACCGCCCGTCGCGTGCGGGCGGCCGCGGCGAACCTCGGCTACCGGCCCAACCACGCGGCCCGCGCCCTGCGCAGCCGCGCCACCGGCACGGTCGGCCTCGTCCTGCCGCAGATCACCAACCCCTTCTACCCGGCCCTGGTCCGCGAGCTGACCCACGCGCTGCACGCCGAGGGACGCGCCGTGCTGCTCGCCGACTGCGACGACGACCCGGTGGCGGAGGCGGAGCGCGTCGACGACCTGCTCGGCCGCCGCGTCGACGCGCTCCTGGTGATCCCGGCCGACGAGCGGCGCAGCCGGGACGCGGTGGCCGCGGCGGCGGCGCGGGTGCCGCTGGTCCTCCTGGACCGCCGGTGCGGGCCCGGCGTCGCCGACTCCGTGGCCGTCGACAACGCCGCGGGCATGGCGCTCGTCCTGGACCACCTCGCGGCCACCGGCCGCCGACGGCCCTGTTTCGTCGGTGCGCACGGCACGGCGTCGGCGGCCGCCGAACGGCGCGCGGCCTACACGGCGGGCTCCGGCGCCCTCGATCCCCGCGCGCCGGAGCGGGTGGCGCTCGGCGACTTCTCCGTAGCGTGGGGCCGGGCCGCCGTCGACGTCCTGTGGGAGGCCCGGCCGGACGCCGTGGTCTGCGCGAACGACCTCATCGCGATCGGCGTGCTCCAGCGGCTGCGGGAGCTGGGCGCCGCCGTGCCCGGCGAGGTCGCCGTCACCGGCTTCGACGACATCCCGATGGCGGAGCTGGCGACCCCGGGCCTCACCACGGTCCGCCAGCCGGTGGCCGAACTGGCCGCCGAGGCGACGCGGTTGCTCGGCCACCGCCTCGGTGACGGCGGCGCCGGACCGCAGCACGCGCTCCGGCTGGCTCCCGACCTGGTGGTACGAGGCTCCAGCGGCCCCCGCCCCCAGGCCGGCCCGGCCTTCTGAGCCCGTTCGGGTGCCGTCCGGGGCGGGGCGTTGCGGCCCTCCGCCCGGTCCGGGAAATTGACCTCATGCCGACTCGGCCGTCGTCCGGGCCGCCGCACCGCCGCTGAGGAGCCGCCATGCCCGGAGCAGACGCCGAGACGGCGGTACTGATCGTCGGAGGCGGGCCCGTCGGGCTCACCGCCCGCGCGCTGCTCGCCCGCTGGGGCGTGCCGACGCTGCTCGTCGAGAAGCGCACCGCCCTGTCGCCCTTCCCCCGCTCCCGGCTGGTCAACGTGCGGTCCATGGAGATCTACCGCGCCCTCGGCCTCGCCGCCGCGATCGCGGGCCGGGCGTTCCCACCCGAGTACGGCCGGATCCGCTTCCGCGACACCCTGTACGACCGCGACTTTGCCACGGCGGCCATGGTCGGGGTCCACGAGCCGGTGCCGGAGAGCCCCGTGATCGGCGTGCTCACCTCCCAGGACCGCCTGGAACCCACCCTGTTGGCGGCGGCCGGCACGCCGATGCGGTTCGGGGTCGAGCTGGTCGGCCTGACGGAGGAGGCCGAGGGCGTCGTGGCCGTGCTCGCCGACCACGACAGCGGTGAGCGGACGCGCGTGCGCGCCCGGTACGTCCTCGCCGCCGACGGCGCGAACTCCACGCTCCGCCCGCTGCTCGGCATCGGCACCACAGGCCCCGGGGAACTGGGCAGCTTCACCAGCGTCGTGTTCGACGCCGACCTCGGCCCCTGGAGCGCCCGCCAGCCCGCCGGGGTCTATTTCACCGCGCACGGGTCCTTCGGGCCGGTCCACCCCGAGGGAGGCTGGATCTGGTTCGGGCTGACCCCGGACGACACCGCGCACACCGACTGGCCCGGCCTCGTCTCCCGCGGCCTCGGCCCCCGCGCCGACGTACGGCCCGAGGTCCTGCGGGTGCAGCACTGGGTGATGAACGCGTTCGTCGCCGAGCGCTTCCGGCACGGCCGGGTGCTCCTGGCCGGTGACGCCGCGCACGCGCTGCCCATCACCGGCGGCCTGGGCATGAACGCCGGCGTCGCCGACGTGCACAACCTCTGCTGGAAACTGGCGGGCGTCCTGCACGGGTGGGCGAGGCCCGGCCTGCTCGACACGTACGGGACGGAACGCCTGCCCGTCGCCCGTCTGTCGCTCCACCAGGCGGTGGCCGGCACCCGGCTCATGGTCCAGGTGCAAACACGGCGGCACGAGCAGCTCCGGTCCGGCGCCGCGACGTCGACCCCGGTCGAACTCCCCTGGTCGGAGCGGTACTTCGCCCAGCTCGGCCTCGTGCTCGGCGTCGTCTACCGCTCCGGGGCCGTCCTCACCGACGGCCCGGCCCCGCCCGAGGCGTCCGAGCCGGGCACGGAGTACGTCCCCACCCCTGAGCCGGGCCACCGCATGCCCCACCTCCGGCTCGCCGAGGGCCGGTCCACGCTCGACGCCTTCGGCGAGTGGTACACCCTGCTCACCCCTGACCCGGCCCGGTGGGAGCGCCTGCCCGCCGACCCGTGGCCGTTGCGGGTCGAGGCCCTTCCCCGCGCGCACGCCGAGGCCTGTGACCTGGGCCCGCGCGGGGCCCTGCTCGTCCGCCCCGACGGCCACATCGCCGCCCGCTGGCCCGACGCCCCGCCGAACGACACCACGCTCCACCGGGCCCTGACAGCGATCACCGGTTGACCCGCGCGGCCCGCTGAAGGATCTCCGCGACCACGTCCGACTTGGCGTCGGCGTAGTGCTGTGTGTAGGCCCAGGTGCGGGCGGCGAGCCGCTTCTTGGTGCGGGCGTACAGGTCCCGGTCTTCGGGGTGCGCACGCAGCCAGTCACGGAACAGCAGCATGCGCGTCACCTCGGGGCAGCCGCGCGGGAACACGTGCAGGTTCGCCGCATCGGCGCCGGGCCCCAGGTCCTGCTTGCGCAGCACGCGGTGCTCGAACCACCCGGGTTCACGGACGGCGAGCCGGAAGCCGAGCCGCTCCAGGGCCGGTACGTACGCCGCCTCTTCGCCGGGGTCGTCGACGGTGAGCACCATGTCGACGACCGGCTTGGCGGCGAGGCCCGGTACCGAGGTGGAGCCCGCGTGCTCGATCTCGTGCCGTGCGCCGGCGAGCCCGTCCCGGATGCGCGCCGCTTCCCGCGCGAAGGCCTCGGGCCAGCGCGGGTCGTACTCCCTGAGCGTCACCTGCCCGTCGAGCCGCGGCGGCGCTCCGACCGTGGCCGCCTCGATCTCCTCGACGGTCATCGGCACGCGTGCCTGGTGCTCGTCCTGGCTCTCCTGTCCCGGCATGGCGGCGGCTCCTGTTGGGGGCGGTGGGCCTTCCCAGCCAAGGCGGTGATCGTGTCGGCCGTCAAGTACGTACGTCCGCCCTCGCGCTGGGCGGCGCGGGGCCGGCGCCCGCGGACGGGTGTCCACGGGCGCCGACGCGGGCCCTGTGGGGCCCTCAGTCGCGCAGGACGACCAGGACGAACGCGGCCGAGAGCGCGCCGAGGGCGACCGCCGCGACGCCTCGGGTGAAGCGGTGGTCGCGCAGCACGGGGAGCAGGTGGTCGGCGGCGACGCGGCCGGGCCCGGTCAGGGCGAGGGCCACGGCGGCGGTCAGGAGGACCAGGTCGTACTCGACGCCCTCGGGGGCGAAGAAGCCGCCGCCCCCCTTGACGGAGATGGCGTTGAGCATGATGCCCAGGATGCCCGCGCCCGCGAGCGGTGTGAGCAGGCCGATGGCGAGGCCCACGCCGCAGAAGGTCTCGGTCAGGGCGGCGACCCAGGCCATGGTCTTGGCGGCCTTGTAGCCGGTCGCGGCGAAATGGTCGGCGGTGCCGTTCAGGCCGCCGCCGTCGAACCAGCCGAACAGCTTCTGCGTGCCGTGGGCGGCCATGGTCAGGCCGACGGCGACACGCAGGAGCAGCAGCCCCAGGTCGGTGCCGGGGTGGAGAGCGGGGGCGCCGGGAGCGGCCCGGTGCGCGAGCGGCGCGCCGGGCGCCGTCAGGCCGTCGGAGGGGGCGGGGGGACGTGAGGCGGACGAAGACATGCTGGAACTCTCCTTGGTGCAGAGCGAGTGAAGCCGCGCGGCCGGACAGGACGCGGGCAGGGGGCACCCGGTGAAGCGGTCGGGCGCCAGCGCGCGTGTGCGACGAGCGATCGCGAGCGATGAGGGAGGAGAGGGCCCTCTACGTTCTGATGACGCGGGTTCGGTAGAGATCGACGGCGGTGGCGTCCGCGCAGGCCGTCGGACACGACGCGGTGGTCAGGGGCGCCGCGTCGCCGCTCGTCGGCGCGGACCGGGGAGCAGACTCGCAGGGCTGGTCGGGCCGCGGCAGCACCGCGCTACGGGGCGTGTCCTGGCCGCCGCCGTCCTGGCAGCCGCTGGTGTCGGGGCCCACCGATGCCTCGACGGGCGAGCCGTGGAAGGCCGTCGCGCGCGCGTGGCCGGCCTTCTCCACAGTGGAGGAGGCCGCCGCCGCGCCTGAGCCGAACCCGGTGAGCAGACAGACGACGAGCGCGAGCAGGCACACGCGGGCGACTGCCGCTGTCTTCGGGTTCAGCCCGCTCATGCCGCCCGATCCTAGGTCCGGACGACGGCGATACTGAAGACTTCAATGAGCCTGATGCGCAGCGGGCCTCACACCGGGCGCCGCATGCAGACCCGCGGCCACCGGTCCAGGCCGTGGGCGGCCTCCTTCTGCCGCACCGCCCGCAGCTTCGGGCCGATCGAGGCCTCGTCGACGGTCTCGAAGCCGCAGCGGGCGTAGTACGGCGCGTTCCACGGCACCTCAGCGAAGGTGGTGAGGGTCAGGGCCGGGATCGCGTCGGCCCTGGCGGTGGTGGCCAGGTGCTCGATGAGGGCGCGGCCCACGCCGCGGCGCGCGTGGCCGGGATGGACGGACACCTGCTCGACGTGCAGATCGCCGTCGACGTGGTCCGCGAGCAGGTACGCGACGGGCCGGTCGGCGTCGTCGACCGCGACCCAGGCGCGCCCCGCCCGCTGGTACCGCGCCAGCTCGTCCAGGGTCGGCGGCTCGTCATCGGCGATCTCCGGCATGCCGACGTCCCGGAAACAGCGGCCCGCGGCCCTCTCGATGTCCTGGAGCAGGGGCAGCTCGCCGGGGTCGACCACTCGGATGCGCATGATCCAATTCTTCCCGACTGCTCCGGTCCGCGCTCCCCCTTTTTCCTCGTGCGTCCCGGGGGGCCGCCTTGTCCTCGCGCGTCCCGGGGGCGCCGCCTTTTCCTCGCGTCCCGGAGGCGCCGGTCTCGCGCGGAGGGCGGGGGCCGCCCTCGGCCCCCGCCCGTGCGCGTCACCCGCTTTCGAGGGTGATGGCCTGCACCGGGCAGGCGCGTGCTGCCTCCTTCAGCATCGGGTCGTCCGATCCGTCCGCGCTCTCGGGCAGGAGTTCGCTGAAGCCGTCGTCGTCCTGGGTGAAGACGCCGGGGGCGGTCAGGACGCACTGGCCCGCGCCGATGCAGCGGCCTGTGTCGATCAGGATGCGCATCAGCCGCGCCCCCAGCTGACGGGCAGTTCGACGAGGCCTTGGATCGTGTCGCCCGGCTTGACCGGCACCTCGTCCGACGGGACGGCGAGCCGCAGGTCGGGCACCCGGGCAAGCAGAGAGGTGAACGCGATCTCCAGCTCCAGGCGGGCGAGGTTCTGCCCGAGGCACTGGTGGATGCCGAAACCGAAGGCGAGGTGGTGGCGGGCGCTTCTGCGGACGTCGAGGTCGTCCGGTTCCGGGTAGACGGTGGCGTCGCGGTTGATGGCCGACGCGGCGAGGAAGACGCCGTCGTGCGCCCGGATGGTCCGCCCCGCCACCTCGATGTCGGCGGTGGCGACCCGCTGGAGCCCGTCGGCTATCGACAGGAAGCGCAGCAGTTCCTCCACCGCGGTGCCGATCAGCTCCGGCTCCGCGCGCAGGGCGGCGAGTTGATCGGAGTGTTCGAGCAGGGTGTAGGTGCCGAGCGAGATCATGTTGGCGGTCGTCTCGTGCCCGGCCACCAGCAGGATCAGTGCGATCCTCGCCAGCTCCTCACGGTCGACCTCACCGGTGTGCAGCCGCTCGCGGACCAGGTCGTCGAGCAGGCCCGTGGCGGGGCCCGCCACGGCCGCTGGACGGTCGCCGGCGGCCCGGCTCTTGCGGTCGACCAGGCCCTCCAGGTAGCCGATCAGCTCCCGCCGCGCCTCCTCGGCCTCGTCGGCCGTCTTGCCGCGCAGCAGGCGGCGCGAGGCCTCCTCGAAGAAGTCGTGGTCGGCGTACGGCACGCCGAGCAGCTCGCAGATCACCATGGACGGCACCGGAAGGGCGAACGCGGACACCAGGTCCACGGGCGGCCCCTGTTCGAGCATGGCGTCCAGGAGTTCGTCGACGAGGTGCTGGATGCGGGGCCGCATCGCCGCCACCCGTTTCACGCCGAACGGCGGGATCAGCATGCGGCGCTGTCTGTTGTGCTCGGGGTCGTCCACGCCGAGGAGCGCGGTCCGCGCGCGGCGCGAGAGCTCGAAGCGGGGGGCGAGGACGGGGAAGGCCGGGTTCTGCCGGTTCGCCGAGAGCCGGGGGTCGGTGAGCAACGCCTGTGCCTCGGCGTGCCCGGTGACGAGCCAGGCCTCGGATCCGTCGTAGAGCGTGATGCGGCTGAGCGGGCCCTGTTCACTCAGCGGGCGGTAGCCGGCGGGCGGGTGGTAGGGGCAGGTACGGTCCTGGGGAAAGTGCGCTGGAAGCGTCATGCGGTCTCCGGTGTACGGACGGGCGTACGGATCTGCCGGTCCCCCGAGGCGTTCCGTCCCCCAACTACATGCCCCTTGCAGCCATCTGGACCATGCGTGGTTCGGCCAAGTTCCTCGCACGGGTCCTCCGCGGCGAGGAGGGAGGCCGGAAACAGCTCCTGCCGAGCAGGCGCCGCCCCGGCACCTCCGGTCCGCTCCGGCCCCGGACGCCCCGTTCGGCCCACCGGATTGGCCGGTTCCCGTGGTTCATTCCATCGGGCTACCAGGACTTTCTCGCTCCCGGCCCGGCGGCGAGGCTCGGGAGGAACGATCCCTTCGCACCAGGAGGTACTCCCATGCGCACTCGCGTGCTCCTCGCCGCGGCCGCACTCGCCGTGACCGCCGCGGTCGGCGGCGCCACCACGGCCGCTGCGGACGCCGACGCCAACGGCACGGTGTCGAACTCTCCCGGCGTCCTCAGCGGCAACCTCGTCCAGGTGCCGGTCGACGTCCCTGTGAACCTCTGCGGCAACACCGTGAACGTCGTGGGCCTGCTCAACCCCGCCACGGGCAACCAGTGCGCGAAGGGCTCCGGCGGCAAGTAGCGCCTAACGTGGCGCGGCGAGGCCCTTGAGGTCGCGGACGTACCAGTTGTGACACGTCCCGTTCCCCTCCCGGACCTGCTTCATGTACGTGAAGCCGGCGCGCCGCGCCACCGCCTCCGACGCGGCGTTGGCGGGATCCACCCGGATCACCCCGACGCGCGCGCCCGCGGTCGCCGCGTAGCGGCAGACCAGGTCGACCGCGCGGGTCGCGAGGCCCCGGCCCCGCCAGGCCGGGTAGAGCCCGTAGGCGATGTTGGCCGCGCCGGGGGCGAGGCCGGGCAGGGCGAGCCGTACATCGATGGTGCCGGCCAGCGTCAGGTCGTCACCGGCGCGCACGCCGAAAGCGCGCAGGCTCCCCTCGTCGGCCCACTGGCCTTGGCAGTGGCGGACGTAGTCCTCCGTGCTCGCCCGGGTGCTGGGCTCGCCGTTGAGCCAGCGCACGAGGAGGTCGTCCTCGCCCGCCAGGTGCGCGTCGACGTCCTCCAGGGTCAGGGGGGACAGGGTGACCACGCCGTCCGACAGCTCGATGTTTCGCACGGGGCGACTGTCGCCCCCTGTCGCCGCGAGGGCAAGCGAATATCGCGGGCGTGGGGGGGGGGGGGGGGGGGGGGGGGGGGGGGGGGGGGGGGGGGGGGGGGGGGGGGGGGGGGGGGGGGGGGGGGGGGGGGGGGGGGGGGGGGGG
>NZ_JBWKJZ010000026.1:0-142682 GCF_056431945.1 Streptomyces sp. NPDC045778
TCCGCCCCGTACCGCGACGCGCTGCGGGCGGCGGTGGCGAAAGGGTTCAGCAAGGGCGGTGTTCCGTTCGACGCCTACCTCGACGAGCGGGGGCGCCCGCGCTACGACTGCGCTCGCGGTGTCACGCCGCGTGCACCACGTCCTTCTCCTCCGCGAAGTGGCACGCCGACTCGTGGGCGGCCGGGGTGTCCACGCCCTTGAAGCGCTCGGGGATCGCGAGCAGCGGGACCTCCTCGGCGCACTTGTCCTGGGCCTTCCAGCAGCGGGTGCGGAAGCGGCAGCCCGAGGGCGGGTTGGCCGGGGACGGGACGTCGCCGGTGAGGATGATGCGCTCGCGGCCCTCGCGGGCCTCCGGGTCGGGGACCGGGACGGCCGAGAGGAGCGCCTGCGTGTACGGGTGCGTGGGGTGCTCGTAGATCTGCTCGTCGGAGCCGATCTCGGCCATCTTGCCGAGGTACATCACCCCCACGCGGTCCGAGATGTGCCGGACGATCGACAGGTCGTGCGCGATGAAGACGTAGGACAGGTTGAACTCGTCCTGGAGCTTCTCCATCAGGTTGATGACCTGGGCCTGGACGGACACGTCCAGGGCCGAGACCGGCTCGTCGCAGATGATGATCTCGGGGTTCAGGGCCAGGCCGCGGGCGATGCCGATGCGCTGGCGCTGACCGCCCGAGAACTGGTGCGGGTAGCGGTTGATGTACTCGGGGTTGAGGCCGACCACGTCCAGGAGGTCCTGGACCTTGCGGCGGCGGTCGCCCTTCGGGGCCACCTCGGGGTGGATCTCGAAGGGCTCCCCGATGATGTCGCCCACCGTCATGCGCGGGTTGAGCGAGGTGTACGGGTCCTGGAACACCATCTGGATGTTCCGGCGGACCGCCTTCAGGGCCCGGCCGGACAGCTTGGTGATGTCCTGGCCCTTGTAGAAGACCTCGCCCGCGGTGGCCCGCTCCAGGGTCATCAGGAGCTTCGCGACCGTGGACTTGCCACAGCCCGACTCGCCCACGATGCCGAGGGTCTCGCCCTGGTAGAGGTCGAAGGAGATGCCGTCGACCGCCTTCACCGCGCCGATCTGGCGCTTGATGAGGATGCCCTGGGTGAGCGGGAAGTGCTTCACCAGGTTGCGGACCTGGAGGATCGGCTCGCCGCGCTCGGCGGGGGCCTCGATGGCCGCGACGGCCTCCTCCGGCGTCTCCGCGTCGACCTTCTCCACCTCGGTGACGTTCGGCGTGGCGTCGGTGACGTCCGCGGCGCCCTTCTTGAGGTCCTCAGCCATGGATCGTCTCCTTCCAGAAGTGGCACGCGCTGCCGCGGCCCACCAGCTCCCCGCCGTCCCGCTCCGTGACCGGGGCGAGCTTCGGGGTCTCGGTGCGGCAGATGTCCTGCGCCTTCGGGCAGCGCGGGTTGAACGCGCACCCCGAGGGGATCCTCAGGAGGTTGGGCGGCAGACCCTTGATCGCGTACAGCTCCTGGCCCTTCTGGTCCAGGCGCGGGATCGAGTCGAGCAGGCCGCGCGTGTACGGGTGCGCCGGGCGCTTGTACAGCTCGTGCACCGGCGCCGTCTCCACGATCCGGCCCGCGTACATGACGGCGATCTTGTCCGCCACGTCCGCGACCACGCCGAGGTCGTGCGTGATGAGGATCAGGCCCATGTTGTACTCGCGCTGAAGCTCCGCGAGCAGATCCATGACCTGCGCCTGGACCGTCACGTCGAGGGCCGTGGTGGGCTCGTCGGCGATGATCAGGTCCGGCTCCAGGGCGAGCGCCATCGCGATCATGATGCGCTGGCGCATGCCGCCGGAGAACTGGTGCGGGTAGTCGTTCACCCGCTCCTTGGCGGCCGGGATCTTGACCTTGTCCATCAGCTCGACGGCCTTGGCCTTGGCCTCCTTGCGGCCCAGGCCCTGGTGCACCCGGAACATCTCGCCCAGCTGGTAGCCCACGCTGAGCACCGGGTTCAGGGAGCTGAGCGCGTCCTGGAAGATCATCGCGATCTTGCGGCCGCGGATCTTCCGGCGCTCCTCGTTGGACATCTTCAGCATGTCCTGGCCGCGGAAGAGGATCTCGCCCTTCCCGATCTTGCCTGGCGGCATGTCGAGGATGCCCATGATCGCCTGCGCGGTCACGGACTTGCCGGAGCCCGACTCGCCGAGCACGGCGAGCGTCTCACCCGGCTCCACGGTGTAGTTGACGCCGTTGACGGCCTTGGCCACGCCCTCGCGCGTGTGGAACTCGACGTGCAGGTCCCGGACTTCGAGGAGGGGCGCCTGCTCGGGGCTGCGGGGGGCGGGCACGTCCGCCTGTTTCTCGATGGTGGTCACGTACGCCTCCCTCAGCGCAGCTTGGGGTCGAGGGCGTCGCGCACGGCGTCGCCCAGCATGATGAACGCCAGGACGGTCAGGCTCAGCATGCCGGCCGGGAAGAACAGGATGTACGGGTCGTTGCGCAGCTGCTTGGCGGCGTCGGAGATGTCGCTGCCCCACGAGATCGCGTCGTCCGACAGGCCCATGCCGAGGAAGGAGAGGGTCGCCTCGGCCGTGATGTAGCCGCCGAGCGCGATGGTCGCGACGACGATCACGGGCGCCGCCGCGTTCGGCAGGATGTGCCGGATCAGGATCCGTCCGGTGCTGGCGCCGAGCGCCTTGGCCGCGACCACGTAGTCGGAGTGCTTGGTGGTGATCACCGAACCGCGCATGACGCGGGTGATCTGGGTCCAGCCGAGCACCGCGAGGGCTCCGACCACCGTCCACACCGTGCGGTCGGTCACGGCGTTCATCACGACCATGGTGCCGAGCAGGAACGGGACGCCGAAGAACACGTCGGTGAGGCGCGAGATGATCGCGTCCCAGATGCCGCCGAAGTAGCCGGCGAGCATGCCGAGGATCGAACCGATGACGGTGACGGCGAGCGTGACGCAGATGCCGACGGTGATGGAGTTGCGGGCACCGAACAGCACGCGGGCGTAGATGGAGCGGCCCTGGCCGTCGTAGCCGAACCACTCCGGCTGGAAGAAGTGGGTGTAGCTCGGCTTCTCCAGGAAGTGGTTGCGCAGGTCGCCCTTGGTCGGGTCGGCGCTCGTGAACAGGCCCGGGAAGATCGCGATCAGCACGAGCAGCACGATCAGGAGCGCGGATATCACGAAGAACGGGTTGCGTCGCAGGTCCCGCCAGGCGTCCGCGGCAAGCGAGCGGGGCTTGCCCGGTGCCGGTCCCGCCGCGCTCTCGGGCGGCGCCGCGGCCTTGATCGCGGCGTCGGAGGCCGCGTCCGGCTGAGTGGTCTTGGTGACGTCAGGCATAACGGATCCTCGGGTCCAGGACCGCGTAGAGCAGGTCAACGATCAGGCTCGCGGCCAGGTAGACGAGCACCAGGATGGTCACCGTGCCGACGATGACCTGGCCCTCACGGCGTGCGAGACCGTCGAACAGAGTGTTGCCGACGCCCGGCACGTTGAAAATGCCCTCCGTGACGACCGCGCCACCCATCAGGGTGCCGATGTCGGTGCCGAGGAAGGTCACCACCGGGATCAGCGAGTTGCGCAGCAGGTGGCGCGTCATGATCCGGCTCTTGGGCAGGCCCTTGGCGACGGCGGTACGGATGTAGTCGGCGCGCAGGTTCTCCGCGATGCTCGTACGCGTCAGACGCGCGACGTACGCGAGGGAGAGCGAGCCGAGCACGATCGCCGGGAGGATCAACTGCGTGATGTCCGTGGCGTCCTGGACCGTTGGCTCGGTCCATTTGAGCTGGAGTCCGAACACCGTCTGGACGATGTAGCCGAGCACGAACACCGGGACCGAGATGACCAGCAGCGTGAAGACCAGGATCAGGTTGTCCACGACGCGGCCGCGGCGCACGCCGGCGAGCATGCCGAGGGCGATGCCGAGGATCATCTCGATGCCGAAGGCGAGCAGGGTGAGCCGCACGGTGACGGGGAACGCCTGGCTGAGGATGTCGCCGACCGGCCGGCCACCGATGTTGGTGCCCAGGTCACCGACGGCCAGGTTCTTCATGTAGTGCAGATACTGCTGCCAGAGCGGGAGGTCGAGACCGCGCTGGTGGCGAATGGCCTCCATCTGCGCCGGGTCCGGCGGCTTGTCCCCCCACAGCGCCCGTACGGGGTCGCCGGGCAGAACATTGACCATCAAGAAAATGAGAAGAGTGGTCCCGATGAAGACCGGGATCATCTGGAGCAGTCGCCGCGCGACGTAGCGCCCCATGGAAGCCTCCGTCCTGTGCGAAGCCGCCCGTGGCGCCGGCCGGGATCACCGGTCGGCACCACGGGCAAAGCCCTCGCGAACTACTTCTTGTACACCTGGACTTCAGTGAAGATCGGGGCTGCTTGCTGGTCGAACTTCACGCCGGTGACATTGTTGGAGGCGCCGGTCTGGAGCTTGCCGTACCAGAGCGGGATGGAGGGGAAGCTGTTCTGCAGGCTGCGCTCGGCCTCGTTGTACAGCTCGGCGGACTTCTCGGTCGTCGGGGCCTTGTCGGCCTTCGCGGTCAGCTTGTCGAACTCCTTGTTCGAGAAGCCGCTCTGGTTGCCGCCGACGCCGGTGCCGTAGAGGTCGCGCAGGAAGTTGCCGTTGAACGGGTAGTCGAGGACCCAGCCGGAGCGGTACATCGACTTGACCTTCTTGGCGTCACGCGTCTGCGTGTCGGCCTGGAAGTCGGTCTTCGGGTCGCCGACGCAGTTCACGCCGGTCGCCTGCTTGATGCTGTTGCAGACGGCGGTGACCCAGCCCTTGTGCGGCTGGTCGGCGTTGTACTGGATCGAGACCTTGTTGCCCGGCACGCCGCCGCCGGCCTTGATCAGGTCCTTGGCCTTCTTGGCGTCGTACTTGCAGTACTCGCCACAGGCACCGGCCTTGTAGCCGATGACCTCCTTGGCGACCCATCCGGTGGCGGCCTCACGCGTGTTGTTGAGGACCGTCTTGATGATGGTGTCGCGGTCGATCGCCATCGACAGGCCCTGGAGGACCTTGACGTCGATGTTCTTCCACTGCTTGGTGTAGCGGGCGAACGCGATCGTCTGGATCATCGAGTAGTCCTGGTTGATCGCGCGATCACCCAGGTCTTCCTGATAGTTGGCCAGCTCGCCCTCGGGAACCTGGTTCATGGAGTCGACGTTGTTCGACACCAGGTCCTTGTACGCGCCCTCGGGGGAGGCGTAGTTCTTGAAGGTGACGCCACCGTTCTTGGCCTTGTTCGGGCCCTGGTAGCCGTCGTAGCGGGTGACCTTGATGGACTTCTTGTGGTCCCAGCTGGCGAACTTGTAGGGGCCGTTGCCGACCGGCTTCTCGCCGTAGCCCTTCGGGTCCTTGAAGAAGCCCGAGGGCAGCGGGGAGAAGACCTCGTAGCCCAGCTTGTACGCGTAGTACGGGATGCCCGTGGTCAGCGTGATCGTGAACTCGTTCTCGCCCTTGACCTTCAGACCCGACATCTTGTCGGTCTTCGGCTTGCCCTTCTCGGGGTGGACGTCGGCGTAACCCGCGATGTCCGCGAACCAAGAGCTGTTGGTCTGGTTGTTCGGCGTGTGGGCCGCCCAGTTCCAGGCGTCGACGTACGACTTCGCGGTGACCGCCTCGCCGTTGTGGAACTTCCACCCCGGCTTGAGCTTCACCGTCCAGGTCTTGTTGTCCTTGGACGGCGTCACCGACTCCGCGTTCATGTTGACCAGCTTGCCGGTGCCCGGCGTGTAGTCGACGAGACCGGTGAACAGCGTGTGGATGACGTCGCTTCCGTACGCCTCCTTGGTGTTCGCCGGCTGAAGCGGGTTCTGCGGCTCGCCACTCGCGTAGACGAAGGTGCCGTTCTTGTCGATCGCCCGGTTCTTGTCGTCACTGCCGCTGTCGCCGCCACCACAGGCCGTCGCGGCAAGGGCGATCGCAATCGCGCCCCCAACCCACTTGGCGCTCCTGGCACCACGCATGGGGTTCCTCCTCATGAGTCCACTTGTTCACTACAAGAGGGGGTACGTGAAGCAGCACCGACACCCCTGCCGGCGAAGATCGAGTACCCCAGTGTGCTCGTGAGTCGGCGCTCCCCACAGCGCGTGACCCATTGACCCGAGCTATACGCGGTCAACTATTAGCCATGAGGTACGGCCCGACCACACCCTTTTGGTCTCGGTTCAATCACACCTGGCCTGGACAACTTCCAAAATCCGGACAAACCGATCCCAGATAGATGGTTGCGAAACGGACGTGTTACCCATCTAACGGTCAAGAGAGTCCGTATAGCGGACAGATCGTGGGCAAAAACCGGTTGCCGAGGTCCGTCGACCGCCCCCGAACGCGCGGGAGGCCGGTTTCCCCCACACGCACCCGTGCGGGGGAAACCGGCCTCAGCGCCGAACGCCCTGAAGGGGCGCGGGGAACTGCGCGACCAGCCACGGCAGAGCCGCAGATGAAAGACAACCGAAGAGGCTAGGCCACGCCTGCGTGGCTCAGCCGTGCTTGGCGCGCGACGCCGCACGGGCGCGCTCACGCTGGTCCAGGTTCACCTTGCGGATGCGGACCGCCTCCGGGGTGACCTCGACGCACTCGTCGTCGCGGCAGAACTCCAGGGACTGCTCCAGGGAGAGCTTGCGCGGCGGCACCACGTTCTCGGTGTTGTCCGCGGAAGCCGCACGCATGTTGGTGAGCTTCTTCTCCTTGGTGATGTTCACGTCCATGTCGTCGGAGCGCGAGTTCTCACCGACGATCATGCCCTCGTACACCTCGGTGCCGGGCTCCACGAAGAGCACACCGCGCTCCTGGAGGTTGATCATCGCGAACGGCGTCACCGCGCCCGCGCGGTCGGCGACCAGCGAACCGTTGTTACGGGTCTGGAGCTGGCCGAACCACGGCTCGTGGCCCTCGTGGATGGAGTGCGCGATGCCCGTACCACGGGTGTTCGTCAGGAACTCCGTACGGAAGCCGATGAGGCCGCGGGACGGGACGACGAACTCCATGCGCACCCAGCCGGAGCCGTGGTTGGACATGTTGTCCATGCGGCCCTTGCGGACGCCCATGAGCTGCGTGACGGCGCCCATGTGCTCCTCGGGCACGTCGATGGTCATGCGCTCGACCGGCTCGTGCGTCTTGCCGTCGATCTCCTGGGTGACCACCTGGGGCTTGCCGATGGTCAGCTCGAAGCCCTCGCGGCGCATCTGCTCGACCAGGATGGCGAGCGCAAGCTCACCGCGGCCCTGCACCTCCCAGGCGTCCGGGCGTCCCGTCTCCAGGACACGCAGCGAGACGTTACCGATCAGCTCGCGGTCCAGGCGGTCCTTGACCTGGCGGGCGGTGACCTTGCGGTCCTTGACGGCGGACTTGGCGTCCGCGCCCTTGCCGGTGCCGCCGCGGCCGACCAGCGGCGAGGTGTTCGTACCGATCGTCATGGAGATCGCGGGCTCGTCGACCGTGATCAGCGGGAGCGCGATCGGGTTCTCCGGGTCCGCGAGGGTCTCACCGATCATGATGTCGGGGATGCCCGCGACGGCGCAGATGTCACCGGGACCGGCCTTCTCCGCGGGCTTACGGGTGAGGGCCTCGGTCATCATCAGCTCGGTGATGCGCACGTTGGAGATCGAGCCGTCGCGCTTGATCCAGGCGACGGTCTGGCCCTTGCGCAGCTCGCCCTGCTCCACGCGGAGCAGCGCGATGCGGCCGAGGAAGTTGTCCGCGTCCAGGTTGGTGACGTGGGCCTGGAGCGGGGCCGACTCGTCGTACTCGGGGGCCGGGACGTGCTCCAGGAGCGTCGAGAAGAACGGCTCCAGGTTGGTGCTGTCCGCCGGCACCGTGCCGTCCTCGGGCTTGGTCAGCGAGGCCACGCCGTCACGGCCGCAGGCGTACACGATCGGGAACTCGATCTGGTCCTCGTCGGCGTCCAGGTCGAGGAAGAGGTCGTACGTCTCGTTGACGACCTCGTCGATGCGGGAGTCCGGGCGGTCCGTCTTGTTGATGCACAGGATGACGGGCAGGCGCTGCTGGAGGGCCTTGCGGAGCACGAAGCGGGTCTGCGGCAGCGGACCCTCGGAGGCGTCGACCAGAAGGACGACCGCGTCCACCATCGACAGACCGCGCTCGACCTCGCCACCGAAGTCGGCGTGGCCGGGGGTGTCGATGATGTTGATCGTGATCGGGTCGCCACCGTCCTTCGGGTGGTACTTGACCGCCGTGTTCTTGGCCAGGATCGTGATGCCCTTCTCACGCTCCAGGTCGTTGCTGTCCATCATGCGGTCGTCGAGGGACTCTGCGGCGTGCGCGGCAAAGGCGCCCGCCTGCTTGAGCATGGCGTCGACGATGGTCGTCTTGCCGTGGTCGACGTGGGCGACGATGGCGACGTTACGAATGTCGTGGCGCGTGGGCATGCGAGGTGCGCTTCTCCCGGGAAGAGTGGAAGGCTGCGCGTACTTTTCTCTTTTGGTACGCGCGCCCTGCCGGGCAGACACACGCCACGGCCTTACCCCATTCTACGGGCCTTCGCCGGAACCGGCCCGGCGGGGGCCCTGCCTCACCCCTCGGAGGGGCCCTTGCCGGGCTTGGCACCGGGCTTCAGGTAGCCCATGTCCTCGTACAGCGGGGTCGCGAAGCCGAAGGCTCCGGCGTTGGCGAGGTTCGGCCGGGCCGCGACCAGCTGGGGGCGCTGGTAGAGGGGGATGGAGCCCGCGGCCGCCCAGATGCGGGCGTCGGCCTTCTTCACCAGGGAGCGCATCTCGCCCTCGTCCAGCTCGGCGAGTGCCTGCTCGAAGAGCTGGTCGATGTGGTCGGTGCCGACGCGGGTGTAGTTCTGTTCGACGTTGAGGGAGCCGTCCGCGGCGGGCACCGGCTTGGCGAAGATCGGCCGGGCGTCGGTGGCCGGGAAGGCGGACGCGGGCCAGGAGTACAGGGCCAGGTCGTACTGGCCGGACGCGATGTGGTCCTTGAAGTAGCTCTCGTCCGCGACCTTCGCGATCTCCGTACGGACGCCGATACGCTCCAGCATCCGGGAGATGCGGTCGGCGACGCCGCGCAGCGCCTGCGAGCCGTCGCCGGACGGCAGCACGAAGCGGAGTGTGAGCGGCTTGCCGTCCTTGGCGAGCGGCCCGCCCGCTCCCTTGCCCGCCTTCGGGGCGGCGGTGCCCCTGGGGGCGTAGGCGCCCGGGGCGCCGCCCTTGGCGTGCTTCTCGGCGTGCTTGCGCGCATGCTTCCTGGCCGGGCCGCCCGGGTCCTTGCGCTGCTCCTTGTCGGCGTCGCGGGGCGCGGTGAGGGCGTCGGCCTGGCGGACCAGGACGGCCTGCTGGAACGCGGCCGCGGGGGCCGGCGCGAGGACCGAGGTGCCGGTGTCGCCGGGCTTCTGGTCGTCCTCGCCGACGATGTAGGTGTCGCCGCCGTCCCCGGCGCCTTCGGCGTCATCGGCGTCCGTGCCGCCGTCGGCCTCGCCCCCGGCCGTCTTCTCCTTCTCCTCCTTCTCGTACTTCTTCTCCTTCTCGTACTTCTCCTTGAGCGGGCCGCCGGGCGTCCAGCCCGCGTCGGCGAGCAGCGCCCGCGCCTCGGCGGTGTCCTGGTCGCCGAGCGCCCCGCTGTTGTCCGCGTACGCGTCCTGTCCGGCCAGGGCCAGGTGGCTGCCGACCGGGCGCGCGGGCAGGCCGAGGGGCTTCAGAACCGTTTCGGCCAGCTCGCCGCGGTTCAGGGCGCGGGCGACCGCGCGGCGGACCCGGTCGTCGGCGAGCGGGCCCTCGGCGCCGTTGAGGGCGAGCTGGGTGTAGGCGGGCTCCAGGGACTTGCGGACGGTGTAGCCGCGCAGGCCCGCCTGCTCGTCGGCGTAGCGCGCGACGGCCCGGCCCGTGCGCTCGCGGGCCTCCTGCTCGACCGCGGCGGCCTCCTCGTCCGTGCCGTGGGCGAGGGCCCAGGAGAGCAGGGCGTCCGCGGGGCTGCGCCGGGCGCCGGGGCCGTGGGCGAGCGGGCCGCGGGAGCCCTTGTCGCGGGCGGCCAGGGCGATCCGGGCGGCCTCGTCGGCGTCCACGTCGGCCAGGTCGACCTTGCCCGCGGCCAGCGCGGCGGCACGGCGCTCGCGCGGTACCTCGCGCAGGACGAGGGAGTCGAGCTTGGTGGGCCTGCCCCACCAGCGGGGGCTGCGCCGGAGCGTGACCTCGCCGGCTTCCCGGTCGACGTCCTTGAGGGCGAAGGGGCCCGCGGTGACCTTCAGCTTGGTGCGCGCGCCGTCGTTGAAGGAGTCGGGGGTGCCCATGACCTCCTTCGGGTACAGCGGCGAGAACAGCGAGCGCCAGTCCGCGTACGGCTGCGCGAAGGTGACGCGCACCTCCAGGTTGTTGGCGCCGCGCTCGATCTTCTCGATGCGGTCGTAGCCCGCGTTGCGGGCCGTCCAGTACGCGCTGTCCTTGCCGGACAGGGCCCGCCACTGGGCGGCGAAGTCGTCCGCGCCGATCTCCCGGCCGTCGCTCCACACGGCCTGCTGGTTCAGCTTGTAGAGCACGACCTGCTGGGGCTCGCGCTCGACGACCTTCGCGGTCTCCAGGTAGTCCGGGTTGGGCTGCACGCGGCCCTGCGCGTCGAGGCGGTACAGGGAGGGCAGGACGGCGCTCGCCACCCGGGACGTGGCCTCGTCGGCGTCCGACTGGAAGGTGTTGAAGGTCTCCGGCAGCGCGTCGACGGCCCACTTCACGGTGCCCCCGTCGGCCACCAGGCCCCGGGCGGCGGGCGCGATGTCCTGCGCGGCCGCCGGGGTGCTCGTCTCGTCGTCCGCGCCGCACCCCGTGAGGGCGGGCAGCGCGAGGACTCCGGCGGCGAGGAACACGGCGGATCGGACCGTGGCCTTCGGACGGACCGGTCGCGGCGGCCTGGCGCGGTCGTGGGACATGAGGGGTACCTCCGGGGCTCGCGATGCCGTTCGCGGCGACGTTTCCAGGGATGTGCGATATGCGGCATTTCGGGCGGAATATGGAGTTGATCACATGTATCACCCCCACTGAACGCGACGGGGCGCGGCGGGACCCGCGACACGACGACCCTCCCCCCAGAACCCACCCATGCGGCGCAACGCCCTCGCCCCCCTGTGCGCCTTGCCGGCAGAGAAGGCCCCGCTTCCCGACGAAGCCCGCCGACGCCCCAGCCCCACGGACAACGGGGCCGACCGAGATCCCCGGCCCGTCCGACGCTCTGCCTCTTCTTGCGGCGGCCGCGCGCGCTTGCAGCGAACGACAGGAGACGCGTGCCGCCGCACGATCAAACCCTCCATCGACCCAGCCCTACGAATGACGGGACCAGCCCAGACCCTCAGCCCGTCCGGGGCTGCGGGCCGGAAGAAGAAACGGACGAGCGGCAGAAAGCGACAGAGGCGCGTGCCGTCTCACGATCAAACCCGTCATCGACCCGACGCCACGAACGACGAGGCCGACCTAGATCCCAGCCACCGACGCCCCAGCCCCACGAACGACGGGACCAGCCCAGACCCTCAGCCCGTCCGGCGCTTGAGGACAAGCGCGGCAGCGCGCAGAAGGGGCAGGTGGATGGGAGAAACAAACCCGTCCGGCGAGCGAGGACGAGCGCGCCAGCGCGAAGAAAAGGCGGGCGGGGGAAATCAAGCCCGTCCGGCGCTTGAGGACAAGCACGGCAGCGCGCAGAAGGGGCAGGTGGATGGGAGAAACAAACCCGTCCGGCGAGCGAGGACGAGCGCGCCAGCGCGAAGAAAGGGCGGGCGGGTGGGAGAAACAAACCCGTCCGGCGAGCGAGGACGAGGCCGGAGGTCGATGGAGGGGCGGGTGGGCGGGAGGAAGACACCAGCCGGACCCCGGCGAAGGGAGAGCCGGAGCGCGGCCCCACCGGGGACGCCGGGGCGCGCTCCGGCGGACACGCGCCAACCCCACCCCCTTCCCGGACCCAATCGCGACAGATCCCTTCCCAAGCCGGGATGTGAGGCGCGACACTCGCAGGCGCATGAGCGTTTACGACCGCACCCCTTGAAGCGAGGGCAAGTCATGGCTCTGCAAGACGACCTGACGGCTATTCAGCGCTGTGTCGACGACCTCGTCCGCACCGTGGGCCGCATCGAGCGGCAGGCCGAGGCGGAAGCGGCGGGCGTCGACTTCCGCCGGGTCCGCATGGACACCGACCACCTGCGCGAGAGCGTCGCGCTGCTGCGCGCGGCCGTGGCACCCGACTCCCCGCCCACGCGCCCGGCCCAGGCGCCCCCGCCCCCCGCACGGCCCGCGATGGTGCCCGTGCCGGACACCCCGTACGACACCTCCCTGTGGACGGACTCGGACGACGAGGGCCTGGGCGCCCGCCACCGCCGCGCGCCCTAGCCCGGCCCCGGCCCGCCCGGCCCAGCCCACCCGGCCCCCGGGCCCGCGCCCGTCGTAACCCACCCGTCGACGAAGGAGTGGAGCCTCGTTGGCAACTGGCACCGAACCCCATCTCAACAAGGGCACGGCCCCCGGCGGCGTACGGCACGGCACGCGCGCCGCGATCGCCGCTGCCCATCTGCGGACGGACCGCTGGTGGCTCCAGCCCGCCGCGACCGCCGCCGGACTGTTCGCCTTCGTCGTGTACTCGACGTGGCGGGCGTTCGCCAATTCCGACTACTACGAGGCGCCGTACGTCTCGCCGTTCTACTCGCCGTGCGTCGCGGACAATTGCGAGCCGATGAAGAACGGCCCGAACTGGGAGATCTTCGGCAGCTGGTGGGGCCTCTCCCCCGCCCTGCTCATCCTCATCTTCCCGCTCGGCTTCCGGCTCACCTGCTACTACTACCGCAAGGCCTACTACCGCGGATTCTGGGCGTCCCCGCCCGCCTGCGCGGTCGCCGAGCCACACGGCAAGTACACGGGCGAGACGCGTTTCCCGCTGATCCTCCAGAACATCCACCGGTACTTCTTCTACGCCGCCGTGCCGGTCGCGGGAATCCTCACGTACGACACCGTGCTCGCCTTCCGCAACGAGCACTACGAGTGGGGCCACATGGGCCTCGGCACGCTCGTGTTCCTGGTGAACATCGTGCTGATCTGGGCGTACACGCTCTCCTGCCACTCATGCCGGCACATCGTCGGCGGCAAGCTCAAGCACTTCTCCCAGCACCCGGTGCGCTATCGGATGTGGCAGTCGGTGGGCTGGCTGAACGGCCGTCACATGCTGCTCGCCTGGGCATCGTTGATCAGTGTCGCGCTCGCCGACTTCTACGTGTATCTGATCGCCTCCGGCGCATTCGACGACCCGGCACTCTTCTGACGACGACGGACGATGGATGAAAGACGAAATAGGGGCGTTCTGAATGTCTCAAGTGGAGCGGCAGCAGTGGGATGTCGTCGTCGTGGGGGCCGGCGGGGCGGGCCTCAGGGCCGCGATCGAGGCACGCGAACAGGGCGCGCGCACGGCCGTGATCTGCAAGTCGCTGTTCGGCAAGGCGCACACGGTGATGGCCGAGGGCGGCATCGCCGCGGCCATGGCGAACGTGAACTCCGGCGACAACTGGCAGGTGCACTTCCGTGACACCCTGCGCGGCGGAAAGTTCCTCAACCAGTGGCGGATGGCGGAACTGCACGCGCGCGAAGCACCCGACCGGGTGTGGGAACTGGAGACCTGGGGCGCGCTCTTCGACCGCACCAAGGACGGCCGGATCTCGCAGCGCAACTTCGGCGGCCACGAATATCCCCGGCTCGCCCACGTAGGCGACCGTACGGGACTCGAACTGATCCGTACCCTCCAGCAGAAGATCGTGGCCCTCCAGCAGGAGGACAAGAAAGAATTCGGGGACTACGAAGCCCGGTTGAAGGTCTTCCAGGAGTGCACGGTCACGCGCGTACTCAAGGAGGGCGAGCGGGTCAGCGGCGCCTTCTGCTACGAGCGGGAGAGCGGACGGTTCTTCGTCATCGAGGCGCCCAGCGTCGTGCTCGCCACCGGCGGCATCGGCAAGTCCTTCAAAGTGACGTCGAATTCCTGGGAGTACACCGGCGACGGGCACGCGCTCGCGCTGCTCGCGGGCGCGCCGCTGCTGAACATGGAATTCGTACAGTTCCACCCGACGGGAATGGTGTGGCCGCCGTCGGTGAAAGGAATCCTCGTCACCGAGTCCGTGCGCGGCGACGGCGGCGTACTGCGGAACTCCGACGGCAAGCGCTTCATGTTCGACTACATCCCCGACGTCTTCAAGGAGAAGTACGCGGAGTCGGAGGAAGAGGGCGACCGCTGGTACGAGGACCCGGACCACAACCGCAGGCCACCCGAGCTGCTGCCACGGGACGAGGTGGCACGGGCCATCAACTCCGAGGTGAAGGCCGGGCGCGGCTCACCGCACGGCGGGGTGTTCCTCGACGTGTCGACGCGGATGCCCGCCGAGGTGATCCGGCGCCGCCTGCCGTCGATGTACCACCAGTTCAAGGAGCTGGCGGACGTCGACATCACCGCCGAGGCCATGGAGGTCGGCCCCACCTGCCACTACGTGATGGGCGGCGTCGCGGTCGAGTCCGACACGGCGGCGGCCCACGGCGTGCCGGGCCTGTTCGCGGCAGGTGAGGTCGCGGGCGGCATGCACGGCTCCAACCGGCTCGGCGGCAACTCCCTGTCCGACCTGCTCGTCTTCGGCCGCCGCGCCGGTCTCCACGCGGCGCGCTACGCCGCCGGGCTGGCCGTGCGCCCTCTGGTGGACGAGCCGCAGCTGGACACCGCGGCGGCGGAAGCACTGCGTCCGTTCAGTGCGGAGGGCCCGTCGGACGGGGCGCCTCCGGAGAACCCGTACACACTCCACCAGGAACTCCAGCAGACCATGAACGACCTGGTCGGCATCATCCGCCGGGAAGGCGAGATGGAGCGGGCCCTGGAGAAGCTCGCCGAGCTGCGGGTGCGGGCGCGGCGTGCCGGGGTCGAGGGGCACCGGCAGTTCAACCCGGGCTGGCACCTGGCGCTCGACCTCAGGAACATGCTGCTCGTCAGCGAGTGCGTGGCGCGCGCGGCCCTGGAGCGCACCGAGAGCCGCGGCGGGCACACCCGCGACGACCACCCCGGGATGAGCCGCGAGTGGCGCCGCGTGAACCTGCTGTGCCGCCTCACCGACCCGACCGGAGGCCTCGCGGCCACGGACCCGGTGCGCGGCCAGATCGACCTCGCGCGCGTCACAACCGATCCCGTCCGCCCGGACCTGCTCGCTCTCTTCGACAAGGAGGAGCTGGTCAAGTACCTGGCCGAAGAGGAGCTCTACGAGTGAGCACAGCTGCATCGTCCACGGCGTACGACGCGCGTTTCCGGGTCTGGCGCGGCGACACCGGCGGGGGCGGCCTGGAGGACTTCACGGTCGAGGTCAACGAGGGCGAGGTGGTCCTCGACATCATCCACCGCCTCCAGGCCACCCAGGCGCCGGACCTCGCGGTGCGCTGGAACTGCAAGGCGGGCAAGTGCGGTTCCTGCTCGGCGGAGATCAACGGCAGGCCGCGCCTGATGTGCATGACCCGCATGTCGGTGTTCACGCGCGAGGAGACCATCACCGTCACGCCGCTGCGGGCGTTCCCCGTCGTCCGCGACCTGGTGACCGACGTCGGCTTCAACTACACCAAGGCGCGGGAGGTGCCCTCCTTCGTGCCGCCGTCCGGCGTGGGCCCCGGCGAGTACCGCATGATGCAGGAGGACGTGGACCGCTCCCAGGAGTTCCGCAAGTGCATCGAGTGCTTCCTGTGCCAGGACACCTGCCACGTGGTGCGTGACCACGAGGAGAACAAGGCGGCGTTCGCAGGGCCGCGCTTCCTGATGCGGGTCGCCGAGCTGGACATGCACCCGCTGGACGCGGCGGCGGACACCGGCCTCGACCGCAAGGCGACCGCGCAGGACGAGCACGGACTCGGCTACTGCAACATCACCAAGTGCTGTACGGAGGTGTGCCCCGAGGGCATCCACATCACGGACAACGCGCTGATCCCCCTGAAGGAGCGGGCGGTCGACCGCAAGTACGATCCGCTGGTCTGGCTGGGGAACAAGATCCGGCGGCGCGGGCAGTAGCCCGCGCGCGGGGTGGGGCGACGGGTGGGCTGTCCGCGGGTTGTCCGCGGGCTGTCAGCCTCCGCCGCAGCCGCGCGCGGGCCCGCCGCGGAGGGTGGCCGTGGGGGGTGGCTGTGGGGGGTGGCTGTGGGGGGTGGCTGTGGGGGTAAACCCCCAGACAAGTCTCGTGATCACCCCCATGGTTTCGACGCGGGCACGCGGCCAGCATGGAGGCATGGACATGCGTACGGCGCGGAGTTCGCGCTCGATGAAGGTGCTGGTGGCGGCGGGGCTCGCGGCGGCGGTGACGCTGGGGGCCGGGGCCACCGCCCCTGCCTCCGCGCGGCCGCAGGACACGGTGCGCGCGCAGCCCGAGAATCCCGAGGACGGGGTGCGCCCTGTCCTGCCCGCCCCGACCGGCCCCCACCCCGTCGGCACGGTGACGTCCCGCCTCGTCGACCACTCCCGGCACGACCCCTGGGTCACCTCACAGCCGTATCGGGAGCTGATGGTGAGCGTCTGGTATCCGGCCCGGAAGGCAGGTGGCACCTCACGCCCCGCGCCGTACATGGCACCGGGCGCGGCCGAGCGGTGGGACGCCGCCGCGCCGCACGGCATAGCGAAGGGCGCCGTCGACTGGGCGGGCATGCGCACCCACGCGCACCAGGCCGCCCCGGTCGACACCCGGGGCGGCCGGCGCCCGGTGCTGCTGTATGCGGCGGGGGCCAACGACCCGCGGACCTGGGGCACCTCCCTGGTCGAGGAAATGGCCAGCCGCGGCTATGTGGTCATCACCGTCGACCACACCTATGAGGCGCCGGGCGTGCAGTTCCCCGACGGCTCGGTCAAGGGCGACAAGCCCCTGCGGGACGCGCTCGCCGAGGTCACGGACGACCGGTCCCTCTCCCGGCTCCTGAAGAAGGTCCTGGACACCCGCGTGGCCGACGACAAGTTCGTCCTCGACCGGCTCGGCGACCTGCCGCACGGCCTGTCCCGAGTGGTCGACCGCGGCAGCGTGGGCATGGTCGGCCAGTCCGCCGGAGGAGTCGCCGCCGCCGAGACGATGTACGAGGACAAGCGCGTCAAGGCCGCCGTCAATCTGGACGGCACCCTGGAGCTGAACGGCGAACCGCAGGGCACACGCCTCACCCCGGTCGCCCGGCACGGCGTCGACCGCCCGCTGCTCCTCATGGGCCGCGACGGCAGCGACCACACCACCGAGCCCTCATGGCGCGCCTTCTGGTCCCACACCCCGGGCTGGAAGCGGGACTTCACCCTCCGCGGCGCCCGGCACCAGACGTACACCGACCTGGCAGCCGTCCTGCCGCAGACCGGCGCCTCCCGAGAAACCATCGAGAAGCACATAGGCACCGCCGACCCGAAGCGGGCCGTCGCCGCCCAGCGCGCCTATGTGGCGTCGTTCTTCGACCGCTGGCTGCGCGACCGCGACGACCACCTTCTGGACGGCCCGTCGCCCCGCTTCCCGGAGGTGAGGTACGTCCCGTAGAGCCGGGCAGGCAGCGTCCCGCAAGGCCGGGCGAGCTAGGTCCCGTAGAGCCGGGGACGGCCCTCGGCCGCCGTCCGCTCCGCGTGCTCCAGCCACGACAGGTACCACTGGGCGAAGGTGACCCGGGGCGTGTCCTGCCGCGTCACGGGCTGCACGCCCTCGCCGACGGCCCGCACGTCGTCCCACAGGGTGCCGCGCTCCGGTCCCGTCACGGCGAGGAGGGTGTAGTAGCCGCAGCCCTGGTGGCCCAGGTGGAGGGTGCCGTCGGTCAGGGAGTCGTGGAGCGAGTCGTACCGCGCCTCCCAGGCCGCGTAGTCACGGCGCAGGGCCTCGTCGTCGGCGTAGTCGTCCGCGCTTGGCTGCTCGGCCTCATGGCCGGCCAGCTCATCGGTGCCCTCGGGGCGGAACGGCAGCGCGCAGGCCCCGGAGTCCGGCTCGTCGTCCGGGGCGGGCGGCCGGCGGGTGAAGAGGCCGTAGTCCGGGCCAGCGCCGCCCGCGCCGACCCGGCGGAGGAACGAGCGGTACTCACCGGGGAGTTCCACACCCAGGTGGCGCTCGACGGCCCGCACCTCGGGCTCCGTGAGGGCCGGCTCCAGGAGGAAGCCATGGCCGTACTCGCCGAGCCAGTCCGCGCCGAACACCTCACGCCAGTGCGGCGCCTCCCGCACCGCGAGCACCCGCTCCCGCACACCCGCCCAGACCCCGTCCACCGCCGGCCTCCCCTCAGCCCGATCACCCCCACCGTACGAGAGGCCTCCGGCCCCCGGTCGCGAGGCCCCGGAGACCGCCCTACGCTGCCAGATGTGACGTCGTTCCCGTCGTCCCGGCGCTCCGCGTTGCCCGCGCCCGCCGTGCCGTCCACGCCGTCCGCGTGGGCACGCACCGCCACGCGGGCCGCGGCGGCCGTGCTCCTCGCCTGCTGCGGACTGCCAGGAGCCGTCACCTCGGCGCACGCGACGCCTGCCGGGGCCGACGCGCCCGGTGTGCGGGCCGCGCCCGCCGACGACCCCGTGCGCCTGGACCGCGACGGCCAGATCACCGACAGGACGGGGGCGCTCGGGGACAGACGAGCCGCCGTGGCCGACGCGCTCGACCAGCTCTACGACGACCGGAAGATCCAGCTCTTCGTGGCCTACGTCCGGGACTTCTCCGGACGTCCCGCGCGCGACTGGGCACACGCCACGGCCGAGCGCAACGGCCTCGGGACGGACGACGTGCTCCTCGCCGTGGCCACCCACGACCGGCAGTACGCGTACTCGGCCGAGCAGGGCTCCCGGCTCGGCGAGGCACAGCTCAGGGACGTCGCCACGACCGCCGTCGAGCCCGCCCTGCGGCAGCACGACTGGGCGGGCGCGGCGATCGGCGCGGCACGCGGGTACGGGGCCGTGCTCGCCGGGGAGCCCGTGCCCCGGCCCGCGATCACTCCGGGTGAGGCGGACCCGGGCGGCGGGAGCGGCGCTGATGACGGGGTGGCGGGCGACCTGGTGCTGCCCGTGGTCGCGGTCGGCGTGGCGGCGGCCTTCGCGGCGGTCGCGTACCGGCGGCGCGAGCGGCGCTTCAGCACGCGGACGACGCCCGGCGGCCGGGGCGAGGGGCAGCGGCTCACCCCGCTGCCCGAGCTGGACGCCCGGGCCGGGCGGCTGCTCGTAGAGACCGATGACGCGGTGCGCACCAGCGCCGAGGAACTGGGCTTCGCGACCGCGCAGTTCGGCGAGGAGGCGGCGCGGCCTTTCACGGAGGCCGTGGCGTATGCGCGCGCGGAGCTGATGGCGGCGTTCCGGCTGCGGCAGCGGCTCGACGACGCCGCTGCCGAGGACGAGGCGACCCGGCGGCGGATGCTCGACGAGATCGTGGCGCGGTGCACCGAGGCGGGGCGGCGGCTGGACGCGGAGGCCGCCGCGTTCGACGAGCTGCGGTCCCTTGAGCGCACCGCGCCGAGCGCCCTGGAGCACACCGAGGCGATGCTCCGGCAGGTCGACGCGCGCGCCATGGAGGCGGAGTCGACGTTGAAGGAGCTGCGCTCGGCGTATGCGCCGACGGCGACCGAGGCGGTCGTCGGGAGCGTGGCGCAGGCCAAGGACCGGCTCGCGTTCGCCGCGAGCCAGCTGCACCAGGCCCGCGCGGCCGTCGGCACCGCCGACAACGGCACGGCCGCCGTGCATCTGCGCGCGGCCGAGGGAGCCGTCGACCAGGCGGGCACGTTCGTCGACGGCGTGGCCCGGCTCGCCGGTGAACTCGCCGAGGCCGACCGGCGGTTGCCGGGCGCGCTCAGCGAGACCGAGGCCGACCTCGCCGAGGCACGCGGGCTCCTGGAGGGCGCGGGCGAGGGCACGCCGACCGGCGATCTGCGCGGCAGGATCGCGCGGGCCGAGGCCGTCGTGGCGGAGGTGCGGCGCACGCTGTCGGCGGGGGCGTACGACCCGATCGACGCGCTGCGCCGCGTCGAGGAGGCCGACGCGGCGCTCGACCACGCCCTGGCCGGGGCGCGGCAGCGCGAGAGCGAGGACGACCGGGCCCGGGCACTCCTCGACCAGGCCCTGCTCACCGCGCGCAGCGCCGTCGCCGCCGCCCAGGACTTTGTGACGACGCACCGGGGCGCGGTGGGCCCCGAGGCCAGGACCCGGCTAGCGGAGGCGGAGCGCCGCCTGGAGCGGGCGGCGGCAGGCGGCCCGGGCCCGCGCGGCACGGGCCCCGGCCGCGGCGGGCCCGAGCCCGCCGCCCCGCGGTCCGAGCCCGCCGCCGCGCTCGCCGAGGCGCAGCGGGCCGACTCCCTGGCGCGACAGGCACAGGCGCTCGCCGAGCGGGACGTCCGCGCGTACGGCAATCCGTACGGCGGGGGTTTCGGTGCGGGCGGCCGGGGCGGCGGCATGGGCGGTGCCGTCCTCGGCGGGATCGTCCTCGGGGAAGTCCTCGGCGGGCTGGGGCGCGGGACGGGGGGCGGCGGGTTCGGGGGCGGCGGCCCCGGTGCGTTCGGAGGGGGCGGGACGCGGGGGCGGATGGGGGGCGGCGGACGGTTCTGAGCGGGGCGGGCGCCACTCCCCCGTGGCCCGGGCCCCGTACCAAGGCCTTCTGCCAAGGCCCCGTACCAAAGCCTTCTGCCAAGGCCTCGTACTAGGAGAGCGACGACATGAGCAAGCAGACCATCCTCGGGCGTGTGACCCAGCTGGCGAAGGCCAATGTGCATGCCCTCCTCGACCAGGCCGAGGACCCGCAGAAGATGCTCGACCAGCTGATCCGCGAGTACACGGACAACATCGAAGAGGCCGAGCAGGCCGTCGCGGCCACCATCGGTGACCTGCGGCTCATGGAGCAGGACCACGGCGAGGACCAGAAGGCGGCCGTCGAGTGGGGCGCGAAGGCGCTGGCCGCGAGCCGGAAGGCGGACGCGCTGCGGATGGCGGGGAGCGCCGTGGAGGCCGACCGTTTCGACGGCCTGGCGAAGGTCGCCCTGGGGCGGCAGCTGCGCGCGGAGAAGGAGACCAAGGAGGCCGAGCCGACGATCGCCGCGCAGAGGGACGTGGTCGCGCGGCTCAAGGAGGGCCTCGACTCGATGAAGATCAAGCTGACGGAGCTGAAGTCGAAGCGGAACGAGCTGGTGGCCCGGGCCAAGGCCGCGCAGGCGCGGAACCGGATGGCCGACGCCGCCCGCAGCCTGGATGTCCTCGACCCGACGAGCGAGCTGAGCCGGTTCGAGGAGAAGGTGCGCAGGGAGGAGGCGCGGGCGCTCGGCCGGGAGGAGCTGGCCGCGTCGACGCTCGACGCGCAGTTCGAGCAGCTGGAGAGCCTGAGCGACGAGGCGGAGGTCGAGGCCCGGCTCGCGGCACTCAAGGCCACCACCTGAAGCGGGCCCGCGCCCACGGAGCCCCCCGGCCCGGCCCCGCCAGGGCTCGCCCGGAAAGGCCCACCCTCAGCACAGGCCCACCCTCAGAACAGGCTCATCAGCGCCTCCGCCGCGTCCATCGGCGGAGTGTCCCCGTCCGGCAGCGCCAGTTCGAACCAGACCGTCTTGCCGCGCGGAGTGCGCCGCGAGCCCCAGGCCGCGCTCAGCAGGCCGACGAGCTGGAGCCCGCGCCCGCCCTCGTCGGTGTCGCGGGCGCGGCGGCGGCGCGGCTGCACCAGGCCCGCGTCCCACACCTCGCACACCAGGGTGCGATCGAGGAGCAGCCGGAGCCGGATCTCGCCCTCGCCGTACCGCAGGGCGTTGGTGACGAGTTCGCTGACGAGAAGTTCGGCGGTGTCCACGAGGGCGTCGAGGCCCCACTCCCGCAGGCGCGCGCACGCCAGTTCGCGGGCGTGGCCCACCGAGCGCGGCTCGCGCGGCAGCGTCCAGTCGCCGACGTGCTCGGCGGGCAGCCCCTGCACGCGTGCCATGAGCAGCGCGATGTCGTCCTCGCCGTGGTGGGTGTCGAGGGTGCTGAGGACGTGGTCGCAGATGTCCTCCAGGGCCTGCCCGGGGTCGGTGAGGGCGCCGACGAACGCGTTCAGGCCCTCGTCGAGGGGGTGGTCGCGGGACTCGACGAGGCCGTCGGTGTAGAGGGCGAGCAGGGCGCCCTCGGGCAGGTCGACCTCGACTTCCTCGAAGGGTTCGCCGCCGACGCCGAGCGGCATGCCGGGCGGCACGTCGAGCATGAGCGCGCTCTCGTCGGGTTCGACGAGGACGGGCGGCAGATGGCCCGCGTTGGCGATGGTGACGCGGCGGGTGACGGCGTCGTACACGGCGTACACGCAGGTGGCCAGGTACACCTCGGCGAGGTCGTCGGCGTCGCGGCCGCCGCGCCCCGCGGTGGCGTGCCGGGGGCCCGAGGGGTTGCCGAGGCCGCGGGCGATCTCGTCGAGCGCGGAGAGCACCTCGGCGGGTTCCAGGTCGAGCAGGGCCAGGGTCCGTACGGCGGAGCGCAGTTCGCCCATGGTGACGGCGGCGCGCAGACCGCGGCCCATGACGTCGCCGACGACGAGGGCGGTGCGGTGGCCGGGCAGTTCGATGACGTCGAACCAGTCGCCGCCGACCTCGGTGGCCGCGTTGCCCGGCAGATAGCGGCAGGCGATGTCGAGCCCGGCCGCCTCCGGGTCGCCGGGCGGCAGGAGGGAGCGCTGGAGGATCAGGGCGCGCTCGTGTTCGCGGCGGTAGAGGCGGGCGTTGTCGATGCAGACGGCGGCGCGCGCGGCCAGCTCACCGGCGAGCGCCCGGTCGCGTTCGCCGAAGGGCTCGCTGCCCTTCGTACGGGAGAACTGGGCGAGGCCCACCACGGTGTCGTGGGCGACCATCGGCACGGCGAGCGTGGACTGGATGAGGCCGCCGGTCAGCCGGGTCGGCCCGCAGTCGTCACCGGCGGCGATCAGGCGCGCCCGGGCGGTGCGCAGCGCGTCGGCGCAGGAGGAGGTGAACGGGAAGCGGTGCACGGAGCCGACGTCGATGGGGCCCGTGCCCTCAGGGAAGGGCGCGTCGGCCACGGCGCTGGCGAAGGCGACGCGGCGCAGCTCGGCACTGCCGTCGGCGAGGCCGGGCGGTGTCTCGTCGCCGTCGAGGAGGCCTTGGTAGAGGTCGACGGACGCCAGGTCGCAGAAGCCGGGGACGGCGACGTCGAGGAGTTCGCGGGCGGTGGTCTCCAGATCGAGGGAGTTGCCGATGCGGGTGCCCGCCTCGTTCAGGAGGGCGAGGTTGCGGCGGGCGTGGGCGGCCTCGCGGGCGGCGACGTGGCGGCTGGTGACGTCGTTGCCGAGGCCCGCGATGCCGATGGGGCGGCCCGAACCGCTGTGCACGCGGTAGAGGTTGATGGACCAGTGGCGGCGCTCGCTGCTGCCCGGGGCGGGCCCCACGATCTGCATGTCGGTGACGGCCTCGCCGGTCTCCAGGACGCGGCGCAGGGCGGCCTGCATGCGGTCCGCCTCGTTGCGCGGCAGGTAGTCGTGGACGGTGCGGCCGCGGTGGTCGTCGACGGCGCCGCCGAAGACGGCGGCGAAGCGGCGGTTGGCGCGCTGCACCTTGAGGTCCGTGCCGAACAGGAGGAATCCGAAGGGAGATTGGCCGAAAATGGATTGGGAGGCGGCGAGGTCGGTCTCGATCTGCCGGAGCGCCAGGACGTCGACGACGATGCACACGGCGGACCGCTCGCCGTCCGCCGTCCTGGCGGGCATGACATAGACCTCGGCGACGCCTTCGCGGACGGGGGCGCCGGAGGCGGGCCGCGGCTCCGCGTCCCCGGCGAAGGGCTCGACCGGCTCGGGCAGACGAAAGGGGACCGACCCCGTCCACTCCCGGCCGTCGAGGATCTCGGCCATCTTCCGGTGGCCGCGCGGACGCAGCTCCCGGGGGACGAACGCCTCGATGGGGTCCTTGCCGACGGCGTCCCGCGCGGGCACGCCGAACAGCCGCTCGGCCCGGCCGCTCCACTGGTCGACGAGCCCGTCCGGGCCGATCGAGAACGACGCCACCTTGATGTAGTCGTAGAGGGAGCCCGGCGGGCTGCTCTGCCAGATGATGTCGCCCTGGGTGAGGGCCTGGTCCTCGACGCGCGGGCGGGGCCGGCCCGCGCCCTGGTGACGCGCGTCGACGGCGTCCCGCGCCCCGGCTACGCCATGCGCCGCACCGGCACCTACCGCCCCGGACCCGCCGCGCCCTACGCCACGGCCGTCGTCGGGCCGCGCGGCGCCGCCCGTCTCCCGCCTCGGCAGGCCGCCGCCCGGGCCCTTCGCGGGTACGTCGCCCGCGGCGCCCGGGGGCCTGTCCGCTCCGCCGTGAGGACGCTCGGGTCCGCTCGCGCCCGCGAGGCCGCGGCCGTGCTCGGCCGCCGCGCCGACGGGTCCGTGGTCCACGCCGCCACCTGCGGTGGTACGCGCACCCTCGCCCGCGCTCGACGCCGCGGTGCCGGCCGGGTCTCCGGCCGCCGGGGAGGCTGCCCACCCCGCCCGCGCCGTCGGCCGCGTCGCACCCGTCGCCTTCGCTGGTATCTCGCTCACGCGAACCGTCCCCTCCAGCTCACCGCGTCCGGCACCGGTCACCGAATGTGGCTGCCCGCAGTATCCAGCACTACGGGGCCGTGCCACACGCCGTTCACGATCACAGCACGCACTTACCGCTTTTTGGCCCGTGACCGCCTTGCGCCTGTCCCGTGCACTTGTACGTACCGACGCTCTCTGTCTTCTAACCGGGCAGCGCCAGCTCGAACCACACCGTCTTGCCCGCTCTTCCCGTACGTCCCGGTCGGGTGCCCCAGCGGCTCGACGACCTGGCCACCAGCTGGATCCCCCGGCCGCCCTCGTCGTCGGGCGCGGCGACGCGCTCGCGCGGCGGGTCGGGCACGGGGTCGGAGACCTCCACGAGGAGCGGGTCCAGCGGGCCCTTGGGGCGGACGAGGCGGACCACGATGGGGCCCGACGCATACCGCAGGGAATTGGTCACCAGTTCGCTGACGAGCAGCACGGCGACGTCGCCCAGGGGGGCGAGGCCCCAGTCGCCCAGCTGCTCGCGGACGACGGCGCGGGCCCTACGGACGGCGCCCGGGTCCGCGGGAAAGTCCCACTCGGCGCAGTCGCCTTCGGTGTCGAGCACGCCGATCACTTCCCAGCCGAGCGACGGATCCATGTCCGGTTTCATGGGGTTAATGGGCACATACCCGATATCCCGGTGGGATTACCGTGTTCAAGGTGGCACTGTGGCACGAACGGCGTACGAGAAGCAGAACCTCACCTTGACGAACCTCGCGCGCCCCCTGGCGCCCCGCGCCGCACAGCGGAGCGCCGGGCCCTCGCCCACCACGCCGGGGCCGCGCCCGGGGGAGCCAGGGGCGGGCCGTGGGGAGTCCCCTACGGAGCTTGGGGAGAGTTCCCTACGGAGCTTGGGGAGTCCCCTGCGGAGCTTGGGGAGTCCCCTGCGGAGCTACCGTTCACCCCGGCCCGCGTGGCCGAGCGCCCGGACGGCCGGCACGTCCGCCGCCAGCCAGTCCACGGCCCACAGCTCATCGGGCTCCAGCCAGCGCAGCGCGTCGTGGTCCTGGAGCGGCTTCGGCTCGCCCGCGAGGAGGCGGGCCCGCCACACCCGCATCACATAGCCGCGTCCGAGCGGGTACTCCCCCGGGACGCGGTCGACGACCTCCGCGTCGACGCCCAGCTCCTCCTTCAGCTCGCGCACCAGCGCGTCCTCGTCGCGCTCTCCGCGTTCGACCTTGCCGCCGGGCAGCTCCCAGCGCCCGGCCAGTTCCTCGGGCGCGCTGCGGCGCGCGGCCAGAAGGCGGCGCTCACCGTCGTACAGGGCGGCGCCGACCACCACGATCCGCTCAGTCATGCGCCGGAGCCTACGCCCGCGACGTCACCGTCCGCCGTTCTGGTTCAGCCGCTCGATCCAATAGAGCTGCTTGTGTCCGCGGTCGTCCAGGCTGTCGGCGATCTTCTGCGCCTCGGCCTTGGTCGCGTACCTTCCGACGCGGTAGCGGTTGCCGTTGTCGTCCTGCCGTATCACGAGCCAGGGAAGTATGACCGTCCCGTCGTTCATGCCGTCCCTCCGCTCCCCACCCCTGGCGCACCTCACGCCTCGATCAGTAAGGAAACCGCATTCCGCATATGCCCGAGCTTACGCCCGACCTTTACGCAGCGGATACGACTTTGCACAAAGAGATACGCAATCGGCCAGCACGAAGGGGGCGCACCCTCACGGATGCGCCCCCTTCGCCGGCCACAACCGGCCGCGACGAGCCCTGACTCGGCCCCCTTTACGCCCTGTTGACCCAGGCGCCCCGTCACCGTGCGCCCCGCCCACCGGCACGCTCGGCACGCACACGGGAACGGGCCAGGCGGCGACCCGCCGCGTCGACCGGGCGATCAACGGGCGTCGGGCCAGGGCGAGTCGGGCCGCGAGAACGTCCGGAATCCAGCCCCGGCGAGCGCCCGCCGGAGCGCGGGCACCGCGCGCGGGGCGGACGGTCAGCGCACGGGCAGGTGATACGCGACGCGGTACCGGTCGGCCGGCACGACGATGTCGGCGGTCTCCACGGGGCGCCCCGAGGCGTAGTACGTGCGCTGGACGACGAGGACGACGTGACCGGGCACCCCGCCGAGCGCGAGCAGTTCCTCGGCGAGGCCGGGGCGGGCGCCGACCTCCTCGGCCACGTTGTCCACGACCACGTCGATGGCGGCCATGCGGTCGACGACGCCGCAGCCCCCGAGGGGGCCCTCCTCCGGGAGCATCACGGGGGTGCGGCCGGTGACGGCGAGCGGCTCCCAGGAGGTGGAGAGCATCATCACCTCGCCCGCGTCCCGGAAGACGTACTTGGTGCACATCACGCGGTCGCCCACACGGATGCCGAGCCGCTCGGCGACGGCGGCGGTCGCCTCCGCCTGCTCGCTGCGGGACTCCCAGGTGCCGCGGGTGCCGTCGGCGGCCTGCTCCTGGCGAAAGGGCGAGGAGGTGCCGGGGCCGCGGAATCCGGTGCGCGCGATGCGGCGCGGGACGGGGCGCTCGCGCACATACGTGCCGGAGCCGGAGCGCCCCTCGACCAGGCCCTCGGCCATGAGGACCTTGCGGGCCTCCAGGGCGACCGTGTCCGAGACGCCGTACTCCTCGCGGATCCTGGCCTGCGAGGGGAGCCGGGTGTGCGGAGGCAGCGAACCGTCGGTGATCTTCTTGCGGAGATCACCCGCGACGCGCAAATACGCCGGCTGCTCACCGAAAGTCACTGGCCACTCCCATCAGGTTGACAGACAGCAACAGCGTGGCAACCGTGGGTTGTTGGCCGCAACCCTAGGCCAAGGAATCACTCGAAGTGATGATTTCCCGGCCCATGGGGCTTTACGCAGCGCGTTCCCGGCGCTATATCCCTCAACTATCTCCCATTACCGGCCAGTTGACGCTCATCCGTCCGGCCGGTGAGGTCGCCCGGGCGCGCTGACCGCCCCGCGATCCCGTCCAGGAAGCGCCCGAGCGCGGCCCGCGCGACCTGACTCGCCCAGCCGCCCCAGTTGACGTCGAAGCAGTGGTCCGCCCACGGCAGTTCCACGTACCGCGCGGAGGCTCCGGCGACGGCGAGGCGGCGTGCCAGGTCACGGGCCTGCGCCACCGGCACCGCCCGGTCCGCGCCGCCGTGCAGGAGCAGCGTGGGCGGCACCCGGCGGTGCACGAGCCGCGCGGGCGAGCCGAGCCGGTAGCGCTCGGGCGCCCCGGCCGCCGAGCCGCCCATCAGGCGCGGCATCAGCGGATCGGCGCGCAGCACGGTCCGCTCGATGAGGCGCCGCATGTCGGTGGGCGCGTACAGGGAGACCACTCCGGCCACGGCGCTGTCACGCATCGCGCACGCCGACCGCTCGTGACGCTCACGCTTCGTACCCGCCGCACGCCATGCGCCCGGGGCGGGCGAGGAGGGCGCCCGCGCGTAGGCCGCCGCGAGCGCCAGATTGCCCCCGGCGGAACTGCCCGCGAGGACCAGGCGGTCGGGGTCCACGCCGTAGGCGTGCGCGTGCCGCCGCACCCAGCGCACCGCGCACCGTACGTCACGGATCTGGTCGAGCTGGGTGACGCGGGGCGCGAGGCGGTAGTCGATGTCGAAGACCGACCAGCCGCGCGCGTTGAGCCAGCGGTTCCACCGGGGCGACTGGCTGCGGTGACCCTTGTTCCAGCCGCCGCCGTGCACCCAGACCACGGCGGGGCGACGCGCCGCGGGGCGCTCGGGCAGGGTCCACAGGTCGAGCTTGACGCGCTCGCCGCCGGGGCGCGTGTAGGTGATGCCGCGCCCCCGGTCGGGTGTCTTGGCGTAGTTGACCCCGCCGCTCACGTACGTGCCGAGGTCAAGGGTCGCGCCCTGGCGCTCGGCGGTGCGGTACGCCGCCGCGTACGGCATCGCCCCGTACACCAGGGCCGCGAACGCGGTGAGCGCGGCGGCGCCCGCCCACCACGGGCTCCGCCGCCCCGCGCACGCGGCGGCCGCGAGGCCGAGCAGCGCGGGCGGCACGAGGACCAGGCTCCAGGAGGTGACCGCGACGGCGACGGCCACGAGGGCGGGGACGCGGGGCAGTGGTGCGGCGACGAGCACCGCGAGCGCGGCGTTGAGCAGGCAGAGGGCTGCCAGGAGCGCGCGGATGACCACGCCACAGAACTATCACAGAAGCAGACAAAAGGCCCTTAGGGTCACCTTCCCGACCGGCCCGGGCGCGCCCCGACCGGCCCGGGCGCGCCTCGTCCCCGCGGGCGGCCGGGCGGACCCGGAACCGCGCCACGGGGACGAGGTCAGTCATCACTTCATGTCACTGCCGCGAGCGGGGGCTCAGAACTGGAGGCCCCAGCTGTCGAGCGTGCCCTCGTCCTGGTTCGCGTTGTCGGTCACCCGGAGCTTCCAGGTGCCGTTGGCGGTCTCGGAGGAGGCGTTGACCGTGTACGAGGTGTTGATGTCGTCCGAACTGCCGCCCACGCCGAAGTCCTTGAGGACGTACGCCGTGGTGTCGGGGGCGACGAGTTCGATCTTCAGGTCACCGATGTACGTGTGCTTGATGGCGACCGGCACGCTGAGTGTCGCCGGGGCGTTGCCCGGGACGCCGGAGACGGTGAGGGGGGACTCCACGGAGGAGTTGTCGGTGATGGAGAAGTCCGCGCCGTTCTCGAACTTCGGTCCCGGCGGGTTGGTGCCACCGCCGCCCACGTACAGCAGGCGGTTGGGCGAGCCGGTGCCGGGGCTGCCGACGACGTTCGGGGTGGCCGCGGCGACCAGGGCCTGGGAGACCTGGGCGGGGGTCGCCGAGGGGTTCTCGGCGACGTACAGAGCGGCGGCGCCCGCGACGTGCGGCGAGGCCATCGACGTGCCGTTGAGGGTGCTGGTCGCCGTGTCGCTGGTGTTCCACGCCGACGTGATGCCCGACCCCGGGGCGAACAGGTCGAGGACGGTGCCGAAGTTGGAGTAGCTGGCCTTGGCGTCGGTGCTGGTGGTGGCGCCGACGGTGATGGCCTCGGTGACGCGTGCGGGTGAGCGGGTCGAGGCGTTGGTGCTCTCGTTGCCCGCCGCGACGGCGTAGGTGATGCCGGCCGCGACGGAGTTGCGCACGGCCGTGTCGAGCGCGCTGTCGGCCGGGCCGCCGAGGCTCATGTTCGCCACGGCGGGCTTGGTGGCGTTGCGCGTCACCCAGTCGATGCCCGCGACGACCTGGGCGGTGGTGCCGGAGCCCTGGTTGTTGAGCACGCGGACGCCGACGATCCGCGCCTTCTTGGCGACGCCGTGCGCGGTGCCGCCGACGGTGCCTGCGACGTGCGTGCCGTGGCCGTGGCCGTCCTGCGCGACGTTGTCGTTGTCGATGGCGTCGTAGCCGTCGACGGCACGGCCGCCGAAGTCCTGGTGGCTCTTGCGGACGCCGGTGTCGATGACGTAGACGGTGGCACCCTCACCGGCCTTGTCCGGGTACGTGTACTTCTGGTCGAGGGGGAGGTTGCGCTGGTCGATGCGGTCCAGACCCCACGACGGCGGGTTGGGCTGGGTCGCGGCGACGGTGTAGGTGCGGTTCTGCACGACGGAGGTGACGGCCGGGTCCGCGGCCAGCTTCTTCGCCTCGGCTTCCGAGGCCTCGACCTCGTAGCCGTTGAGCACCTTCTTGTACGTGCGCTCGATCTCCGCGCCGTGCTTCTTCGCCACGGCGCGACCCTTGGCCGAATCCGCCTTCGCGGCGTCCTCGTCGAGCGTGACGATGTAGCTGTTCGCGACGGCGCCCGGGGCGCCCGCGTACTGGATCCTGCCTTCCGCGCCCTTCGGCTGGGCGGCCGCCGGGAGAGCGGACACGACGCCGAGAGCGACCGCCGTCGCGGCGGTCAGTGCGAGCGTGCCGGCACCTGTCAGTCTTCGTCGACTGTGACGCGTCACTGCCATCTGAGGGGTCCTCCTCGATCGGTGGTGCGCCTGTGGGGGATGCGACAGGGGCATGACAATGCAGCGACGGCATGTCTACGCCGAGTTGATCAGTGTTCAACTCTCTGTCGCCGTCGAAAGGTTGGCGGATCCCCAGGGGACGCACAAGGGTGGGGTTCGGACGTAACACGATTGCCATGTGCGGGTCATGGCCGAAAAGCAGCGACGGGCGGGCCCCCGAAGCCCGCCCGCCCTTCCGGCGCCACGCCTGCGGGTCGCGCTCCTGGCGCGAACCCGACGACACCCCGCCACCGGGCCGGACCCCCGCCGCGTCACGTGATCGATGTGTCGCCGTGCAGTTCGAGGAACTTGCGGAGCAGTTCGGCGGCGCGCTCGACCTCCTCGCGGTCGAGGCCGTCCAGGAGCCGGTCGTAGTTGTCCAGGTGCTCGACCATCAGCATGTCCGTGAGGTCCTGGCCGCGCTCGGTGAGGCGGATCTTGACCGTGCGCCGGTCGGCGTCGTCCCGGACGCGCTCGACCAGGCCTTTGGCCTCCATGCGGTCGATGCGGTTGGTGATCGCGCCCGAGGTCACCATGGCGGCCTTCAGGAAGGCGCCGGCGGTCAGGGCGTACGGCGGCCCGGAGCGGCGCAGCGTGGTGAGGACGTCGAACTCGCCCGTCTCCACCCCGTGCCGGGCATGGAAGGCCTTGGCCTCCCGGTCGAGCAGCCGGTGCATGCGCTGCACCCTGGCGATCAGCTGCACCGGCCACAGGGCGTCGGTCAGCTCGGGGCGCTCCTTCTCCCACTGCCCGACGATGGCGTCCACGGCGTCGCTCATGCGGACCCACTCTCCTTCGCTTTAACTCTCTCAACGGACGTCTTCTCAATGCTAAGACACTTGACGCTGAACGAACCCGCGTGTTTTTATCTCAACGTTGAAACTCTCACTCCTCAGAAGACGAGGGTGAAGAGAACGAACGCGAAGAGAATCCAGGAGCACGCCATGCCCGCCACCCCCCAGACCGCCGTTTCCGCCACCGCCCAGACCGCCGTTTCCGCCACCGCCGAGACCGCCGTGCCCGCCACCGCCAACGCCGCCCTCGCCCTCACCCACGAGGCCCAGGACCTGCTCTTCCGCGAGGCCCGCACCGCCAACACCTTCACCGATGAGCCGGTCACCGACGAGCAGGTCCAGGCCATCTACGACCTGGTCAAGTACGGTCCGACGGCCTTCAACCAGTCGCCGCTGCGCGTGGTGCTCGTCCGCAGCCCGCAGGGGCGCGAGCGGCTCCTGAAGCACATGGCCGAGGGCAACCGCGCCAAGACCGCCACCGCCCCGCTCGTCGCGCTCCTCGCCACGGACCACGAGTTCCACGAGGAGATGCCGCGCCTGCTGCCGCACGCGCCCGACACCGGCCGCACGTACTTCTCCGAGCGCGCGGTGCGCGAGCGGTCGGCCGTGCTCAACGGGGCCCTCCAGGCCGCGTACTTCCTCGTCGGCGTACGCGCGGCGGGCCTCGCCGCCGGTCCGATGACCGGGTACGACGCGGCGGGCCTGCGCGCGGAGTTCCTGGACGACGACCACGAGCCCCTGATGGTCGTCAACATCGGCAGGCCCGGCCCGGACGCCTGGTTCCCGCGCTCGCCCCGGCTGCCCTACGCCGACGTCGTCACCACGGTCTGACACCCGGCCGCCGCCGCACACCACTCACTTCAGGGGGTTCCCATGTCCACCGCGACCGTCACCGGCAAGGCCGTCCCGCGCGGCGCCGCCGCCAAGGCCACCGCGCCCGCCCGCTCAGGGCAGGTCCCCATCGGCTGGCTGGCCCTGCTCGCCACGCCCGTCGCCGCCGGGGCCAACGCCCCGGTGCTGATCCTGCCGGACATGGCACGTTCCCTCGGCGTCCCCACGGCCACGGCGACCTGGCTGGTCACCGCCTTCGCCTGGGCCATGGCGGCGGGCACCCCGCTGCTCGCCGGGCTCCTGCGCCGCCGCGGCCTCGCCACGGTGCTGCGGCTGAGCACGGCCCTCGTCCTCGGCGGCACCGCCCTCGTCGCCGCCGCGCCCTGGCTGCCCGTGGCCCTGGCCGGACGCGCCGCCCAGTCCCTCGGCGGCGCCGGCCTGGTCGCCATCGCGATGAGCCTCGCGGGCAACGCCCGGCGCATGGGCGTGATCAGCTCCGGCTTCGGCGTCCTCGGCGCGGCAGGCCCGCTGCTCGGCGCGACGCTCACCGACGCGGTCTCGTGGCGGCTCGCGCTCGCCGTCTCGGCCCTTGCGCTCATCGCCGTACCGGCGGTCGCCCGGTACGCGGGGCAGACCCCGCCCGCCCAGGGCCGCTTCGACGCCCGCGGCGCCACGCTCCTCATCGCGCTCGCCACGTCCCTGATCCTGCTGCCGACCGCCCCGCTGCCCGCGCTCGCCGGCGCCCTGGTCTCCGCCGCGCTCCTCGCCGCGCACGTCCGCCGCCGCCCCGAGGGCTTCGTCCCGGCCCGGCTCCTGCGCTCGCCGCTCTTCCTGACCTCCGCGGTGCTCGGCGCGGCCCTGTCCACCTCGTACTTCACGCTCCTGTTCACCGTGCCGCGGCTGCTCCAGGACCGCGCGGGCTGGACCACCGGCACGATCGGCACCGGCCAGCTGGTCACCCTGCTCGTCGCGTCGGCCGCGTCCTGGCTGCTCGCCGCGGCCTCGGTCCGCATGGGGCGCGCGGCGGTGCGCGCCGTCCTGGTCACCGTGGGCCTCGCGGCGGCCCTCACCGCGGTCTTCGCCACCTCGGGCGCGCTGCTCCTGCTCGCCGCGGGCGCGGCGGCCTTCACCGCGACGGGCGCCAACGCCACGCTCTCCGTGCACGCCGCATCCGCCACCACGGACGCCCAGCGCCCCACCGCGATCGGCCTGTTCGCCCTCAGCTACCAGCTCGGCGGCGCCTTCGGGCCCGGCCTCGCCACCCTGCTCGTCCTCGGCTGACCCCCTTTCGCACCGCGGCCCCCGCCCCCTCACGGGCGGGGGCCGCACCCCTGCTCACAGCGCGGGCCGCCTGCGCCCCCACCCCGTCGCTGCCTCGAACGCGGCCCCCGCCTCCAGGACGGCCCGCTCGGCCCGGGGCGGCCCCACGATCTGGATCCCGACCGGAAGGCCGGCCGCCGTGAACCCGGCGGGCACGGCCAGGGCGGGCGCGCCGAGCAGCGACACGTGCGACGCGGACCGCATCCAGTCGATGTACGTCTCCTGCGCCTGCCCGTCCACGACCCGCGGGTACTCCCACTCCACCGGAAAGGGCGCGACCTGGCTCACCGGCGCCACGAGGACGTCGTACCGCTCGAAGAACCCGGCGGCGGCGAGCAGGATGCGCGTGTGCTCGGCCGTGGCGGCCGCGAGGTCGGCGCCGCGCAGCCTCCGGCCCTCCTCGATGTTCCACACGACGCTCGCCTTGAGCAGCTCGCGGTGCTCGTCGAGCAGCGGCCCGAGCCCCAGCAGGAAGGACTGCGCGCGCAGCACGCGGAAGACGGCGTCGGCCCCGTCCAGGTCCGGGCAGTCCTCCTCGACCCGCCACCCGAGGGCCTCGAACACCGCGCCCTGCCGGTCCAGTACGTCCCGTACGTCGGCCTCGACCGGCACCCGGCCGCCCAGATCCGGCGCCCACGCGACGCGCAGCCCCGCGGTCTCGCCCTCCAGGGGCGCCCGGAACGACGCGGCGGGCGGGGTGTCCAACGAGAGCGGACAGCGCGGATCCGGCCCCGCGACGACGGAGAGCAGCAGCGCGACGTCGGCGACGGTGCGCCCCAGGGGCCCCGGCACGGTCAGGCTGTCCCACACGTTCGCCGTCGGGTACGACGGGACCCGGCCTGGCGTCGGCCGCAGCCCCACGACGTTGCAGAAGGAGGCCGGATTGCGCAGCGAGCCGCCCATGTCGCTGCCGTCCGCGAGCGGCTGGAGCCCCGCCGCGAGCGCGGCCGCCGCTCCCCCGCCGCTGCCGCCCGCGGACCGCCCGAGGTCGTACGGGTTGCGCGTCGCGCCGAACACGGCGTTGACGGTGTGCGACCCGGCCCCGAACTCCGGCACGTTGGTCTTGCCGAAGCCCACGGCCCCCGCCGCCCGCATCCGCGCCACGATCAGCTCGTCCTCGTCGGGCACCCAGTTGGCGAACACCCGTGAGCCCAGCGTGGTCCGCGTCCCCCGCGTCTGATGCGTGTCCTTGAACGCCACCGGCAGCCCGTGCAGCGGCCCCACGTCCGCGCCCCCGGCCAGCCGCTCGTCCGCCTCCGCGGCCAGGGCGAGCGCCCTCTCGCCCTCCACGCTGACCACGGCGTTCACCCTCGGGTTCACCCGCTCCACCCGCCCCAGGTGCGCCTCCATCACCTCCCGGGCGGACACCTCCCGCTCCCGCACCATCCGCGCGAGTTCCCCGGCCCCGGCCCCACAGAGATCGTCGTCATCCATACCGGACCACGGTGGGGACGAGGGGGCGGGGCGTCAACAACGCCCCCTGGGCAGCCGCCCCTCGGTACGGTGAGGGCATGACCGCGTTGCCCGACTGGATGCGCCCGCCACGCCCCGAGGGCTGGTTCGCGGAGGACCTGGACCACCTTCCGGAAGCCCCGCGCCACACCGAGCTGATCGATGGAGCCCTCGTTTTCCTGATGTCGCCACAGAGGTCCTGGCACGGCCGCCTCGTCACGGCGCTGACGGTCGCCCTCATGCGACAGGCCCCGGAAGGGGTGGAGGTCGAGCGGGAAATGACCGTCCGGCTCGACACCCGCAACCGTCCCGAGCCCGACCTTCTCGTGACGACAGCCATGTACGACCCCGACCGCACGTCCTACGACCCGGCGGATGTCCAGCTCGTCGTCGAGGTCACCTCCCCCGAATCCGCCCACCGGGACCGCACGGTCAAGCTCCGCAAGTACGCCGAGGCAGGCATCCCCCACTACTGGTGCGTCGAGGACGAGGGCGGGGCACCCGTCGTCCACGTCTACGAACTCGACGAACCGACCGGTTCCTACGCCCCGGCCGGCATCTTCCGCCACACCCTCGAACGGGAGCTTCCGTTCAAGATCAGCCTCGACCTAGACAAGCTCACCCCCACCCGCGAGACCTGACGCCGTACCGCACGACGCGGAAGGGGCCGGGTCCACCAGGACCCGGCCCCTTCCGCGCGAGCGGATCAGACGTTGAAGCAGAATCCGTAGTACAGAGCCCCCACCTGCGGAAACGCGGGTTTTGCAAGGGCCATCCCAGCACCATCCCAGCACGGGCGTTCCATCCCAGCACCATGCAGACGAGCCAGCTCTCATACTCCTACGCAGCGCGATTGCCAGCGCTCCAGCTCGCCTCCTCGGGCGGGAAAGACGTCGCGCTCGGGGACGCGGGCCGCATGGCGTGCTGTAGAACGTCCCACAGCGATCCCACACGCTGGGCAACAGATGCCCGTAGATGTCGACCGTAGTCGCGACCGAGCGGTGGCCCGGCCAGCGCGACATCTCGTGGATCAGCACACCGTTGGCCAGGCCGTGGGGGCCAAGAAGTGCCGCAGGCTACGAGCCTGTACTTGGCATGGCCGTCCAGGTCGACCAGGCCGGCCGACCTCAGCTCGCTGGCCGTGGCGGAGAACACGATGACCGGTTGTACGACTGGCCAACGGCGGTCAGCGCTCTCCGTTACTGCACTTCGCGAACCGCCAGCGTCGCACTTTTGATCAACAGGGGGCACCGTGCGCACACTTCCCCGAGAATGACCACGTCGAACTGCTACATCATCGGGAGACTCTCGTGGTATCCGTCGCGCTGGTTCACTGCACCACCCTCATGCTGCAGCGCCTGACGAACTCCTCAAAGTCCCGGCGCGCCAGCCCAGCCAGCGGCTTGCGACCAAGACTCGGCACGAGATGGTTACGGATGAACCCTTCGTAGTTGCGGCGGGTTGGTTCACCAATGACTCTTCGATCAAGCCACTCTTCAGCCCAGACAGACAGCAACATGGCGCCACGCGCAGGATCGATGCAGCCGCGGGCATTCTTGTCCTTCTCCACCTTGGCGGCGAAGGCGTCCGCACCGTCCAGGCCGATCCTCCGTGGAAACGACTTCTCCCGTTGCCGCCCTCGCCTGCCGCCTGGCTCCCGGTACCGCACGGTCCAGGCGTGACCGCATCTTGGGCACATGCAGGGATAGTTCCGATCGCGCACATCCCGCTTGCCCCTCTGAAAGACGTGCGCCACCCACACTCCGATCTACCGGACGCCTGTCCTTGAGATCGTCACTATCACCTCACACGCGGGCAAGACACTCACCGCTAATCCACACTTTTCGGTGAACATGCCTCATCATCGCCAGGTCGACGACAGCAGTCAGCCACTTGAATCGGCGGAGCGCATGGCCGAAGGTCAAACCCGAGGATTGAAAGCGCCCGAAGGCCAGTTCACGGGGCTCGTCATCGATCATTCAGTCGACGTCCAGTTGATCTCCACCTGGCGCTTCCGAAGTGCCGGCCGGAGTCGGGGCCGGAGCCGGATGTCCTGAGGGCTTGGACGCCTCCCCCTCCAGCGCATACGCGAGCGCGAGTGCAATCCGCTCGATCCAATTCAGCGCGTCCGTGACATCAGCCTCGCCGATCGGGCGGCGCTGCTTGAGGTCACCGTCGATCAGATCCGCGTCGTGTGCGATCTGGTTTCGGCGGCGGAGCAGCAGGACGTACTGGCCGCGTAGCCGTTTGTCGTCGTATGAAGTCCGATACTGGCTCCACCGGTTGACCCACTTCGCCGCCTCCCGCCACACTTTGACATCGGTGACGAGCGCCATCACCTTCGCGATGGCGTCCGGGTTCTGCAGGGTCTGGTGGGCGATGTCCTGGCGCACCCGTTCCGCGACCACCTCGGCTGTGGTCGTCTCGCCCCGCTGCACCCGCTCCACGCAGTGCAGCGGCAACGGGTATTCACGCAGCTTACGCGGCATGTCCGGATCGTCCTTGGCGGCTTCCTCGGCGACCCGGCGCAACACCTCTCCCTGCACCCAGTGTTCGAGGGCGGCGATGGACTGCACCCAGGCTGCCCGGTAGAAATCAGCGGTGTCGATACCCTTCGGGCTGAGCACCTCCAGCGCCTGCCCGGCTCGCACCATCTTGCGTGCGTACGACAAGTTCGTGACGAACGATTCGAACTGACGGGTCTGGGGGTGCGCGATGGCCATGCATACCTCTGTACGGCGCGTAGGAGAACGGAGAACTCCGGAACGTGGACTCCTGATATTCCCTGTACGGCACAGAGGCCGGTCAAGCGGCTTTTCAGATCCCGGTCATGTTGTGGCTCGATCTGATCGGTTCAGCCCCGGGTCCGGCCCTTCACTTCCTTACAGCAGGCGTCCGGAGCGCTCCGCGACACGTACGGGGTCGGCCGGCTCGCGTCGAGGCGTTGGCTCAGCGTTCTGGGCGATCAGCCCAGAGGCCAGGCCACTACCGGAGCCGGAGACGGCGTAGGAGGCTTCGCCGCTGGCACTGTCCCAAAAGAGGTGGCTGGGCCGGCCCACAGATGTCCGCCGTGGTGGCTGTCGCAACTGCTCCATTATCGAGCCAGTGCATCGTAGGGACTTCAGCATCGCCACCTCTGATGGAATGCCGACAGTAACCGCGCGAAAAAGCCGAGGGCTACAAGGCACTCGGCATTGCAGCCCTCCAGCGCGTGACGCAAGCCTTCCGGCCATCGTCAGACCTCTTCTGCCTCCGGTACATCAACATCCGCGCCCAAGGACTTCGCAATGGCCGTGAACTCGGCCAGGGCGGACTGAAGATCGCGCACGATCTCCTCGGCGATGACCTCAGGCTCCAGGTCGCTGTCCGCGTCCTCCAGGGCCGGGTCTTTCATCCACGTGATGTCGAGGTTGACCTTGTCGCGCCTGATCAAGTCCTCATACGCGTACGACTTCCAGCGACCGTTCTCGTCCAAGTCCGAGACGCGGGCAGTCAGCGGCTCGCCTGCCTTGTACCGGGCGACGAAGTCGTCCATGTGGGCGCGGGTCAGCGGGCGCTGCTTCATGGTGAAGTGCTGGCCGGTGCGGAAGTCGTAGATCCAGGTGACGGCGGTGTGCGGCTTGCCGTCGGCGCGCGGGGGCTTCTTGTCGAAGAACAGTACGTTGGCCTTGACGCCGCCTGCATAGAAGATGCCAGTGGGCAAGCGCAGGATCGTATGCAGGTCGAATTCGTCAAGGAGCTTGCGGCGGACCTTCTCGCCCGCGCCGCCCTCGAAGAGGACGTTGTCAGGGAGGACGACGGCAGCACGGCCGTTGACTGCTGTCAACGACATGATGTGCTGAAGGAAGTTGAGCTGCTTGTTAGTGGTGGTGGCCGTGAAGTCGTCACGGTCGTACTGAATGTCTTCCTTCTCCAACTCGCCGTCCTGGCCGATCACGGTAATCGCGGACTTCCGGCCGAAGGGCGGATTGGCGAGGACCAGACTCGCGTGCCGGCCACTCGGCTTCTCGGCAAGCGCGTCGCCGACGTCGATCAGGCTCGGGCCGTCGCTCTTGCCGATGCCGTGCAGGAGCATGTTCATGGCGGCGAGGCGGGCGGTGCCGGTGACCAGCTCGGTGCCCCAGATCTTGGATCCGCTGTCGTACGCCCTGCGGGCGTCGATGCCCATGTCCCGGACGTGGTGCCGGGTGACGTACGCGTGGGCAGCAATCAGGAAGCCTCCGGTACCGCAGGCGGGGTCGGTGATGGTGTCGTCCGGGCCCGGCCGGGTCACGTCCACCATCGCGTCGATGAGCGCGCGCGGCGTGAAGTACTGGCCGGCGCCGGTCTTCGTGTCCGACGCACCCTTGGCGAGCAGGCCCTCATAGGCGTCACCCTTGAGGTCGGTGCCGGTGACCGTCCACTCCTCGCGGCCGATCAGCTCGACGACCAGCTTTTCGAGCAGTGCGGGCTTGGTGATCCGATTCTGGGCGTCGGCGAAGATCGTGCCGATGGTGGTGTCGGGCTTACGGCCCAAGTGCTCCAGGATGGCGCGGTAGTGCGCTTCGAGTTCGGTACCGCGCTTGCTGACTAGCGACTTCCAGTTGTAGTTGGCGGGCACAAGGGCGCTAAGGTCGCGGCCACCCCACTCGTCGTTCTCGATCTCGTCGACCATTTTCAGGAAGAGCAGGTACGAGAGCTGCTCGACGTACTCAATGGTGGACATGCCGTTGTCGCGGAGGACGTTGCAGTAGTTCCAGAGCTTGGCGACCAGGGTGTTGGTCTGCGCGGCGGCCTTCTTGGACTTGGGCGTCTCGGTGAGCGGGACACCCTCGGCGCAGGGTGCGGCTGCGTCATCTGTAGCGGGGGCGGTCACTGGAAGAGCTCCTGCTGAATGCTGGTGAGGGGGGCGGGGGTTGGGGCTGGGGCAGGCTCGGCCGCCTTGGCCGAGGCTGCCCCCTTGCGGAGGCGCGCGGCGCGCTTGGCCTTGAGGGCCGGCTTGGCAGCGTCGCGCTCGGCGGCGATGCGGGCAAGGATGGTGGCGGCGGGTTCGTCTGCCGCGTTCTGGGGAACAAGTCCGCCGCTGAAGGCTTTACGGAGTAGGCCGTTGCGTAGTCTGGACGCACGTAGCCGTGCGATAGCGACAGCCTTTGCCATCCGGTCGATCTGTGCGAGGCCCTCCTTGAGTCTTTGCAGAATCTCGTCCTGCTCGCCCCTCGGGGGCACCGGAACGGGAAGGCTCTTGATCTTCCTCAGGCTGATTGAAGCAAGGTTCGTACTCTGCTTGCCATTCACCTCGAACCATCGCCCCATGCCGTTCGCGTAATGCGACAACAGCTCGGGCTTGATTAGATCTCCTCGAATTCGGGCCCTGAATACGTGGTTCTGGTGAATGGCGTTCTCTACCTGCCCCTCCCAGACCCAGCCGCGTCCAAGCTTGTCCCGATCCCCTCCCTCATTCATGAGAACATCGCCGGATCTCAACCGCAGCTGATCCGCTTTAGCGGTAGGCACACGGATCTCATGAACGCTGTCGAGCACGAGCCGCCCGCGCTGAACGTTCGCGACACGGAGGTAGGGAACCTCAGGAATATCCGGGTCGGACTGCTTCTTCTTGTCCTTGGTCACGCCCCCGACAACCTCAGCCAGCTCCTCCAGGCGCATCCAAGTCCAATGTTCTGGAATTTTTGGCAAGTTGCCATCGATAGTCCCAGCAGCAGGAGGAAGCGAGGCTGTGGGGACGCCATCAGGTACGGCGAAGGCTGTCACAAAGTCAGTGGTTCGGACCCGCAGGTAGTCGATCCTGCGGATCGCTAGTTCCAAGGACGTATCAGCGGCATCCAGCCGGGAGAGCTGCTCTTCGAGGGCCTCGACGATGCGGTGCTGTTCAGCCAGCGGAGGGACAAGCAAACGAACCTGGCCGAGATTCTTTCCCGAGATCCTCTTTCGCGTTGACCCTGTCTGGTATCGATAAATCTGACTGCGCACTTGCGGAGAGTTGATGGCCCACATGAGCCACCTGGGATGCACGCCACCAATTCCGGGACGAAGGATGCGAACATCCACCACGGTTGCCGCCCGGCGAGGCCCCCCCGGGTACATGCAAGCCCTACCGAGCGGATCTGGCATTCGCGCCACGAGCACATCACCGGGCTCCAGGAAGGTGCACTTCAAGCGCTGAGCAGTCTCAGAGCTCAGTGACCGATCACTGCGGTCACGGAACTCCCCATCTCCAATGTCAGCCAACTGCACCAGCCGAACATCACCATTAGGGTCCTGATCCTTACTCTCGACCCAGTCGCCGTCGGAAGAAACTCCGTCGAGGGAAATGAGGTCAGACAGGGATGCCTCACACCACCCCTCTGGCAGCTCGTCACTCAATCCCTCGCTCAAGCCAATCCCCGATTCAGCTCGTCCAACAGTTCCAGCGCCTGGTTCCTACCACCGAAGGCGTTCGCAAAGCCCGGACCGCCGCCCTTTTCCGAGAACGGCATGTGGCCGAAGTCCTCACGCTCCATCCCCAGGTCGACCACGATCGCGTCCTTGATACGGTGCAGCCACCAAAGCTGGTCCTCGGTGAATTCCGCACCCGCCTGGCTCTGCCGCAGCAGCCAGCCCTCGAAGCGCTCCTCGACCACCGTACGATACGGGCGAAGCTGGTCGTCCGCGCCGAGCGTGTAGCGGACCAGGTTCATGAGGTCACCCAAGCCAGCTGACTTCGTCAGCGACTCGGCCGCCTCGCCGACTAGCTCGTAGTGGTCCCAGATGACCTTCGGGGTCCAGTTCCGCCTGGCGGCCTTGATGGCCGCCATCAGTTCCTTCAGGTGGGCCCGCGCCTCCTGCGGCCGCACCCTCGAGCCGCTGCCGAGGATCACCTGCAGAGCGATTGCCTCCGCCGCCGCCTCGTCACGCTTGCGGCTCTCCAGGAGCTGGCGCCATTCCGCCAACTCCTTCGCCGCCCGCTCCTCCCTCGGGACCTCATTCACCTTCAGCGTGACCTCGGTCGTCGCGTCGTACGTGAGGTCGTGCTGCTGCTTGATGCCGATGATCAGCTTCCGCAGTTCCGGGTGTGTGGTCAGAGTTTCGACAGAGTCGTGGACCAGCCGCCGCGCGCGATCCGCGCCGCCTTCCCGGTACGCCCGGTCCTGAGTGTCGACGTCCACCGCGTCGGTGATCTTCCGGACGATGTCCGCCAGTGACACCCCGCCCGACGCCTGCTCGATCCGCTCCCGCTCCTCCTTCGTGAGCTTGCGGTCAAGTCGGGCCAGCCGGCGCCCGAGCGTCTCGGCCTGCTCGGCCGTCAGCGAGCGGCTGCCCGCCTTGTCCATCAGCTTGATCAAGCTGAGACTGCCGCCGTCCGGCGGCAGCATCGGGCGGGTGTCGACCAGCGGCGATGCTGTGACGCCCACCGCGTCGACCAGAACGAAACGGTCCTTGGCCAGGTCGGCGGCCGGATCTGGAGTGACCGCCTTCAGGTCGTCGGCGTCGATCGTGCGGGCGCCGCGTCCCTTCATCTGCTCAAAGAGGACAGGACTGCGAACGGCCCGCAGGAAGATCACGCACTCCAGGGCCTTGACGTCCGTACCCGTCGCGATCATGTCGACCGTGACGGCGACCCGCAGCAATGGCGAGTTTCGCAGGTCGTTGACGAGCTGCTCGGGGTCGTCGCCCTTGTCCCGGGAGCGGTAGGTGATCTTCTTGGCAAAGGCGTCTCCGCGCCCAAAGACCTCCTTGACCTGCTTGAGGACTTCGTCCGCATGGTCATCGCTCGCCGCAAAGACCAGCGTCTTAGGCAGTTCGGTCCGGCCCGGGAACCAGCGCTGCCAGTTGTTCTTGTACGCGGTGAGGACGGCCCGGATCTCGTCCTCGGCAATCACCGTGCGGCCGATTTGGCCCACCGTGTAGACGAAGTCCTCGTCCAGCTCCTCGTAACGCTGGGCGCGGGTCTTGCGGTCGCGGATACGGACCGTCGTCCCCTTGTCGATCTTCGCGCCACCGTCCTCCCGTATGGAGGAGTCCATGGTGACCACGTCGAAGTCGACGTTGACGCCGTCGGCGACTGCTTGTTCGTAGGTGTACTCGGAGACCATGTTGCCGTCGAAGAAGCCCTTGGTCTGCCGCGTAGGGGTGGCGGTGAGGCCGACCAGGTGGGCGTCGAAGTAGTCCAGGACGCCACGCCACAGGCCATAGATGGAGCGGTGGCACTCGTCGATGACGATCAAGTCGAAGGACTCGATCGGGACGGCCGGGTTGTACTCGACGGTGACCGGACGGTCGGTCATGTAGTTCTCGTCGAGGGTAGAGGAGTCCTCGCGGTCCTCTGCCTCAGCGGTATCCTCCAGCGACTCGCCCTTGAGGAGCGCGTACATGCGCTGGATCGTGGAGACGACGACGGAGGACGTCTCCTGGAGACCGGACCGGCCGAGTGAGTCGACGTTGTAGAGGTCGGTGAACTTGCGGTTCTCGTCCGGCGTCTTGTAGCGGTCGAACTCGGCCTTGGCCTGGCGGCCGAGGTTGTTGCGGTCGACAAGGAAGAGAATGCGGCGCGCACGCGCGTGCTTGAGCAGCCGGTACGACGCGGTAACCGCAGTGTAGGTCTTGCCCGCACCAGTGGCCATCTGGATCAGTGCGCGCGGCTTGTCCTGGGCGAGTGAACTCTCCAGGCCGACGATCGCCTCCTCCTGTGCCGTACGCAGGTCGTGCGACTCCAGGACCGGCAGCGCGGTGCGCAGGGCGGCCCGGAAGGTGGGGGTATCCGGGTGCTCTGTGGCCCGCTTCATCCAGGCGGCGAAGGTCTCCGGGTGGTGGAAAGCGAAAACCGAGCGGGAGCGGGCGTGCGGGTCGAGGAGATTGAGGAAGAACGTCTCGGCGCCGGTGGTGGCGTAGCGGAAGGCGAACGGTTCCCCCTCGCGCCAGACCGCCATGGAGTGCTCCTTGAGGACGCCGCCCGCGTACCGCTCGTTCTGCGCGAGGGCGCCGGCCAAAGGGGTGCCCTCACGCTTGGCCTCGATAACGCCGACGATCATGCCATCGACATAAAGGACGTAGTCGGCGCGGCCGGTGGCCAGGCTGAACTCTCGGACCGCGACGCCCTGGGAGGCGAGTGGGTTGAGGTCGCCGTAATCCTGGACCGTCCAGCCAGCCTGGGTGAGCATCTCGTCGATGCGGACGCGAGCCTGTACCTCGTTGAGCGGCTCGGGCCGCTGGGCGCGGGCGACGATCGCCTCACGGGCGTTGACGCTGACCGGTCGGGGCTTGAGGCGCTCCTGGTCGTAATGGTCCTGGTGGGCGCGCCGGAGCCGCTCGATCTCGTCCCGGTGGCGGGCCACCTCCGCCTCGGACTCAGCACGGGCCCGCTCAGCGGCCTCGGTCAGCCTCTCGGCCTCCTCCCGGCCGCGCCGCTCGGCCTCCAGCCGGTCACCAACCTCGCTGAGGCGAGTTCGGGACTCGGCGAGGTTGCGCTGGTAGCGACCGAGCGCCTCGCGGAGTTCGGCCAGCTCGGCAGATCCGCCCGCCACCTCACTAGGCAGCCGAGGCGGCACGAACGCAGCGATCTCTCGCACGTCGTCGATTGCGCGGGAGAAGAACTGGCCGAGGTGAAAGCAAAGTTCGACGGCCTTGAGGGCCTTGCTGGTGTCGAAGAGGTGATTATGCGCGGCGTCGTTGCGCCCCCGGCGGAGCGTGTCAAAGGCGTCCCGAGTGCGACCGGGGAGCAGGCCGGCGCGCTGGAGTCCGGCCAGCCGGTCGACCTGCCGGGTTCCCTCGACGCGCACTCCGGCCCGCCGCACCAGCTCCTCGGCAAGCACCTCGCCGAACTGGCCGGAGGCAACGTACGAGACGTTGGGGTTGGTGAAGACGGACTGCTCGGCCTGTGCGCCGTAGATCGCCAGCAGGGGCTGCATCGTGTAGAGCCGCCCGAAGTTGGGAGACCTCCGGGCCGCTGCCTTCAGCTGCTCCGGGACTTGCTCACGACGCCGTGCCTGCCCGCTCATACGCTGCTGCTCCTTGACCAGGCCGCATCCGGCCCCTACCTGTGACAAGACCTCTTAGCCTATGCCCAACTAAGCGATCTGATCTGGCAAATAAACCGTTCACGACAAGATCCACTGCCTCGCCCCCGCCGCCCGTGCAGGGACAGATTGGCGCACCCGTCTCGAGCGCCAGACCTGCGTGCTTTGAGCCGCCAGAGGGGCCCGTCTCGGACTGAGGGGCCCCTCTTGATCTGCAACTCTGCAGATGGAAATTTAATTAAAATTCAATTAAACGTTGAAGCGGAACTCCACCACGTCCCCGTCCTGCATCACATAGTCCTTGCCCTCCATGCGCGCCTTGCCCGCGGCGCGGGCGTCGGCGACCGAGCCCGTTTCGACCAGGTCGGCGAAGGAGATGACCTCGGCCTTGATGAAGCCCTTCTGGAAGTCGGTGTGGATGACACCGGCCGCCTCGGGGGCCGTCGCGCCCTTCTTGATGGTCCAGGCGCGGGACTCCTTGGGGCCTGCCGTCAGGTAGGTCTGGAGGCCCAGGGTGTCGAAGCCGACGCGGGCGAGGGTGGCGAGGCCGGGCTCCTCGGCGCCGACGGACTGGAGCAGCTCCAGGGCGTCGTCCTCGTCCAGCTCGGCGAGGTCGGCCTCCAGCTTGGCGTTGAGGAAGATCGCCTCGGCGGGGGCGACCAGGGCGCGCTGCTCGGCCTTGAAGTCGTCGTCGGTCAGCTCGTCCTCGTCCACGTTGAAGACGTAGAGGAAGGGCTTGGTGGTGAGGAGGTGCAGGTCGTGGAGCAGTTCCTCGTTGCCCGAGCCCTGGACGATGCCCGCGGAGAAGAGGGTGTCGCCCTTCTCCAGGATCTCCTTCGCCGCCTCGACCGCCGCCACCTTCGGGGCGATGTCCTTCTTGATGCGCGACTCCTTCTGGAGGCGCGGCAGGACCTTCTCGATGGTCTGGAGGTCGGCGAGGATCAGCTCGGTGTTGATCGTCTCGATGTCGTCCTTGGGCGAGACCTTGCCGTCGACGTGGACGACGTTCTCGTCCGCGAAGGCGCGGATGACCTGGCAGATCGCGTCGGACTCGCGGATGTTCGCCAGGAACTTGTTGCCCAGGCCCTCGCCCTCGCTGGCGCCGCGCACGATGCCCGCGATGTCCACGAAGTCGACGGTCGCCGGGAGGACCTTCTGGGAGCCGAAGATCTCGGCGAGCTTGTCCAGGCGGGTGTCCGGGACGCCGACCACGCCCACGTTCGGCTCGATCGTCGCGAACGGGTAGTTGGCCGCAAGGACGTCGTTCTTGGTCAGGGCGTTGAACAGGGTCGACTTGCCGACGTTGGGCAGACCGACGATTCCGATCGTGAGCGACACGTTGCGACTTCCCGTACGTGAGGAGTGGGGTCTTGGCTGGGGCTGTGTGAGGGCCGCGTGGGCGGACCGGCCGCCGCACTCGCCGTCCCCGGCGTCCGGGGGCGCGCGGCGCACATCCGGGCCCGCGGTGGTCCCTCACCGGCCCCGCACTGCCTGGGGCACGATCCACCAGTCTACGGTGTGCCGCGCCCCGCGCCCCGCCCGCGTACCGCCTCCGCGTCGAACGCGGGACCAAGCTCGGCCAAAACGCGTGTCCCAGTCCCGGTTCCGCCCCCGGCCCGACCTAGGTTGGTGCGGTGGAGCAACCTAGGACCCGTCCCCCGCGCGCCAGGCCGCGCCCCGCCGCGCCCCTGCCAGGGCAGGGCAGCCCCACGGAGTCGGCGGCGGTCTACCGGGCCGCCTCCCGGCCGCCCGGCCCCTCGTCCCCGGTCACCCGCCTCCTGCGCAGAACCCCGGTGTACCGCGCCCTGAACCGGATGCCGCTGTACCGCAAGCTGCGCCGCATGCCGAACCCGCGCCTGACCGGGCTCGGTAGCGGCCTGTTCGCGGCCGTCGTCATGCTCCTGCTCGCGTGCCTGCTGCGGCTGCTCTTCGGCGGCTCGATGGTCGCGTACGGAGTGCTGTTCCTGCCGGTCAGCGCGCTCACGGCGCTCTGGGTGCGGCCCGCCGACCTGGTCACGGCACCCGTCGCCGTGCCGATCGCCTTCGCCGCCGGGGTGCTGCCCATCGCCGAGGGCACGGGCGGCTTCGGCGGCCACGTCATGGGCCTGCTCACCTCGCTGGCCCTGCACGCGGGCTGGCTGTACGGCGGCACGCTGGTCGCCGGGGTGATCGTGACCGTGCGCAAGCTGCGCCTGATGGGGCGCCGGCGCGCGCAGCGCAAGCAGCAGCGTCCGCCGCGCCCGGGCGGCCGTGCCCCACAAGCCGCCGAGCGGGACAGAATCAGCCCATCCGGCGTCTGAGGACGAGCGCGCGGCGCGACGAGGGCCCCCGCGGACGCGGGGCCCCGGCTCCGCCCTAGTCCCCCGCGGTGGCCTTCGCGGCCATCGCGGCCCCCACGATCCCGGCGTTGTTCTGCAACTTCGCCGGGATCAGCTCGGCCCGGACGCCCTTGATCAGGGGCAGGAACTTGTGGGCCTTGCGGCTGACGCCGCCGCCGATGATGAACACCTCGGGCGAGAACAGCATCTCCACGTGCGTCAGGTACTTCTGCACGCGGTGCGCCCAGTGCTCCCAGGTGAGGTCCTCGTCCTCGCGGGCCTTGGACGAGGCGCGCTTCTCCGCGTCGTGGCCGTGCAGCTCCAGATGGCCGAGTTCCGTGTTCGGCACGAGGTGGCCGCCGGTGAAGACGGCGCTGCCGATGCCCGTGCCGAGGGTGAGCATGATGACCGTGCCGGTGCGGCCGGCGCCCGCGCCGAAGTGCATCTCGGCGACGCCCGCCGCGTCCGCGTCGTTCAGGACGGTGACCGGGGCCCCGCCGAGCCGCTCGGAGATCAGACCGCGGATGTCCGTGCCGATCCAGCTCTTGTCGACGTTGGCCGCCGTGCGGGCCGTGCCGTCCGTGATGACACCGGGGAAGGTGGCGCCGACCGGGCCCGACCAGCCGAAGTGCTCGACGACCTCGCACACGCGCTCGACCACGCCCTCGGGCGTGGCCGGATGCGGCGTGAGCACCTTGTGCCGCTCGTCCGCCAGGTCCCCGCGGTCCAGGTCCACGGGAGCGCCCTTGATCCCGGATCCGCCGATGTCCACACCGAAGATCTGCATGGCCCCACCGTACGACGCCGGACCGGCGCCGACGCGGTGGTCTACTTCTTCCCGGACAGCTCCGCGGCCTCCGTACGCAGGTCCCGGCGCAGCTCCTTGGGCAGCGAGAACGTGATCGACTCGTCGGCCGTCTTCACCGTCTCCACGTCCGCGTACCCGCGCTCGGCCAGCCACTCGATGACGCCGTCCACCAGGACGTCCGGGACGGACGCGCCCGAGGTGAGGCCGACCGTGGTCACGCCCTCCAGCCAGGCCTCGTCGATCTCGCCCGCGTTGTCCACCAGGTAGGAGGCGGGCACGCCGGCCTCCAGGGCGACCTCGACCATGCGGATCGAGTTCGAGGAGTTCTTGGAGCCGACGACGATGACCAGGTCGGCGTCCTCGGCGAGCTTCTTGACCGCGGTCTGGCGGTTCTGCGTGGCGTAGCAGATGTCGTCACTCGGCGGCGAGAGCAGGTTCGGGAACTTGCTCTTCAGGGCGCCGACCGTCTCCATCGTCTCGTCGACGGAGAGCGTGGTCTGGGAGAGCCAGACGACCCGGTCCGGGTCGCGGACCTCGACGTTCGCGACGTCGTCCGGGCCGTCGACCAGCGTGATGTGGTCGGGGGCCTCGCCGGAGGTGCCGATGACTTCCTCGTGCCCCTCGTGGCCGATCAGGAGGATGTCGAAGTCCTCCTTGGCGAACCGGACCGCTTCCTTGTGGACCTTGGTGACCAGCGGGCAGGTCGCGTCGATCGTGGCGAGCTTCCGCTCGGCGGCCTCCTCGTGCACGGTCGGGGCGACGCCGTGCGCGGAGAACATCACGATGGACCCCTCCGGCACCTCCTCCACCTGGTCGACGAAGATCGCGCCCTTCTTCTCCAGGGTCTGCACGACGTACTTGTTGTGGACGATCTCGTGGCGGACATAGATCGGGGCCCCGTACTGCTCCAGGGCCTTCTCGACGGCGATCACGGCACGGTCCACACCCGCGCAGTAGCCACGGGGAGCGGCGAGCAGGACACGGCGGGAGCCAGGCGTTGCAGTCATACAGCCCATCGTAAGGCCGCATACGAGAGGTCAAAGATCGCCTGTGTGGGGAGACTGGGAGCCAAGTGTGCGATCAGCGTCAGGCACCCGGAGGCACGATGTCCGCCCACAGCACGAATGCGCACCCGCCGTCCGACGGGGGCCAGGGGTCCGCCGCGACCGCGACGGAGGGCGAGGGGCTGCGGCGCAGCCTCGGCTTCCGCGACCTCGTCGTCTACGGGCTCCTCTTCATCGCCCCGATGGCGCCCGTCGGCGTCTTCGGGACGCTTGACGCCAAGTCGCACGGCGCGGTGGCACTGGTGTACGTCGTGGCGACGATCGCCATGGCGTTCACCGCTTTCAGCTACGCCCAGATGGTGCGCGTCGTGCCCCAGGCGGGCTCGGTCTTCGCCTACGCGCGCGTGGGCCTCGGCAACGGCGCCGGCTTCATCGCGGGCTGGATGGCGATGCTGGACTACCTGCTGATCCCGGCCGTCGCCTACCTCTTCTCCGGGATCGCCATGCACGAGCTGGTGCCGGAGGTGTCCCGGTGGGTGTGGACGGCGATCGCGGTGGCCGTGACGACCGCCCTGAACCTGTGGGGCGTACGTCCCGCCGCGCGGGTCGGCTTCGCGGTCCTCGCCATGGAGATCGTGGTCCTGGTGGTGTTCGGGGTGTCCGCGATCGTGGTCCTCGCGCGCGACGGGGCGGAGCGGGGCTGGCTCTCCCCCCTGTCGGGCGACGGTACGCAGGGGGCGTTCGCGCTCTCCGCGGTGGTGGGCGCGGTGTCCGTGGCGGTCCTGTCCTACCTGGGCTTCGACGCGATCGCCTCGTTCGCGGAGGAGGTCACCGGGGGCTCGGCGAAGGTGGCGCGGGCGGTCCTGTTCTGCCTGGCCCTGACGGGCGTCCTGTTCGTGGCGCAGACGTACCTGGTGGCGCTCCTGACCCCGATGTCCTCCGCCGACCTGGCCGCGAACCCCGACAGCCAGGGCTCCGCGTTCTACTCCGCCGTGGACGCCTCCGTCGGCTCCTGGCTGCACGACCTGGTGGCGGTGAGCAAGGCGGTCGGCGCGGCGTTCGCGGCGCTCGCCGGGCAGGCCGCGGCGGGCCGGCTGCTCTTCGCGATGAGCCGGGGGCGGCGCCTGCCCCGGCTGCTGTCCCGTACGGAGTCCGGCACGCCGCGCGTGGCCCTGCTGTGCGCGGCGACCGTGACGCTGGTCGCGGCCGTGTGGGCCGCGCGCCGCGGCGACGGCATGAACCACCTGGTCTCGGTCGTCGACATCGGCGCCCTGACGGCCTTCGCCCTGCTGCACGCGAGCGTGGTGGGCTGGTTCGCGATCCGCAGGCAGGGCGGCCCGGTGAGCTGGTGGCGGCACGTCCTGATGCCCGTACTCGGCGCGGCGATCGTCGTCGCGGTCATCACGGAGGCGTCGGGCTCCGCCCAGGTGGTGGGCGCGATCTGGTTGGCGGTGGGGTTGGTGGTGCTGGCGGTGCAGGGCGTACGGAGGGGCGCGCCGGACGTGGGGTAACGCCGCGGAGCGGCGGGGATACGACCCGCGCAGGCAAAGCAGGGGAGATGCGGGCGGGCGGGTGGGCGAGTACGCCGCGGAGCGGCGGGGATACGACCCGCGCCGGCAAAGCAGGGGAGACACGGGCGGGCGGGTGGGAGACCCCGCCGCGGAGCGGCGGAGAACCCCGGCCGCCGCGGAGCGGCGGCGCTGTCAGCCGGGGCGGCTACTCTCGGGCGTCATGGGTCTCAACACGTCCGCCGACACCCCCCTCCCCGTAGGCGAGGTCTCGCGCCTCATCGGCGGCTGGATCGACCGCCTCGGCGCCGTGTGGGTCGAGGGGCAGATCACGCAGCTGTCCCGGCGCCCGGGCGCGGGCGTGGTGTTCATGACGCTGCGCGATCCGTCGCACGACATCTCGGTGAGCGTCACCTGCTACCGCCAGGTGTTCGACGCGGTCGCGGACGTCGTGTCGGAGGGCGCCCGCGTCGTCGTCCACGCCAAGCCGGAGTGGTACGCGCCGCGGGGCCAGCTGTCCCTGCGGGCGGCGGAGATAAGGCCGGTCGGGGTCGGTGAGCTACTCGCCCGCCTGGAGCAACTGAAGAAGACGCTCGCAGGCGAGGGCCTGTTCGCGGCCGACCGGAAGCGGCCGCTGCCGTTCCTGCCGCAGCTGATCGGCCTGGTCTGCGGCCGCGCCTCGGCCGCCGAGCGCGACGTCCTGGAGAACGCCCGCCACCGCTGGCCCGCCGTCCGCTTCGAGGTGCGCAACGTGGCGGTGCAGGGCGTGCACGCGGTGCCCCAGGTGGTGCAGGCCGTCAAGGAGCTGGACGAGCTGCCCGAGGTCGACGTGATCATCGTGGCGCGCGGCGGCGGCAGCGTGGAGGACCTCCTGCCGTTCTCGGACGAGCAGCTGGTGCGGACGGTCTCCGCCTGCCGTACGCCGGTGGTGTCGGCGATCGGCCACGAGCCGGACAACCCCCTCCTGGACCACGTGGCGGACCTGCGCGCCTCGACGCCGACCGACGCCGCGAAGAAGGTCGTACCGGACGTCGGCGAGGAGCTGGAGCGGGTCGCCTTCCTGCGGGAGCGGGCGCGGCGCAGCGTGGCGGCGTTCCTGGAGCGCGAGGAGCGGGGCCTGGCGCACGCCCTGGCCCGGCCGTGCATGGAGCGGCCGCACCGCATGGTCGAGGAGCGCGAGGAGCAGGTCACGGCGTACGTGGACCGGGCCCGGCGCACACTCGGGCACCTCCTCGACCGCGCGGAATCGGAGCTGGCCCACACGCACGCGCGCGTGGTGGCGCTCTCCCCCAAGGCCACGCTCCAGCGGGGGTACGCGGTGTTGCAGAAGCAGGACGGCGCGGTCGTCCGAGCGGCGGACGAGGTGACGGGCGGCGAGGAGCTGCGCGCGCGGGTCGCCGAGGGCGATTTCCCCGTACGGGTCGACATCTAGGGTGGGCGCATGACCAGCAAGACGGACGAAACCACCGGGACGGCGGGCGCGCTCGGCTACGAGCAGGCGCGGGACGAGCTGATCGAGGTGGTGCGCCGCCTGGAGGCCGGAGGCACCTCGCTCGAGGAGTCCCTGGCCCTGTGGGAGCGGGGCGAGGAGCTGGCGGCGGTGTGCCGCCGCTGGCTGGAGGGCGCCCGGGCCCGCCTTGACGCGGCGCTGGCCGACGGCGAGGACGGCGAAGAGGACTGAGCCCCGGGGCAGGCCCCCGGGCCCGCTCCGGCCCGCACCGGGCCGCACCGGGCCTCACCGGGGCCTGCCCCCCAAGGGCCCGCCCCCGGCTCACCCCCTGATGTTGCGTAGCTCACCCCACCCCCGCTTTAGTTGAAGATTGAACCTCACCGGAGTAAGGTCATCCCCACGTCCCCACCTCTGACGTACGGCCCGCCGTACGACGACGTTCTGAGATTGAGAAGGCTGAAACAGATGTCCCTCGTTCTTGACCCCGCCGCCCAGGACCTGCTCTTCCGCGAGGCCCGCACCGCCAACACCTTCACCGACGAGCCGGTCTCCGACGAGCAGATCCAGGCCGTCTACGACCTGGTCAAGTACGGCCCCACCGCGTTCAACCAGTCGCCGCTGCGCGTGACCCTGGTGCGTACGCCGGAGGCCCGTGAGCGGCTGGTGCAGCACATGGCGGAGGGCAACCGCCCGAAGACCCTGACGGCCCCGCTCGTCGCGATCCTGTCGGCGGACAACGAGTTCCACGAGGAGCTGCCGCAGCTGTTCCCGCACGCCCCCGGCGTGAAGGACGCCTTCTTCTCGCAGCGCCCGGTGCGCGAGCAGGCCGCCGGCCTGAACGGCGCGCTCCAGGCCGCGTACTTCATCGTGGGCATCCGCGCCGCCGGCCTCGCCGCGGGCCCGATGACCGGGTTCGACCCGGCCGGCGTGCAGAAGGAGTTCCTGGACGACGACCACACCCCGCTGATGGTCGTCAACATCGGCAAGCCGGGCGACGACGCCTGGTTCCCGCGCTCCCCGCGCCTTGAGTACGACCAGGTCATCACGACCGTCTGAGCGACGCCCGCGGCGGGGAGACCCGCACCGCACGCCAAGAGGCCCCCCGGCATCCGCCGGGGGGCCTCTTGGCGTAACGAGCCGAGCCGGGCGGGTCAGCCCGCCTTCACCGGCTCCACCGGGGTCCGCTTCATCTCCAGGGACTCCGCCATCGCCGTCAGCTGGTGGAAGGGGGCCGTGCCGAGGACCACCGTCGTGGCGCCCTTGTCCTGGAGCACGAGGGCGTCGTATCGCGTGCCCTTGTAGCGCTGCCAGGTCTTGCCCGCGATCTTCTCCGTCGCGTCCGTCCTGCGGGCCTGCCGCGTGGCCTCGTCGATGAACTCGGACGGCTTGCCGGTGGACTGCTTGACGGCCACGTATTCACCGGCCGGGTCGAGGAAGCCCAGGTGCCACTTGTCGTGGGCCGCGCCGTCGTACCGGACGGAGGTGGGCTTCCAGGACGCGGGCAGGCCCTTGGGGGCCGCCACGGGGTACGGCGCCGCCCGCCGGGCCGTCAGGAGTTCGACGCGGTAGTCGACCCGCTTGACCGGGTCCTTGGACCCGTCGTGCGGGATGAAGACATAGGCAGCTGCCACGACGATGCCGATGACGGCCATCGAGAGCAGCATGTTCCGCACGGTCTGCTTGCCAGTTCTGCCTGCCACGCCCCTTATCGTCGCAGGTCCCCGGCAGGCCTCTCACGCGCCCCCTCCCCTGCCGCCGGTCCGCTCATGCGTGGGGCCCTCTGCTCAGTTTGTCGACCTGCGGATAGAGTCGGGGGCATCACCCTCATCCGGCCGTCGTCGTATCAGAAAGGTGCGTCTCGATGACCGAGCATCACCACCTGCCGTCCGAATTGGAGGTCTCCCCGGAGGCCCCCGACCGCAACCTCGCCCTGGAGCTGGTCCGGGTCACCGAGGCCGCCGCCATGGCCGCGGGCCGCTGGGTCGGCCGCGGCGACAAGAACGGGGCGGACGGCGCGGCCGTGCGCGCCATGCGGACCCTCGTCCACACCGTCTCGATGAACGGCGTCGTCGTCATCGGCGAGGGCGAGAAGGACGAGGCGCCGATGCTCTTCAACGGCGAGCGCATCGGCGACGGCACCGGCGCCGAGGTCGACATCGCCGTCGACCCGATCGACGGCACCACGCTCACCGCCAAGGGCATGCCGAACGCGATCGCGGTCCTCGCCGCCGCCGACCGCGGCACCATGTTCGACCCGTCCGCCGTCTTCTACATGGACAAGCTGGTCACCGGCCCCGAGGCCGCCGACTACGTGGACATCAACGCCCCGGTGTCGGTGAACATCCGCCGCGTCGCCAAGGCCAAGAAGTCCGCCCCCGAGGACGTCACGGTCGTCATCCTGGACCGGCCCCGGCACGAGGGCATCGTCAAGGAGATCCGCGAGACCGGCGCGCGCATCAAGTTCATCTCGGACGGTGACGTGGCCGGTTCGGTCATGGCCGTGCGCGAGGGCACCGGCGTCGACCTCCTGATGGGCGTCGGCGGCACGCCGGAGGGCATCATCAGCGCCTGCGCCATCAAGTGCCTGGGCGGTGTCATCCAGGGCAAGCTGTGGCCCAAGGACGCCGAGGAGAAGCAGCGCGCGCTCGACGCGGGCCATGACCTGGACCGCACGCTCACCACGAACGACCTGGTCAGCGGCGAGAACGTGTTCTTCGTCGCCACCGGCATCACGGACGGCGAGCTGCTCCGCGGCGTGCGCTACGGCGCCGAGATGGCCTCGACCTCGTCCCTCGTCATGCGCTCCAAGTCCGGCACGATCCGGAAGATCGACTCCGATCACCGCCTGGCGAAGCTGCGCGCCTACAGCGCGATCGACTTCGAGCGGGCGAAGTAGCGCGGAGACCGACCGACGACGGGGGCGCTCCGTGCGGGGAGCGCCCCCGTCGTCGTACGTGGCCGAGGGGTCGGCCGGGGCCGGCGTGAGGGCACTAGCCCGCGGCCGCTACCGCGCCGGCCGTGCGGGCCGCCTTCTTCAGCTCCAGGTCGCGCCGGCGGCGCCGGGCGAGGACCACGCGGCGCTCGGCGGCGGTCAGACCGCCCCACACGCCGTACGGCTCGGGCTGGAGCAGGGCGTGCTCGCGGCACTCGACCATGACGGGACAGCGCGCGCAGACCCGCTTCGCGGCTTCCTCGCGGGAGAGGCGCGCGGCGGTGGGCTCCTTGGAGGGGGCGAAGAACAGTCCGGCCTCGTCGCGGCGGCAGACGGCGTCGGAGTGCCATGGGTTGTCCTGGTCCCGCTCCCGCACTGGCACCCTTCCCCACGCACTCGGCTGCGCTCGTGCAGGGGAGGCCCCTTCAGCCGGGACGGCGACCTGCAGGGACTGATGCGTCGGTTGCAGCACGGTCTACTCCTGACGACGGCTTCGCGAGCGAGAGACGATGCACGAAGCTCTACCCGCTGTGTGCGGGCCTATGCACTGAGTCCCGGTGCACGGAAGTTCCGGTTCCTGATACCGAGTTCGCCTGGCCGAAACGTGCCGCCACCGGGGAGCCGCGGGGTGCGCCGGGGACGCGGCGGCCCGCTCAGCCCTCCAGGCGCTTGCGCAGCAGGCCACGCAGGTCGCGGATGAGCTTGCCGTGCCGGGGTCGGGCCGTGAGGTCGCCGAAGACGGCGAAGCCCTCCACGAAGACCACCGGGGCGTCACGCTCCGCGGCTTCGAGGGTGTCCACTTCGAAGCGGCCGAAGACGGCGGTGCCGCGGCCGCGCAGCGACACGTTCTCCGGGACGCGGACCTTCACGTCGCCGAAGACGGAGAAGCCCTTGACGACGATCTGGCGGTGCTCGAAGACCGCCTCGCTGAGGTCTATGAGCACGTCCCCGAAGACGGCGTACGCGTGCGTGCGGCGGCCGGGGCGCCAGCGGCCCTTGCGGGTCGCGTCGCTGAAGACGCCGTACAGCGTGTCGTCGGCGCTCTCGGGGATCGCGCCGGGCGAGGGGCGCGTCGGGGCCTTCGCGAGCGAGGTCCCGCCGTGGGCCTCGGGGTCGGGCAGGTCGGCCAGATAGGGCGCGATCTCGGCGAGCGTCTTCGATCCATAGACGCCGTCGAGCCGCTCGCCGTGCTCCTGCGGGTCGAGGCGACCCGTGGCGAGCGCGTCCGCGAGGACGTCCGCGGCCCGCTCGCGGTCGGCGTCCGAGGCCCTGAGGTCCGGCCGCGCCTCGGGGGGAGGTGTCTGGGAGCGCTTCTCTAGGTCCACGGCGCCAGCCTACCCAAACGCGATAGATCGCGACTACCCCTCGATGGGCCGCATCCGCACCGCGTAGCCGGCCCGGGCGCGTGGCGGCCCGCGCCCAAGTGAGCCTTACCTCACCGGCACCTCGCGCCCCGCCCGTTCTACGCTGGTCGGGTGCCGCCAATGGAGGCGAGCGCGTGCTGTCTGCCAAGTGAGGAATTGGGCGTCATGCCAGAGTTTGCGTACTCCGATCTGCTCCCTCTGGGAGAGGACACCACCCCGTACCGGCTGGTGACCGCCGAGGGTGTCTCCACCTTCGAGGCCGACGGGCGCACCTTCCTCAAGGTCGAGCCGGAGGCGCTGCGCAAGCTCGCCGAGGAGGCCGTCCACGACATCCAGCACTTCCTGCGGCCCGCGCACCTGGCCCAGCTGCGCCGCATCATCGACGACCCGGAGGCCTCGGCCAACGACAAGTTCGTCGCCCTCGACCTGCTGAAGAACGCGAACATCGCGGCCGCGGGCGTGCTGCCCATGTGCCAGGACACCGGCACCGCCATCGTCATGGGCAAGCGCGGGCAGAACGTGCTGACCGAGGGCGGCGACGAGCAGGCGCTGAGCCGCGGCATCTACGACGCGTACAAGAACCTGAACCTGCGCTACTCGCAGATGGCTCCGCTCACCATGTGGGAGGAGAAGAACACCGGCTCCAACCTGCCCGCGCAGATCGAGCTGTACGCGACCGACGGCGGCGCGTACAAGTTCCTGTTCATGGCGAAGGGCGGCGGCTCCGCCAACAAGTCGTTCCTCTACCAGGAGACGAAGGCCGTCCTCAACGAGGCCTCGATGATGAAGTTCCTGGAGGAGAAGATCCGTTCGCTCGGCACGGCGGCCTGCCCGCCGTACCACCTGGCGATCGTGGTCGGCGGCACGAGCGCCGAGTACGCGCTGAAGACCGCCAAGTACGCCTCCGCGCACTACCTGGACGAGCTGCCCGACGAGGGCTCCGCGCTCGGCAACGGCTTCCGGGACAAGGACCTGGAGGAGAAGGTCTTCGAGCTGACCCAGAAGATCGGCATCGGCGCGCAGTTCGGCGGCAAGTACTTCTGCCACGACGTGCGCGTGGTGCGCCTGCCCCGGCACGGCGCCTCCTGCCCGGTCGCCATCGCCGTGTCCTGCTCGGCCGACCGCCAGGCCGTCGCGAAGATCACCGCCGAGGGCGTCTTCCTGGAGCAGCTGGAGACGGACCCGGCGCGCTTCCTGCCGGAGACCGAGGACGCGCACCTGGACGAGGGCGAGGTCGTGAAGATCGACCTCAACCAGCCCATGGACCGGATCCTCGCCGAGCTGACCAAGTACCCGGTCAAGACCCGGCTCTCGCTGACCGGCCCGCTGGTCGTGGCCCGCGACATCGCGCACGCCAAGATCAAGGAGCGGCTCGACGCGGGCGAGGAGATGCCCCAGTACCTGAAGGACCACCCGGTGTACTACGCGGGCCCGGCGAAGACCCCCGAGGGCTACGCCTCCGGCTCCTTCGGGCCGACCACGGCCGGGCGCATGGATTCCTACGTCGAGCAGTTCCAGGCGGCGGGCGGCTCTAAGGTCATGCTGGCCAAGGGCAACCGCTCGCAGCAGGTCACCGACGCCTGCGCCGCGCACGGCGGCTTCTACCTGGGCTCGATCGGCGGCCCCGCGGCGCGCCTCGCACAGGACTGCATCAAGAAGGTCGAGGTCGTCGAGTACGAGGAACTCGGCATGGAGGCCGTCTGGAAGATCGAGGTCGAGGATTTCCCCGCGTTCGTCGTCGTCGACGACAAGGGCAACGACTTCTTCCAGAACCCGGCCCCCGAGCCGACGTTCACGAGCATTCCGGTACGGGGGCCGGGCCTGGCGTAGGGGCGCCCCGAAGGGGCGCGGGCCTGTGTCGATATGCGGCTCCGCCGCGTGGGCGCGCCCAGCCCCCAGGGACCCGCAGGTGTTACGCGAACCGCTGGCTCGCAGCCCCTGTGCACTTCTGGAGCCTCAGCGGCTCCTTCGCGCCCGCCAGGGTCAGGCAGAGTCCGGTCGCCCCGGCGGGGCGCAGGGTGCCCGACTGGCGTACGAAGGCCTGGTTGGCGCCGCCGTGGCAGTTCCAGAGGGTGACGGCGGTGCCCTCCTTGTAGGCGCCCTCGGGCACGTCCACGCAGCGGTCGTGCGTCAGTCCGGTGCGCAGGGCCTGCTGCTCGGAGTCGTACCACCAGGTCTGGTTGCGGTTGCCGGTGCAGTCCCACCCCTGGACCTTGGTGCCGTTGCGGCTGCTGGAGGCGTCGGCGTCGAGGCAGGTGCCGGTGGCCTCGTTCCTCAGGGGCTTGAACACGTCGTCCCAGCCGCCCTTGTGGAGCTTGGCGCCGCCGGTGCTCGCCGGGTCGGCGCAGCCGCCCTCGTCCCAGCCGGACGCGTACAGCTGGGTCAGGCAGGAGGCGAAGGCGGCGTGGCCGCGGGCGTTGGGGTGGAAGGACTGGCGCACCGAGTTGGAGTCCGGCGGGAAGGGGTTGGACAGCTCGACGTACAGGCCCCGCGCCCAGGTGTCCTCCGTGCAGACCTCGTGGCCGTGGAAGAGGCGGGAGTTGTCGAGGTAGGTGGCCCCGGCGCTCCGCGCGGCCTGCCGCATGCCGCGCTCGAAGGCGGGCACGGCCTCGTTGCGGCCCCACTGGGTGTCGGAGTCGTAGCCGAGGCCGCCGCAGGCCAGCTTGCCCGGGAAGTTCGGGTTGTCGCGGAAGTCGGGGCCGATCGGGCTGGGGTACCCCATGACGACCAGCTTGTAGTCGCTGCCGGAGTACCCCGCCTGGCTCATGACGGTGCGCAGGTCGCGGACCGTCTGCTCGACCTTGGGCACGAGCGCGTCGACACGGGCCTGCCAGCCGCCCGCGTACTTGGGCGCGCACGGGCCCTGGAGGGTGAGGTAGCGGGTCACGCAGTCGGTCATGACGGGCGCGAACTGGAGGTCGTCGTTGGCGCCGATGACCAGCATGATCGCCTTGATCCTGGTGTTGCGGGCCTTGATGGCGAGGTTGTCGCTCTGCACCAGCTCGTCGGCGTACTGCTTCTGGCCCCCGATGCGGACGTTCGCGGTCGTCGCCCCCGAGCAGGCGACGTTGTACGTCACGTCGGCGGGGATGCCCGTGCGGTGGATGGCGGCGTCCGGCGAGCGGTGGCACCAGTTGTCCGGGCCGTCCGTGCCGGGCTCGTAGCGGCCGATGCCCTCGCCGCTGATCTCGCTGTCCCCCAGCGAGATCAGGCCGGTCTTGCGCTCGGCGAGCGGGCGCTCGGCGGCGTCTCCGTAGAGCTTGGTCGCCTCGGCCGCGCGGATCTTCTCCAGGTCCTGCGGCAGCGGGACGGCGGTCGTGGCCGGGCCCTTCGGTCCGGCCGGTGCGGCGTGGGCGGGTGCGGCCGCCACCGCGCCGCCGAGCAGGGCCGCGAGTGCCGTGAGGGACACAGCGGCGGTGGCCCCGGCTCGCAGGCGGCCCGCGCCGCCTTCTCTGACGCGTGTCGTGCGCTTCATTGCGCCTCCCCGGTGTGGTGTTACCCAGGGTTTTTACTGGTGGGTAAGAGTCTTGGGAATACTCCGAACACGACAAGGGCTCAACTTTCTGAGGCAGTTGCCCCTCCACCGGGGCAGTTGCGGGCAAGAGGGAACGGAAGGACAGTCGGACCATGAGCGGCGGCGCAGGCAACGACGGCAGCGGCGAGTACCGGATCGAGCACGACTCCATGGGCGAGGTGCGGGTCCCCGCGGACGCCAAGTGGCGTGCCCAGACCCAGCGCGCCGTGGAGAACTTCCCGATCTCCGGACAGCGCATCGAGCGCGCGCACATCGCCGCGCTCGCCGAGATCAAGGCGGGGGCGGCGAAGGTCAACGCGCGGCTCGGCGTGCTCGACCAGGACATCGCCGACGCCATCGCGGACGCGGCCCGCGAGGTCGCCGAAGGGCGCTGGGACGACCACTTCCCCGTCGACGTCTTCCAGACCGGCTCCGGCACCTCGTCCAACATGAACACCAACGAGGTCCTCGCCACGCTCGCCACCGAGCGGCTCGGCCGTGACGTACACCCGAACGACCACGTCAACGCCTCGCAGTCGTCCAACGACGTCTTCCCCTCCTCCATCCACATCGCCGCCACCGCGGCCGTCACCGGCGACCTGATCCCGGCCCTGGAGCACCTGGCCGCCGCCCTGGAGCGCAAGGCCGCGGAGTTCGCCGACGTCGTCAAGTCCGGGCGTACACATCTGATGGACGCCACGCCCGTCACCCTCGGGCAGGAGTTCGGCGGGTACGCGGCCCAGGTGCGCTACGGCGTGGAGCGGCTGCGGGCCTCCCTGCCGCGCCTGGCCGAACTGCCCCTCGGCGGCACCGCCGTGGGCACCGGCATCAACACCCCGCCCGGCTTCTCGGCCGCCGTCATCGCCGAGGTCGCGCGGGCGACCGGCCTGCCGCTCACCGAGGCCCGCGACCACTTCGAGGCCCAGGGCGCGCGCGACGGCATCGTCGAGACCAGCGGGCAGCTGCGCACCATCGCCGTCGGCCTCACGAAGATCGCGAACGATCTGCGGTGGATGGCGTCCGGGCCACGCACCGGGCTCGCCGAGATCAGCCTGCCCGACCTCCAGCCCGGTTCCTCGATCATGCCCGGCAAGGTCAACCCCGTGATCCCCGAGGCCGTCCTGATGGTCGCCGCGCAGGTGACGGGGAACGACGCGACCGTGGCCGTCGCCGGGGCCGCGGGCAACTTCGAGCTGAACGTGATGCTGCCGGTCATCGCGAAGAACGTGCTCGAATCGGTGCGGCTGCTCGCCAACGCCTCGCGGCTGCTCGCCGACCGGACGGTCGACGGGGTGGTCGCGCACCGGGAGCGGGCGCGCGAGTACGCCGAGTCCTCGCCGTCCGTCGTCACCCCGCTCAACAAGTACATCGGGTACGAGGAGGCGGCGAAGGTGGCGAAGAAGGCACTCGCGGAGCGCAAGACGATCCGGGAGGTCGTCCTGGAGTCCGGCTACGTCGACCGGGGCGAGCTGACCCTCGAGCAGTTGGGCGAGGCCCTGGACGTCCTGCGCATGACCCACCCGTAGGCACCGGCCCTCCGCCCCGGCGGGGTCCACGGGGCGGGTCCTAGTATCTGTTCATGACAGACGACCACGACGGAACCACGGCACCGGCGGGGGGCCCGCGCTGGACCCCCGGCACACCCATCCTGTGGCGCTACCGCGCCAACGGCGGTGACGGGATCCACATCTGCCGCCCCGTCACCGTCGTGGAGGACAGCGAGGACCTGCTGGCCGTCTGGCTCGCGCCGGGCACGGAGTGCGTGCGGCCGGTGCTCGCCGACGGCACCGCCGTCCACGAGGAGCCGCTGGCCACCCGGTACACGAAGCCGCGCACCACCCGCCGCGACCACTGGTTCGGCACCGGCGTCCTGAAGCTGGCCCGGCCGGACGAGCCCTGGTCGGTGTGGCTGTTCTGGGAGCCGGGCTGGCGGTTCAAGAACTGGTACGTGAACCTGGAGGAGCCGCGCGTCCGCTGGTCCGGCGGCGTCGACTCCGAGGACCACTTCCTCGACCTCTCCGTGCGCCCGGACGGCACCTGGCGGTGGCACGACGAGGACGAGTTCGAGCAGGCCCGGCGCGCCGGCCTGATGGACGACGGGCGGGCGGCGGCGGTCCGCCGGGCGGGCCGCGATGCGGTGGCGGCGATCGAGGCGTGGGGCACCCCCTTCACCGACGGCTGGGAGCACTGGCGCCCTGACCCGGCCTGGCGCGTTCCCGCCCTGCCGGGTGACTGGGACCGCACGCCCGCGCATGTCTCGTCGTGAGACCCTTGATGCGTCCCCGTGGTTCAAACGTAGGATCGTCCTCCGCAAGGGCGCACCACAGCAACTCTTAATGCCCCCGCGCGGCCTGACAGGATGTCATCGAGGAGCGGCTGAACGTGAGCGAGGAATACGGAGCACGTGGCGTCCGCGACCGCACGGGCCAGGCCGCGGCGTTCGACGCCATCGGCGCGGCGTACGACGTCGCGTTCCCGCACAAGGAGGGCCAGCTCGCGGCCGGCGAGCGGCTCGCCGGCGAACTGCCTGCCGGGTCGCGCGTCTTGGACGTGGGCTGCGGCACCGGTCTGCCCACGGCCCGTCAGCTCACCGACGCGGGGCACACCGTGCTCGGTGTCGACCTGTCAGCCGGAATGCTGGACCTCGCGCGCGGGAATGTACCGTCTCCCGCGGCCGAGTTCCGCCGCCTCGACCTCGCTGACCTGCGGGTCGACGGCGAAGGGCCGGGCGCTGTGGGGCAGTTCGACGGGATTGCCTGTTTCTTCGCGCTGTTGATGCTGCCCCGGGAGGAGATACCGTCTGCTCTTCGGCTGCTGCGGTCGCTGCTCCGGCCCGGTGGTCTGCTCGCGCTGTCGATGGTCGAGGCCGACCTGGACGACGCGGCGATTCCGTTCCTGGGGCACGTAATCCGGGTATCCGGTTACCTGCGGGACGAACTGCGGCAGGTCGTGCGGGACGCCGGTCTCGACATCGCCCACGAGGAGTCGTACGCGTACGCCCCGGCGAGCACCGACGCACCACCTGAGCACCAGTTATTCCTGCACTGCCGACGCGGCTGAGCAACGCTTGGACGGCGCGCGCGGCGCGCAGCCCCGGACGGACGGATTCAAAACGCGTGACGGAGCACCTCAGCCCCTACGAGGGCCGCAAGGCACCAGTTGCCCGGCCCCCCGCCCCCGCGGACCCCCGCGGGGCGCTGCTGCGTACCCCGGAGCCGGAGGTGCGCGGCGCCGCGGGGGTGAACGCCATGCCCGCGCAGGCGCGTACGGGTGAGCAGGACGCGGGCAGCGAGCACGCCCAGTCGTCGACGGCGGCCACGAACGGGCCCGGCGGCCACCGGCCGCGCCCCGCTCCGGAGGCCGTTCCCGGCCAGGCCCACGCCGGCGTCGGCGAGTCCCGCCCCGCCACCGACCTGGCGCCCGCCGCGGCCCCCGGCCCGCCCGGGGGCACCGAGCGCCGCTCGGGGCAGCCGCGCCCGCCGGGCCCGGCCGCGATGCGGCGCGACGGCGACCGGCTGCGCTTCGTGGGCGCGGCGACGCGGCGCATCGCCCGCGGCATCGACCTCGACGAGATCGTGATGGGCCTGTGCCGGGCCACGGTTCCCACGTTCTCGGACGCGATCCTCGTCTATCTGCGCGACCCGCTGCCGGTGGGCGACGAGCGCCCCGCCGGGCCGCTGCTGCTGCGCCTGCGCCGCACCGACCGCATCCCTGAGGACCTGGACACCGACGGCGGCACGCTGCCAGCGCTCCAGGTGCAGTCCGACCTGGCGACCGCCGCCGAGCTGTGCGAGGTCCGCCCCAACAGCGCCCTCGACCACGTGCTGTGCGGGGTGCGCCCGGTGTTCGCCGACTCCGCGATGGCGCTCGGCGCGCTGCCCGAGCTGCTCGGCGAGGGCCGCACGGTCCCGGCCGGGCAGCGGGCGATCCTGGCGCCGCTGCGGGGGCGGCGGCGGGTCATCGGCGCCGCGGTGTTCCTGCGCCGCCCCGACCGGCACGCCTTCGAGCCCGACGACCTGCTCGTGGCCGCCCAGCTGGCCACGCACAGCGCCCTGGGCATCGACAAGGCCGTCCTGTACGGCCGCGAGGCGTACATCGCGGACGAGTTGCAGCGCACGATGCTGCCCGAGACCCTGCCGCGCGCCACCGGCGTGCGGCTCGCCTCGCGCTACCTCCCGGCCGCCGAGACCGCCCGCGTCGGCGGCGACTGGTACGACGCGATCCCGCTGCCCGGCAGCCGTGTGGCGCTCGTCGTCGGCGACGTCATGGGGCACTCCATGACGTCCGCAGCGATCATGGGCCAGCTGCGCACCACCGCGCAGACCCTCGCCGGGCTCGACCTGCCGCCGCAGGAGGTCCTGCACCACCTGGACGAGCAAGCCCAGCGGCTCGGCTCGGACCGCATGGCGACCTGCCTGTACGCGGTGTACGACCCGGTCTCGCACCGCATCACCATCGCCAACGCGGGCCACCCGCCGCCGGTCCTGCTGCACCTGGGCGGGCGCGCGGAGGTCCTGCGCGTGCCCCCGGGCGCGCCCATCGGCGTGGGCGGCGTGGACTTCGAGGCCGTCGAGCTGGACGCCCCGGCGGGCGCGACGCTGCTCCTGTACACGGACGGGCTCGTGGAGTCCCGCCTGCGCGACGTGTGGACGGGCATAGAGCAGCTGCGCGAGCGGCTCGCCGCGACCGCCCAGCTCACCGGGCCCGACCATCCGCCGCCCCTGGAGGCGCTCTGCGACGAGGTGCTCGACATGCTCGGGCCCGGCGACCGCGACGACGACATCGCACTGCTCGCCGCCCGCTTCGACGGGATCGCGCCCAGCGACGTGGCGTACTGGTTCCTGGAACCGGAGGACGCCACCCCGTCGCGCGCCCGCCGGCTCGCCCGCAGCGCCCTGGAGCGCTGGGGCCTCACGGACCTGAACGACGCGGTCGAGCTGCTCGTCAGCGAGGTCGTCACGAACGCCGTGCGGTACGCCACGCGCCCGATCACGCTGCGTCTGCTGCGGACCGACGTCCTGCGCTGCGAGGTCGGCGACGACGTGCCGCAGCTGCCCCGGCTGCGCCAGGCGCGTGCCACGGACGAGGGCGGCCGTGGCCTCTACCTGGTCAACAGGCTGGCGCGACGCTGGGGCGCCACCCGCCTGAGCACGGGGAAGGTGGTCTGGTTCGAGCTGAACCAGACCTGAGCCGCGCCCACGCGGAAGGTGCCCGGAACCGTGTGGTTCCGGGCACCTTCCGTGTCCGCCGCTACTCGTCCGAGCGCGACGATCTGTCGGCCCGCCGGTCGTCCGGGTCGTCCGGGATCCCGAAGGTGGGCGACGTCGGAGTCGTCGGCGGGGTCGTCGGCGGCTTCGTCGACGGGTGCGTGGGCGACGTCGGAGTCGTCGGCGGCTTCGTCGACGGGGGCTTCGTCGACGGCGGCTTCGTCGACGGCGGCTTGGTGCTCGGCTTGTCCTTGTCCTCGTCCGTCTCGGTGGGCCTCGTCGTCGGGGTCGACGGGGCCTGCGTGGTCGGGTCGGGCGGCGGCGCGACGGCGGCGCCCATGTCGGTCTTCAGCTTGAACTTGGTGCGCGAGCCGGTCGCGTCGAAGGTGTACGCGGCCCATATCTCGGCCGGGAAGCTGCCGCCGTCGACGCGGGGCTTGCCGCCCGCGCCCCGCATGGGCACCTGGGTGCCCCGCTTGACCTTGCCGTCGTCCTTGGGCTGCTCGCCGAACAGGCCGACCGAGGTGACCAGATTCGGCGTGTAGCCCACGAACCAGGCCGACTTGTTGTCGTCGGACGTGCCGGTCTTGCCCGCGACCTGCTGGCCCTTGCGGGTGGGCGCGTCGCGCACGGACGTGCGGGCGGTGCCGTCGTCGACCACGCCGGTGAGCACCGACGTCACCGAGTCGGCCGCGCCCCGGCTGATGACCTGGTCGCCGATCGCGTCCGGCAGGTCGACCGTGCGGTCCTTGTGCTGGACGGACTTCACCAGGCGCGGGGTGACCTGCTTGCCGTGGTTGTCGAGCGTCGCGTACACCCCGGCCATCTCCAGGGGGCTCGCGCCCATGGTGCCGAGCGTCTGCGCGGGCACCGCGGGGATGCCCTTGGTGCTCATGCCGAGCTTGCCCGCGACCTCCAGGACCTTGTCCATCTTCACGTCCACGCCCATCTGCGCGAAGACGGAGTTGATGGACTTGTTCATCGCGGTCTGCACGGTGACGGGGCCGTAGGAGCGGTCGTCCTCGTTCGGCGGCGCGAAGGCGATGTCGCTGCCCTTGACGGGGCGCTCGCTGCGGCCGCTGTAGATCGTGTTCGCCGTGATGGGATCGCCGTCCTGGGTGGTGGCGCCCTCCTCCAGGGCGGCGGCGAGTATCAGCGGCTTGAAGGTGGAGGCGGGCTGGTAGTCGGTGCGGGTCGCGTTGTTCCTGAAGTGCTTGAGGTAGTCGTCGCCGCCGTACATCGCGACGACCGCGCCGGTCTTCGGGTCCACGGACACCGCGCCGGCCTGCACACGCGCGTCGGCCTTGCTCTTCTTCGGGTCGAGGCGCTCGTTGAGCTTGCGGTCGACGGCCTTCTCCAGCGCGCGCTGCTTCTTGCGGTCGATGTTCAGCGTGATGGTGTAGCCGCCCGCCTTGAGCTGCGCCTCGGCCTCGGACTTGGAGTAGCCCTGCTCGGTGAGCTGCCGCTGGACGATCTCGTTGGCGAACTGGACCAGGTAGCCGGTCTGCCCCTTCATGCCGGGCGCGGCCTTCGGCGGGTCCGGGTAGGCGAACTTCAGCCCGTCGCGCTCGCCGGAGTCGAGCCAGCCCTCCTCGACCATGTTGTCCAGGACGTAGTTCCAGCGCTGCTTGACGAGCTTCTTGGCGGTGGGGGTCGCGGTGGCCCAGTCGTAGGAGCTGGGCGCCTGGAGCAGGGCGGCGAGGTAGGCGCCCTGCGCGACGTCGAGCTTCGCGGCGTCGACGCCGTAGTAGGCCTGGGCCGCGGCCTGGATGCCGTAGGCGCCGCGGCCGTAGTAGCTGGTGTTGATGTAGCCCGCGAGGATGTCTTCCTTGCTCTTCTCGCGGTCCACCTTCAGCGAGATGACCAGCTCTTTGAGCTTGCGCGTGACGGTCTGTTCCTGCGACAGGTAGTAGTTCTTGACGTACTGCTGGGTGATCGTCGAGCCGCCCTGCTTGCCCTTGCCGGACAGCGTGTTGATCACGCCGCGGGCGGTGCCCTTGAAGTCGACGCCGGTGTCCTTGTAGAAGGACTTGTTCTCGGCGGCGACGAAGGTGCGCTGCACCTTCTTGGGGATCTTGTCCAGGTCGACGATCTCGCGGTTGACCTCGCCGTCGCGGTACAGGACCGTGCCGTCGCTGTACTTGATGATGTTGCTCTGCTTCTTCGCCAGGGCGTTGCCCTTGGGGATGTCCACCACCAGGTAGAGCACGACGAAGCCGAGCATGCCGAGCAGGATGAAGCCGAAGAAATAGCCGAGGAGCTTCTTCCAGGTGAAGAAGCGGCGGATGCCGGTGCGCTTGGGCTTGCCGCTGCGGGTGCGCCGCGCCGGGCGGCCGCCGGAGCCGGTCCCGGCGCCGGTGCCCTCCGGTGTGCTCTCGGAGGGGCTCGTGCCGGCCTCGGCGGGCGTGCCGGTGGCCGGGGCGCCGCCGGACGGGCGGCCGCGCGCTGCCCGGCGCGCACCGCGCTGCCGCGCTTTTCGCTCTTCCGCTCGGCCCATGACTGTGGTCGCTCCGCTTCTTCTCTGGTCCGTCTCGTACCGCTCGCGCGCCCCGCACTTCGCGTACTTCTCGTACGTCTCGTACGGGTCAGGTCAGCTCATGAAGCTAACACCGCACCCAAGGACAAAAGGCGCCCGATCCGGTCTTTTCCGGACGTGACAATGAGCACCCATGCCAGGGGAACCCTTGCCACTCCACCGGAATCGACTCCTCGCAAGCGCGTACGGTTGCCTCTCATTTCTGCCGGAGCGGTCACACCCGCGGCCCCGGGCGACCGCGGTCCCTGCTACACACTCGGCGTATACACACCACGTATACGTGGTGTGTATAGTGCTCCGCATGTCCATCGGTCACACTCTCCTCGGTCTGCTGGAGTCCGGCCCGCGCCACGGCTACGACCTCAAACGCGCCTTCGACGAGAAGTTCGGGCACGACAAGCCGCTGCACTACGGCCAGGTCTACTCGACCATGTCGCGCCTGCTGAAGAACGGCCTCGTCGAGGTCGACGGCATAGAGGCGGGCGACGGCCCCGAGCGCAAGCGGTACGCCATCACCGAGGCGGGCATCACCGATGTCCAGCGGTGGCTCGCGACGCCGGAGAAGCCCGAGCCGTACCTCCAGTCGACGCTCTACACCAAGGTCGTCCTCGCGCTGCTCACGCACCGGGACGCCGCCGACATCCTCGACACCCAGCGGTCCGAGCACCTGCGCATGATGCGCGTCCTCACCGACCGCAAGCGCAAGGGCGACCTCGCCGACCAGCTGATCTGCGACCACGCCCTGTTCCACCTCGAAGCCGACCTGCGGTGGCTCGAACTGACAAGTGCCCGCCTCGGCAGGCTCGCCAAGGAGGTGCTCCCCGCATGACCCCCGCCGGTTCCCTGCTCACCGCGCACGGCCTGCGCAAGGCCTACGGGCCCACGACCGCGCTCGACGGCGCCGAGTTCTCCATACACCCGGGCGAGGTCGTCGCCGTCATGGGCCCCTCCGGCTCCGGGAAGTCCACGCTCCTGCACTGTCTGGCCGGGATCGTGCGCCCCGACGCGGGCGAAATCTCGTACAAGAGCCACTCATTGACATCGATGACGGACAACGCCCTGAGTGCGCTGCGGCGCAGCGAGTTCGGCTTCGTCTTCCAGTTCGGGCAGCTCGTGCCGGAGCTGACCTGCGTCGAGAACGTGGCCCTCCCGCTGCGGCTCAACGGCGCGAAGCGCAAGGACGCCGAGCGCACCGCCCTGTCCTGGATGGAGCGCCTGGAGGTCGACGACGTGCGCGGCAAGCGCCCCGGCGAGGTCTCCGGCGGCCAGGGCCAGCGCGTCGCCGTCGCCCGCGCCCTCGCCACGAGCCCGCGCGTGATCTTCGCCGACGAGCCCACGGGCGCGCTCGACTCGCTCAACGGCGAGCGCGTGATGGAGCTGCTCACCGACGCCGCCCGGTCCACCAACGCCGCCGTCGTCCTGGTCACGCACGAGACCCGCGTCGCGGCGTACTCCGACCGCGAGATCGTGGTCCGCGACGGCAAGTCACGCGACATGGAGCGCCTCGTATGAGTACGACGCGGACCGAGCCGGCCGTGACCCCCGCCCCCGCCGTCCCGCACCCCGGGCCCACCGGCGCCCGCGCCTGGCTCCGCGACCTGGCCCTCGGCCTGCGCTTCGCGGTGGGCGGCGGCCGGCAGGGCTGGACCCGCACGATCCTCACCGCCGTCGGCGTGGGCCTCGGCGTGGCGCTCCTGCTGGGCGCCGCGTCCGTGCCGGACATGCTGAACAAGCGCGACGCCCGCTCCACGGCACGCACCCCGCTCGCCGAGATGAACGGCAAGCGGGTCGAGCCCGGCGACACCACGGTCCTGTCCATCAACGTGGGCACGGACTTCCGCAACTCCGAGATCACCGGCCGCATGCTGCGCGCGGACGGCGCCCACCCGGTCCTGCCGCCCGGCCTCGACAAGCTGCCCAAGCCCGGCGAGCTGGTCGTCTCGCCCGCCCTGCGGGACCTGATGGACAGCTCCGGCGGCAAGCTCCTCAAGGAGCGCTTCAGCCAGTACCGCCAGGTCGGCACCATCGGCGACGCGGGCCTGATGCACCCCAAGGAGCTGTACTACTACCTCGGCTCCGACTCCCTCACCAAGGCCGACGGCGCCTACCGCACGGCGTCCTTCGGCTACAAGGAGCCCGCGGAGCCGCTCGACCCGCTCCTGGTCGTCCTCATCGTGCTGATCTGCGTCGTGCTGCTGACCCCGGTGGTCATCTTCATCGGCACCGCGGTCCGCTTCGGCGGCGAGCGGCGCGACGAGCGGCTCGCCGCGCTGCGCCTGGTCGGCGCGGACCGGCGGGCGGTGCGGCGGATCGCGGCGGGCGAGGCGCTGTGCGGGGCGCTGCTCGGACTCGTCGCGGGCGGGGCGTTCTTCCTGCTCGCGCGGCAGCTCGTCGGCATGGTCGACATCTGGAAGGTCAGCGCCTTCCCCTCCGACATGGTGCCGCTGCCCGGGCTCGCCGCGCTGATCCTCGTGGCCGTGCCCGTCTCCGCGGTGGTCGTCACGCTGGTGTCGCTGCGTGCCGTGACCATCGAGCCGCTGGGCGTCGTCCGCAGCTCGGCGCCGCGCAAGCGCCGCCTGTGGTGGCGGCTGCTCCTTCCGGTCGTCGGCCTCGGCATCCTGCTCGGCCAGGACCGCATCTCGACCCAGTCCACCACGGCCGACGTGCACGTCTACGTCATCGCTTGCGGGGCGACCCTCGCCCTCGTGGGGCTCGCCACGCTGCTGCCCTGGCTCGTCGAGGCCGCCGTGGCCAAGCTGCGCGGCGGGCCGGTGCCCTGGCAGCTGGCCACCCGCCGGCTCCAGCTGAGCAGCGGCACCGCGGCCCGCGCGGTCAGCGGCATCACGGTCGCGGTGGCGGGCGCGGTCGCCCTCCAGATGCTCTTCGCGTCCATGCACGACGACTTCAACACCGTCACGGACAACGACCCGCGCCGCGCCCAGCTCAGCGTCAGCTCGTCGCAGGCCAGCGGCGCGCTCGCCCAGCGCATGATCGACGGCTTCCGCGCCACCAAGGGCGTCGAGAACGTCATGGGCAGCGTCTCCTCGTACGTCGTCAGGCCCGGGAAGCTGCCGAAGGGCCAGGAGTCCGACGGCTACCGGCCCACCACGGAGCTGCGCGTCGGCACCTGCGAGACGCTGCGCGAACTGGCCCACGTCAAGTCCTGCGCCAACGGCGACACGTTCATCGTGCGCTCCGGGGACCGCGAGATGACCGCGCAGGTCGACCTGGTGGCCCGCCCCGGCAAGCCGATCGACCTCAACTCCGACTCCTGGTTCAGCTACGACGGCAAGCCGCACGGCAAGCACGCCCCGTGGACGCTGCCGAAGTCGACACGCACCGTGCAGGCCAGGCCCGACCCGGTGGGCGACGAGTACTACGGCATCTTCGCCACTCCGCGCGCCCTCGACGTGGACCGCATGGTCGACGCCTCGACCAACGCCATGGTCCAGATCGACCGGAGCGTGCCGGACGCCGAGGAATACGTGCGCAACGCCGCGGCCCACATGGATCCGCTGGTGCGCGTGGGGACCATCGAGATGATGGAACGCGACAAGCAGTACGCGTCCGTCCAGCGGGGCCTCCAGGCCGGGGCCATCGCCACGATGATGCTGATCGCCGCGTCCATGCTGGTGTCGATGCTGGAGCAGCTCCGCGAGCGCAAGCGCCTGCTCGCGGCCCTGACCGCCTTCGGCACCCGCCGCACCTCGATGGGCTGGTCGGTCCTGTGGCAGACCGCCATCCCCGTGGCGCTCGGGCTCGGCCTCGCCGTCGCCGGCGGCCTGGCGCTCGGCGCCGTGATGTGCCGCATGGTCGACAAGCAGGTCACGGACTGGCTGGTGTTCATCCCCTTGGCGGGCGCGGGCGCGGTCCTGGTCGCGGTCGTGACGGCTTTGAGCCTGCCACCGCTGTGGCGGATGATGCGGCCGGACGGCTTGCGGACGGAGTGAGGCAAGTACATCGCCGGGGGCGGGAGTTCATGGACTCCCGCCCCAGCGGCACGAGCGCGGAGGGGCGCAGGTCTGCATCACTCTGCGGCTCCGTCGCGGCTGGTCGCGCAGTTCCCCGCGCCCCTTCGGGGCACTCCCGTAACGCGGCGGACTTCGCCATGACCGCTCAGAGCACTCGCACGGGCAGCGGCCGCAAAGCCCCCCGCAGCGCCTCGGCCAGCTCCTCGTACTCCGCGGCCCGGGCCGCCCCCGAACGCATCGCGAACGCGACCCGCCGCGTGGGCGCGGGATCGGCGAAGTACCCGGTGAGCAACTGGCTGCTGCGGCTGGTCTCGACGCGCACGGCGGTCCGCGGCAGGAGCGTCACGCCGAGCCCGCCGGCCACGAGCTGCACCAGGGTGGAGAGCCCGGCCGCGGTCGTGGTGACCGGCGCGTCGGCGCGGCCCGCCTCGCGGCAGATGTCCAGGGCCTGGTCCCGCAGGCAGTGGCCCTCGTCGAGGAGCAGCAGGTTCAGCTCCCGCAGCGCCTCACGCGGGATCCCCTCGCGGCCGCCCAGCCAGTGGTCCAGCGGGGTGACCAGGACGAAGTCCTCGTCGAACAGGGGCAGTTCGGTGACGCCCTGCACCCCGAGCGGCACCGCGAGGAGCAGCAGGTCGAGCCGCCCCGCGGCCAGGCCTTCGAGCAGCGAGGACGTCTGCTCCTCGTGCACCTGGAGGTCCAGGTGCGGATACCTCTCGTGGACGAGGGCGAGCACGGTCGGCAGCAGGTACGGCGCCACGGTCGGGATCACGCCGAGCCGGAGCGCGCCCGTGAACGGCGCCTTCACGGCGTCCGCCTCCTCCAGGAGCGCCTCGACCTCGCCGAGGACCGCCTTGGCGCGCACGGCGAGCCGCTCCCCGGCCGGGGAGAGCAGTACCTTGCGGGTGGTGCGTTCCAGGAGCTGGACACCCAGCGCCTCCTCCAGGGCGGAGACGGCCCCGGACAGCGCGGGCTGGCTCATCCCGATCGCCGCGGCGGCGTCCCGGAAATGCAGATGCTCGGCGACGGCGGCGAAGGCGCGCAGCTGCGCCAGACTGGGCTGCTTGCCCCTATTTACGGCGGCCACTGATAGCTACCTCCAATCAACGCGACCCAGTGTAGCTATTTCCCTAATCAATGCACCCTGTGCCACGATCACTGGAGTCCAACCCCTTTGGAGACTCTCGACCAGGGTTTCCTCCGCTGCAAGGAGAGCGCGTGCTCACTGTCGGTGACAAGTTCCCCGAGTTCGACCTGACTGCCTGTGTCTCGCTGGAGAAGGGCAAGGAGTTCGAGCAGATCAACCACAAGACCTACGAGGGCAAGTGGAAGATCGTCTTCGCGTGGCCCAAGGACTTCACCTTCGTGTGCCCGACCGAGATCGCCGCCTTCGGCAAGCTGAACGACGAGTTCGCCGACCGTGACGCCCAGGTCCTCGGCTTCTCCGGCGACTCCGAGTTCGTGCACCACGCCTGGCGCAAGGACCACCCGGACCTGACCGACCTGCCCTTCCCGATGCTGGCCGACTCCAAGCACGAGCTGATGCGCGCGCTCGGCATCGAGGGCGAGGACGGCTTCGCGCAGCGCGCCGTCTTCATCGTCGACCAGAACAACGAGATCCAGTTCACGATGGTGACCGCCGGCTCCGTCGGCCGTAACCCCAAGGAGGTCCTGCGGGTCCTCGACGCTCTCCAGACGGACGAGCTGTGCCCCTGCAACTGGAGCAAGGGCGAGGACACCCTGGACCCGGTCGCGCTGCTGGCCGGTGAGTGACCATGGCCCTCGATGAGCTGAAGGCCGCCGTCCCGGACTACGCCAAGGACCTGAAGCTGAACCTCGGCTCGGTCATCGGCAACTCCGAACTGCCCAAGCAGCAGCTCTGGGGCACGGTGCTCGCCTGCGCCATCGCCTCGCGCTCCGCGCAGGTGCTGCGTGAGCTGGAGCCCGAGGCGAAGGCGAACCTCTCCCCTGAGGCGTACACCGCGGCCAAGTCCGCGGCCGCCATCATGGCGATGAACAACGTCTTCTACCGCACGCGCCACCTGCTCTCCGACCAGGAGTACGGGACGCTGCGCGCGGGCCTGCGGATGAACGTCATCGGCAACCCGGGCGTCGAGAAGGTCGACTTCGAGCTGTGGTCGCTCGCGGTCTCCGCGATCAACGGCTGCGGCATGTGCCTCGACTCGCACGAGCAGGTGCTGCGCAAGGCCGGTGTGGACCGCGAGACGATCCAGGAGGCCTTCAAGATCGCGTCCGTGATCCAGGCCGTCGGCGTCACGCTGGAGTCCGAGGCGCACCTGGCCTAGCGGCCGCGCTTCCCCGCACAACCCCGAAGGGCCCCACTCGCATCCCACGAGTGGGGCCCTTCGGCGTACGGGAGCGCCCCGTAGGGGCGCGGGGAACTGCGCGACCAGCCACGACGGACCAGCGGACGACCGACGGCCCGGGACGGCCGTCAGCCGGAGGAGGGGCGGGCGGGCGGGGAAGCCACCTGCTCCGGCGCAGGGGCGGTGTCCGCCACCGCTTCGGCCTGGCGCAGGGCCAGCTCCCGGGAGTAGGCACGCAAGTGCCCGACCACCGTGTTCGTCACGGCGACGAGCGGCACCGCCACGACCGCTCCCCCGATCCCGGCCACCACACCACCGGCGGCCACGGAGAGCACCACGGCCAGCGGATGCACCCGCACCGCGCGGCCGAGGATGAAGGGCTGGAGGATGTGCCCCTCGATCTGCTGCACCGCGAGGACCACCACGAGCGACATCACGGCCGTGAACACGCCCTGCGTGACCAGTGCGACGACGACCGCGAGCGCGCCGGAGACCACCGCGCCCACCAGCGGGATGAACGCGAACAGGAAGATGAAGACGGCCAGCGGCACGGCCATGGGCACGCCCAGGAAGTAGATCCCGAGGCCGATGAAGACCGCGTCGATGAGGGCCACTATCACCGTGCCCCGCACATACGCGGTGAGCGTCCGCCACGCCTGCGGCCCCGCCCCCGCGACGCCGGGCCGGGCCGCGGCGGGCACGAGCCTGAGGAACCATTTCCAGATGCGCGGCCCGTCGTACAGCAAAAAAAGCGTGGAGAACACCGCGAGGAGGATGCCGGTGAGGGCCTCCATGATGACGGTGACGCCTTCGAGGCTCGCGGAGGTGATCTCCTCGGAGTTGGCGCCCACCGCCTCGCGCAGGCTCTTCGCGATGTCGTTGATCTGGTCCTCGGTGACGTGGAAGGGGCTGTTGAGCAGCCACTTGCGCAGGTCCTCGATGCCGTCCTGGATCTGGCTGGAGAGCGTGTCGACGTTCTCCATGACCTGCCAGACCACGAACCAGCCCACAAGACCCATGATCACGAAGCCGAGTACGGCGGTGACCATCGTGGCGAGCCCGCGCGGCAGGCCGAGCCTGCTGAGCCGGGCCACGGTCGGCTGGAGCAGCGCCGTGATGAGCAGCGCGGCGACGAACGCGAACACGACGAGCTGAACCGCGCTGATGACCTTCATCAGGACCCAGACCGTGCCCGCGAGCACGAGCAGCCGCCACCCGGCCTCGGCGGCGACCCGCATGCCCCACGGCACGGCGGCCACGGGGTCGGGCCGGGCCGCTATGGCGGGGGCGTAGGCGGGCGGCGCGGGCACCTGGTCCGCGGTCACGGCCTCGTCCGCTTCGGCCGGATCGTCGCCCAGGGACCGGCCTTCGGCCTCGGCGCGCACGTCGGCGGCGTGCCGCACCATGTCGGCGTACCGCTTGCGCAGCGACAGCTTGGGGCCCGCCGGGGCGTGCTCCCCGGTGGGGGCGCCGTCCTCGGTGGGCCGTGTGCCGGGCGCGGGCTCATCGGCGCGCGCGTGCGTGCCGTCGGGCGCGGTGTCCTCAACGGGCTCGGGTCCGGGCACGGGGGCGGGTGCGGGCTCGGGTTCGGGTGCTCCGGCCGGCTCGGGACCGGGGGTGTCCGGGCCCCTCTGGGCGCGGCCGTTGTCCAGGCGCTCGCCCAGCCTGGTCAGGCCCGCGCCGACGCGTCGGCGCCACCCTGGAACTCGCGACATGATCCGTCCTCTTCCCCCCGTCTTTCCCCACCGGAAGCCCCGGTCTTTCCGCTGGGGCGTTCGAACCGACCGTACATGGCGAAGCCCCCCACCGTAGTGACGATGAGGGGCTGCGCGTGGTTGAGCGTGATCGCTCAGTACCAGTTGTTCGCCTGCCAGAAGCTCCAGGCACCGCACGGGCTGCCGTAGCGGTCGTTCATGTAGTTGAGGCCCCACTTGATCTGCGTGGCCGGGTTGGTGCGCCAGTCGGCACCCGCCGAGGACATCTTGGAGCCGGGCAGCGCCTGGACGAGGCCGTAGGCGCCGGAGGAGGCGTTGGTGGCGCGGTAGTTCCACGTGGACTCGTGGTTCACGATGTTGCTGAAGCACTGGAACTGGCCCGCGGGGACCATCTGCCGGGCCATCGCCTGGACCTGGGCCACCGTGTAGGAGCTCTGCGGGGCGAAGTCGGAGGCGTCGCGCGAGGAGGAGCGGCTCGCCTTGTTCTCCAGGCGCTCCTTCTCGTCCTGCTTCTTCTTCTCCGCGGCTTTCTTCGCGGCGGCCTTCTTGTCCGCTTCCGCCTGCTTCGCGGCCGCCTGCTTCGCGACGGCGTTCTTGGCGGCCTGGACGCGGGCGGCCTCAGCGGCGGACTTCTTCGCGGCCGAGTCGGCGGCCATCGCCTGGGCGTCGGCCTGCTGCGCCACCGAAGTGGTCTGCACCTGGGCCTGCTCGCCCGCCGGGATGTCTGCGAGGAGAGTCGAGTCGCTGGCCGTCGCCTCGATGTCGTTCGAGTTCGAGGACTGGGTGTTGCCCGAGGCAACGCCCACGACGGCGCCGACGGTGGTGACCGCGGTGGCCGACGCCACCGCGAATCCCCGGACCGAGATCCGGCTCACACGGTTTCCTTCCAGCATCGCCCGCATAGGTGACCTCGCGGACGCAATCGTGCCCCTGACGCTGGCCTCCGCTTGCTGATCGGTCACGGGAGGCGCGGGCCCGGTGGACAACTCCCGTGGCGGGAGCGACGCGTGGTGCTTCGGGCGGCATACGGCGACCACTATGAAGTTCTGTTGTTCCGTACCGCTGGGGGTACAGGAGTGCCGTATGCGGGGCCTGACAGGACCCAGACTCTGCCGTAGCGAGACGCCGGGAGGCAATTCCGAGTTGCGTGTGAAAGCTCACATCCCGTTTGTCCCAGCAGTTTTACGGAAACACAGACGCTCGGGGCCGAGGCCACACTAGGCTCTCTCGCTTCACCGGTCGCGGCCAAGCCCGGCCGCACCAGGGGTGATTGACCCCAACTCAGTCCTGAACCGCGAAAATCCCCCGTTCCTTGCGGAACGGAGGATTTTCGCGCTTCGGGCGAAACGGTCAGACCTGGCTGTCCTCCAGCATCTCCGTCACCAGGGCCGCGATCTGGGAGCGCTCCGAGCGCGTGAGCGTCACGTGGGCGAAGAGCGGATGCCCCTTCAGCTTCTCGATGACGGCGACCACTCCGTCGTACCGCCCGACCCGGAGGTTGTCGCGCTGGGCGACGTCGTGGGTCAGGACGACGCGTGAGTTGGCGCCGATCCGGGACAGGACCGTCAGCAGGACGTTCCGCTCCAGGGACTGGGCCTCGTCCACGATGACGAAGGCGTCGTGGAGGGAGCGGCCCCGGATGTGCGTGAGCGGCAGGACCTCCAGCATGCCCCGCGCCGACACCTCCTCGATGACCTCCTTGCTCGCGACCGAGCCGAGCGTGTCGAAGACGGCCTGCGCCCAGGGCCCCATCTTCTCGGCCTCGGTGCCGGGCAGATAGCCCAGCTCCTGCCCGCCCACCGCGTACAGCGGCCGGAAGACCATCACCTTCTGGTGCTGGCGCCGCTCCAGGACGGCTTCCAGGCCCGCGCACAGGGCGAGCGCCGACTTTCCGGTGCCCGCGCGGCCGCCCATGGAGACGATGCCGACGTCCGGGTCGAGGAGCAGGTCGAGCGCGACGCGCTGCTCGGCGCTGCGGCCCTTGAGGCCGAAGGCCTCGCGGTCGCCGCGGACGAGCCGGACGTTGCCCTCGGCCGTGACCCGGCCGAGGGCCTTGCCGCGCTCGGACTGGATGGTCAGGCCGGTGTGCACGGGCAGCTCGGACGCCTCGGGGACGTACAGCGTCTCCGTTTCGTAGAGGAGGTCGACCTGCTCGCCGGAGAGGGTCAGTTCGGACATGCCGGTCCAGCCGGAGGAGTCCGTGATGGCCAGCTCCGCGCGGTACTCCTCGGCGAGGAGGCCGACGGAGGACGCCTTGATCCGCAGCGGCAGGTCCTTCGAGACGACGGTGACGTCGTACCCCTCGGCCTGGAGGTTGCGGGCCACGGCGAGGATCCGCGAGTCGTTGTCGCCCAGGCGGTAGCCGGCCGGGAGCACCCCGGGGTCGGAGTGGTTCAGCTCGACGCGCAGCGTCCCGTCCAGGCTGCCGATCGGGATGGGCGCGTCCAGGCGCCCGTACCTGACGCGGAAGTCGTCGAGCAGGCGCAGGGCCTGCCGGGCGAAGTAGCCGAGTTCGGGATGGTGGCGCTTGGCCTCTAGCTCCGTCACTACGACGATCGGCAGCACCACTTCGTGCTCGTCGAAACGCGCGAGCGCGTTCGGGTCGGCGAGCAGGACGCTGGTGTCGAGAACATAGGTGCGCCGGCCTTGCTGGCGCTTCGTGCTGGTCACCACGGAAGGACGTACCCCCTCGGATGAGGTCGGGGAGCGACGGAGGGAACTGGGCCGGTGTGCGGCCCCCATGCGCGGGCCGGGCACCGGCCCTCCGTGTCGTCCGCGCTCACCGCGCGGTCGTCCTTGCGCAAAGGGCCTCCCGGGCGGACGGCCCCGTGCCGTCCGCTGAGATACGGCGCCCGTGAATCGGACGCCGACCTGGAGGGCTTATTCCCTCGAACAAGCGCAGCCATGCCATGGCATATGACGGCGCGTTGGTTAACTCCTGGTTACCGGGTCCTCAGGCCGCCGGGCCGTCACGGCACGTCATCCACCGTAACGGCGGTGGCGCGCGGCGTAGTCGCGCAGCGCACGCAGGAAGTCCACCTTCCGGAACGCCGGCCAGAAGACTTCGCAGAAGTAGTACTCGGAGTGAGCGGACTGCCAGAGCATGAACCCGGACAGGCGCTGCTCACCACTCGTCCGGATCACCAGGTCGGGGTCCGGCTGGCCGCTGGTGTAGAGGTGCTTGGAGATCTGCTCGACGTCGACGCTGTCGGCGATGTCCTCGATGGAGGTGCCGCGCTCGGCGTGGTCGAGGAGGAGGGAGCGGACCGCGTCGGCGATCTCCTGGCGGCCGCCGTAGCCGACGGCGACGTTGACGAGTATGCCCTTGTTGGTGTCGGTGGCCTGTTCGGCCTCCTTCAGGACCCGCTGGGTGCGGCCGGGGAGCAGGTCGAGGGTGCCCACGTGGTGCACGCGCCAGCGGCCGTCGGCCGCGAGGCTGCGGACCGTCTCCTCGATGATGCCGACGAGCGGGACCAGCTCTTCGTCGGGGCGGTCGAGGTTGTCCGTGGAGAGCATCCACAGCGTGACGACCTCGACGTCGGTCTCCGCGCACCAGCCGAGGAACTCCTCGATCTTGTACGCGCCCGCCTGGTGGCCCTGCGCGGTGGTGCCGCCGGAGGCCTTCGCCCAGCGGCGGTTGCCGTCGAGGATGACGCCGATGTGCTTGGGCACCTGCGCGTGGTCGAGGCGGCCCTCCACCCGGTGTGCGTACAGCCGGTACACCAGGTCGCGCAAGCTCACGAGATTCCACCTCTCACGAAAATCGGCCGCTGCCCCGGGGGCCGACCGGCCGGGGGGTCCTGGGGCCCGACGGCAGCCCCCGAAGCCGAAAGGGTACCGCTGCGCGACCGCTCCCCCGGCCCGGGTACCACCCCGACCCCAGAAACCGGGCCCCAACGACGGAGGTTGAGCCCCACGAGCCCGTCCGGCACCTGAGGACGAAACCGCAGGCCACAGATCAAGCCCGTCCGGCGCTTGAGGACGAGGCCACAGGCCGACACCAAGCCCGTCCGGCACCTGAGGACGAGGCCGCAGGCCGAGATCAAGCCCGTCCGGCGCTTGAGGACGAGGCCACAGGCCGACACCAAGCCCGTCCGGCACCTGAGGACGAAACCGCAGGCCACAGATCAAGCCCGTCCGGCGATTGAGGACGAGGCCGCAGGCCGACACCGAGCCCGTCCGGCGATTGAGGACGAGGCCGCAGGCCGACACAACCCGCCCAAGCCAAACGCAGTGGCGTAGCTTCGTTTCATGAACGACGTCTCCCCCTACCGAGCCGCCCCCACCCGCTACGACTCGATGGAGTACCGCCGCACCGGCAGGAGCGGCCTGAAGCTGCCAGCCGTCTCCCTCGGCCTCTGGCACAACTTCGGCGACGACCGCGCCCTCGACTCCCAGCGCGCGATCCTGCGCCGCGCCTTCGACCTGGGCGTCACGCACTTCGACCTGGCGAACAACTACGGCCCGCCGCCCGGCAGCGCGGAGCTGAACTTCGGCAAGCTCTTCGCGCAGGACTTCGCCTCCCACCGGGACGAGCTGATCGTCTCGACCAAGGCGGGCTACCTCATGCACCCGGGCCCGTACGGCGAGTGGGGCTCGCGCAAGTACCTGCTTTCGTCGCTCGACGCCTCGCTCGCGCGGATGGGCCTGGACTACGTCGACGTCTTCTACTCGCACCGCTTCGACCCGGACACCCCGCTGGAGGAGACCATGGGCGCGCTCGCGTCCGCGGTCCAGCAGGGCAAGGCGCTGTACGTCGGCGTGTCCTCGTACAACAGCGAGCAGACCGCACAGGCCGCGCGGCTGCTGCGCGAGATGGGGGTGCGTCCCCTCATCCACCAGCCCTCGTACTCGATGATCAACCGCTGGACCGAGGACGACGGCCTCCTCGACACCCTGGAGGCGGAGGGCATGGGCTGCATCTCCTTCGTCCCGCTCGCGCAGGGCCTGCTGACCGACAAGTACCTGAAGGGCATCCCCGAGGGCTCGCGCGCGACCCAGGGCAAGTCGCTGGACCCCGGCCTCCTCAGCGACGAAGTCGTACGCCGTCTCAATGGCCTGAACGACATCGCGTCGCGGAGGGGTCAGTCGCTCGCGCAACTGGCGCTGAACTGGGTGCTCAGGGACGAGCGCATGACGTCGGCGCTCATCGGCGCGTCCAGCGTGCGGCAGCTGGAGGAGAACGTGGCGGCCCTGTCCGGGCCCAAGCTCACGGACGCGGACCTCGCCGAGATCGACGCCTTCGCGGTGTCGACGCCGGGGACGAACATCTGGGCCGGGCGGCGCTGAGCCGTCGGTCGCGGCGCGGCCAAAAGAAACGGGCCGGTCCGTGGGGGGGGAGACGGACCGGCCCGAGGGGGGGTTTCCACCATAACCCTTCGTAAGTGCTTCGCGGTGCATCGGCGTGCCACAACTACTCTCCGAGACCGCCCGGCGACTGCCTGGCCCCCGCCCCCCACCGGATTCCGGCCCCCGCGGCGCGTTCCGGCCGCCGGAGCCGGTAGCTCCGAAGGGTGATGCGGAGGCGGGGCGCGCGCTTGACGCGGCGGGCGCTAGCGTCGCGCCATGGCGACGTTGACGGTGGCGGGGCCCGGGGGCCCGGTGGTGGTGCCCCTGGAGGTGGCGGACTCGCCCCGCGCGCGGCGGCGCGGGCTGCTCGGCCGCGACGGCGTCCGGGGTGCCCTGCTGCTTCCGCGTACGAGTGCCGTGCACACCCTGGGGATGCGGTTCGCCGTGGACGTGGCCTACCTGGACCGGCGGTCCCGTGTCCTCGTGGTGCGGACGATGCGGCCGGGCCGGGTGGGCCTGCCCCGGCTCCGGGCCCGGCGGGTCGTGGAGGCGGAGGCCGGCGCGATGGCGGGGTGGGGGATCCGCGGGGGCGTGCGCCTGGTGGTGGACCTGGACGGGGCGGACCGCGGCGGCGCCTAGGAGTACGCTGCGGCGCTCGCGCCCGGCAGGGGCGTGCACGAGGCCGCGCAGCCCCCTCCACTGCGCGGCACCGCCCCGCGCAGCTTTGCGCCCGCGAATTACCGTTGGTCTGAACTTACGTGAGTTCAGCGGCCGAATCGAGCCCGTGTGCGCAACAATCGATAACGATGTTGAATCGGCGGCCACCTCATGACGAAGTCGCCCCGAATTGCCCGAATTGACGGGCCGGGCACCGGTGTTCCGCGTACCGGCCTTCCGCGTACCGGCCTTCCGCGTACCGGCCTTCCGGTTACTGGCTCTCAGGCGCCGCGTGCGACCGCCGCGACCTTGGCCTCCTGGTTGGCCACCAGGCGCTCCATGTTCTCGTCGCCCCACTGCCCGAGCGGCCCCAGGGCCCGGTTCAGCGACTGGCCGAGATCGGTGAGGGAGTACTCCACCTTGGGCGGCACCTCGCGGTAGACCTCGCGATGCACGATGCCGTCCGTCTCCATCTCCCGCAGCTGCTGGATCAGCATCTTCTCGCTGACCCCGGGGACGTGCCGCCGCAGCTCGCCGAACCGCAGGGTGCCGCCCGCGTGCAGCGCCCACAGGATCAGGGGCTTCCACTTGCCGCCGACGACGTCCACGGCCGCGTCCAGACCGCACACGTACGGCCCCTTGCCCTTCGCCATGTGCCAACTCCTCGTCCGCGTGGATGAACGGCCGCTCACTTACCGGATCGACAGTACCGCCGAAGCAGCGCTCAGCGCTTGCGCGCGTCGAACAGGTGCCGGGTGCTGTGGGCCACGAACGGCCCTTCCGCCCGGATCTGCTCGTGCAGCTCGCGCAGCCGCGGCCGGTACGCGTCGACGGTGAAGCCCGGCACCATCCACACCACCTTCCGCAGGAAGTGGACGACGGCCCCGACGTCGAAGAACTCCATCCGCAACCGCTCGGCGCGCAGCGACACCACGTCGAGCCCCGCGGCCTCGGCCGCGGCCCGCTCGTCCTCGGGGTCGCGGGCCTTCCTGACCGCGTCGGGCTGCTCCCCCAGGAAGTACTCGACCAGCTCGAACACGCTGCTCGGGCCCACGTGCTGGGCGAAGTACGTCCCGCCGGGCCGCAGCACCCGCGCGATCTCGGCGAAGTGCGGCGTGACCGGGTGCCGGCTGGTGACGAGGTCGAAGGCGCCGTCCGCGAACGGCAGCGGCGCGTCCTCGGCCGAGGCCACGACGACCGCGCCGCGCGGGTGGAGCAGCGCCGTCGCCTTCGCCACGTTCGGCGGCCAGCCCTCCGTGGCGACGGTGACCGGGGGCAGCGAGGGCGCGGCCGCCAGCACCTCACCGCCCCCGGTCTGCACGTCGAGCGCGGCCGACGCCGCCCCCAGCCGCTCCCCCATGGCCCGCGCGTATCCCCACGAGGGCCGCGCCTCGGTGGCCCGGCCCTCGAACCAGGAGAAGTCCCAGCCCGCCGTAGGGGCGGCTTCGGCCTCGGCGACGAGGTCGTCGAACGTGCGGGGTCCGGTGGGCGTGCTGTCACGGGAGGTGCTCATGATCCGATGCTCTCAAGCGCGGGCCCGACCCGCCCGGAATTACGTACGCGCCACCGAGAGGTGCCGGGTGAGCTGGTCGACGCGGTCCCAGGCGGCGGGATCCGTACCGTCGCCGAAGCGGTAGTGGAGCGCGGGCCCGGATGCGGGGCCGAGCGGGACCGGCCGGTGCGGCAGCGGGGGGCGGCGGGCGTGCGCGAGACCGACGGCGCGGACGTCGGCGGCGCCGAGGGTGAAGGAGACGGGCACGGGCGGGTGCGCGAGACGCGCGGCGACCGTGAGGTCGGCGCGGGCGGGGCGCAGCGTGACGAGCATGGTGCACAGGCCGTGCCGCGCCACGAGGGCCTCGGCGAGCGGCTCGATCACGTCGAGAGGCGTGGGCTCACCGGCGGGGAGGCCGAGGTCGAGGGTGACCTCCTGGGCGACGCCGGTCCGGGTGCGCTGGACGCGGAGGGTGGCGAGCGCGGGGCGGTCCGGGTGACCGACCGCGAGCAGATGGCTGGGTTCCGGGGCGCGGTCGCGGGCGAGGGCGGTCAACTGCCGCGGTGACCAGGGCAGGTTGACGGGCTCGGCGGTGCCCCACCCCGCGGGGGCGGTGCCGGTGAGGTGCTGCCAGGCGGTTTCGAGGCCCTGGCCCAGGACGAGGTCGCGGTCCGGCGCGTGCCGGGTGCGGAAGGAGACGGTGAGCTGCCGCTCGGCGGTGGGCCCGGGCGGGGCGAAGGCCTCCGCCACGGTGGCCTCGCCGCCCTGGTCGAGGGCGGGCGCGAAGGTGCCGTCCTGCCAGCGCAGCACGGCCCCGGTGAGGCCGTCGTAGTAGCCGTGGTCGGGGTCCTGGACGACCCAGCGGTTCGGCGGTCCTGTGAGGGCCGTGCGCAGGGGGAGGCTCAGGCGGGCGTGCGGCGGCGTGACGATGTGCAGGGCGCGGCCGGAGGTGACGGTGGTGCGCAGGACGTCGGAGAGCCATGTGCTCAGGCCGATGACGGGCCGGTCGAGGATGACGACGGCCGTGGAGTCGGTGAGGACGTCGACGGCGGGCAGGGCGCCCTCGGGGGCCGGGGCCGCCGTGACCTCGCCGCCGCCAGGGGTGTCGACCACCCGCACGGTGGCGGCGTCCGGAGGCCAGGTGGTACCGCCGAGCAGCAGCGTGAGGCGGCCGCAGAACGATCCTGCGAGGTCCTCGGCCTCCGGCGCCGCCGTCGAGGCGCGGGCCTCGGTCCACCAGAACGGCACCTCCGGCACGGTCATGTGAGAGCCGAGGAGGCGCTCGGCCTCGCCCCGGGTGTGGACGATGACGGGTGCCTCGACCGACACGAGCGGCCGGCCCGTCGGCGTGCACAGGTGGATCACCGCGTCGTCGGCGCTCATGGTCACGCCGAGGTCCGGGCCGCCCGCGTGGAGTCCGGCCAGCAGGGCCGCCGCGTCGGGCATCTCGGGCGTCAGGGCGATGACGTCCTTGGTCACGGCTTCTCCTCGGCGGACGCCTCTGGCGTCAGGGCCGTCTGAATGAGCAGGGGGCGGTGGCCGCGGCGGACGAGGGTGCCGCGGCCGGGGGGCTGCGCGGAGGGGTGGACGCCGGGGAAGAGCTGCCCCTCCGCGCGGTCGCCTGTCATCAGCAGTGCCGTGGCGCCGGTCTCGCGCAGGGCGGTGAGGAAGGGCTCGTACAGGGCGCGGGAGGCCCCGGCGACACGACGGGCCACGACGAAGTGCAGGCCGATGTCCTGGGCCGATGAGATGTAGGGCAGGAAAGGGGCGAGGGGCTGCTGGCCCGCGGTGGTGAGGATGTCGTAGTCGTCGACGAGGATGACGATGCGGGGCCCGGTGAAGGCGGGGTCGCCGGTGTCGGGGTCGTCGGGATCCGCGGTGTCCGGGAGGCGCTTGTCCAGCTCGCCCGCGATGCCGGTGGCGAGCGCGGCGGCGAGCTTGGCGTTGTGGGCGTAGCCGCCGCGGTAGGGCTCCGGGATGTGGCCGCGCAGGCCGCGGCGGGGGTCGAAGACACCGAACACGAGGTCCTCGGTGCCGTACCGCGCGATGAGCTGCCCGGTGATCAGTTTCAGCAGGTTGGTCTTGCCGCACTCGTTGTCGCCCAGGATCAGCAGGTGCTGGTCGCGGTCGAAGAGGTCGAGGCGGACGGGGCCGAGGGTGTCCTGGTCGACGCCGATCGGCACCAGGTCGGGCTCCGCGGCGGGCGAGGGCAGCCGGGCGGCGGGCAGGCCGAGCGGCAGGACCCGGACGGGGGCGGCCGGCTCGCCGTGCCAGGTGGCCGCCACGGTACGGGCGGCGTGTTCCAGGGCGGTGCCGAGGTCGCCCGTGCCGGTGCCGCCGTCGGTGCGGGGCAGCGCGGTCTGCGCGAAGAGCTTGCCGTCGGTGAGGGCCCGGCCGGGGGTGTCCGCCGTGACCGTCTCCGCGAGCTTGCGGTCGACCGTGGAGTCGGTGGGGTCGTTCAGGCGCAGCTCGATCCGGGTGCCGAAGATCGACTGGGTGGCGATGCGCACGTCGTTCCAGCGGAGCATGCCCGCGACGACGTGGATGCCGTAGCCGCCGCCGCGCTTGAGCAGTTCGGCGATCGCGTCGTCCAGCTCCGCGAACTCCTCGCGCAGCGCGCCGAAGCCGTCGACGAGCAGCACCAGGTCCGTGGAGCCCAGCTCGGGCAGCTGCCCGGTGGCACGCATGCGCCGCAGCTGGTCGAGGGAGTCGATGCCGTGCTCGCGGAACAGTTCCTCGCGCAGGGCGAGCTGCGCGGTCAGCTCGGCGACGGTACGGGCGAGGCGCTCGCGGTCGGCCCGGGACGCCACGCCCCCGACGTGCGGCAGGCCCACCAGCGCCGTGAGCCCGCCGCCGACCAGGTCGAGGCCGTACACGGCGACCTCGGCGGGGGTGTGGGTGAGGGCGAGCGACAGCGTCAGGGTGCGCAGCAGCGTGGTCTTGCCGGACTGGGGGCCGCCGATGACGGCGACGTGCCCGCCCGCGACGTTCAGGTCGAGGGTCCACAGGCCCTGCCACTGCTTGGCCGGGTCGTCCAGGACGCCGAGGGGCACCCGCAGCCGGCCGTCGCCGCGCGCGAGGTGCAGGCCGCGCTCGGACACGCGCAGGGGCCCGGCCGCGGCGTCGAGGGGGATCGCGCCGGGCAGCGGGGCGAGCCAGATGCGGCGTACGGGCGGTGCCGCCGTGGCGAGTTGGTCCACCATCGTGGACATCACGGTCGGCCCGGTCTCGCGCTCACGCGCCGGGCCCTCCTCGCGCGGCCCGCCGTCGTCCCGTACCGGCGTGTTGTAGGCCGGATACGTCCACGCGGGCGGCCCGGCGTCGGTGTCCTGGCCGTGCGCCGAAGACCCGTGGTGGGCCCCGGACACGTACCCGGCCTTGAAGCGCGTGTACGTGGACGTGTCCACCTTCAGATAGCCGAAGCCGGGCAGCGGCGGCAGCTGGAAGGCGTCGACGGTGTCGAGAACGGTCCGCGACTCGTCGGCGGAGAACGTACGCAGTCCAAGCCGGTACGACAGATAGGTCTCCAGGCCTTTCAACTTGCCGCTCTCGATGCGCTGGCTGGCCAGCAGCAGATGCACGCCGATCGACCGCCCGATGCGCCCGATGGACAGGAAGAGGTCGATGAAGTCCGGCTTGGCGGTGATGAGTTCGCCGAACTCGTCGATGACGACGAACAGATGCGGCAGAGGTTCGAGTCCTCGCCCCGGCTCCTTGGCGCGCAGCGCCGCGTAGTGCCCGATGTCGGCGACGTTCCCCGCGTCCTTCAGGACCTGCTGGCGGCGGGTGATCTCGCCGGCGAGGCTGGTGTGGACGCGCTCGACGAGGTCGGCCTGGTTCTCCAGGTTGGTGATGACTCCGGCGACGTGCGGCAGGCCGGTGAAGGGGGCGAAGGTCGCGCCGCCTTTGTAGTCGACGAGGACCATGGCCAGGTCCTCGGGCGGGTGCGTGGCGGTCAGGGCGAGGACGAGCGTGCGCAGCAGCTCACTCTTGCCGGAGCCGGTGGCCCCCACGCACAGGCCGTGCGGGCCCATGCCCAGCTCGGCGGACTCCTTCAGGTCGAGCAGCACGGGCTCGTGCCGGTCGTCGAGACCGATCGGCACCCGCAGGAAGTCCCGCTCGCCGCGGGGCGCCCACAGCCCGCCGATGTCCAGGTCGGCGGGGTTTTCGACCCCGAGGAGCGCGGGGAAGCCGACGGGGCCGGAGACCGGGGTGCCTTCGGCGGCGGATTCGGGGGTGAGGCGGAGGGGGGCCAGGAGGCGGGCGAGGCCTTCGGCGCCGGGGACGCTGACGGTGTCGGCGAGCCCCTGGGAGCGGCGGTCTTCGGGGGCGCGGAGGTCCTCGACGGTGACCTGGTCTCCCTCCCCGCCGACGGTGATGCGGACGCTGACCTCGTCCGGCTCGTGGATCTGCTCGGCCAGCAAGTGCAGCACGGTGACGCCCATGTCGCCGAGCCCCACGGCGGCGTCCGGACGCGGCAGTTCGACGGCGGTCGTGCCGTGTATGTCGCTCACGACGAGCATCCGGTCCGCCATGAGCAGCGCCCGCTTGTCGGACAGGCCACGGCGGACCTCGGCGGCGTACGAGGCGCGGCGGCGCAGGTCGGCGGCGCACAGCCGGGCGAGCCCGTCGGCCCCGTCGAGACCGGGAGCGATACGCCGTACGGCGACAGGATCGTCGTGAGCCTCTGGTACCGCGCTCGGATCCAGCACATGGGGCAGCCACTTGGCCCACTCCCAGTCGGCGATCCGGTCGCCGGGCACGCCGAGCGCGATCGCCACGTCGTCCGGCGCGTGTGTGACGGCCGTCTGCACGAGCAGCGCGCGGGCCACGCGCAGCACGCCGTCGCGGTCGCCGATGACGCTGACGTTGCCCGCCCGGTCGAGCGGCACGGTCAGGGGGAAGTCCGGCGCCACGGTGAACCGCGCCTGCAAGGCGCGCGCCTCGTTCAGCATGAACGGGTCGGGCGGCGTCAGCACGCCGCTCCCGCTGTTCTGCCCGATCACGACGTCCTGCGCGGGAACGTCGCCGGTACCGACGCGCACGTGCAGGAAGTCGGCGTCGGCGCGGCGGCGCTCCCAGCGGCGGGCGGGGTCCCGGGCGAGGTCGTAGAGGGCCGAGGGCGGCGGGTTCAGGAGGCGGGCCCGGGCACGGGCTTCCCGTTCCCTGCCGCCGAGTTCGTGGCGCTGCTCCTCCACGTACTCCAGATAGCGCTCACGCTGCGTACGCCGGGTGCGCTGGGCCTTGCCGCGCTGCGACAGGAAGAGGGCCACCGCGCCGAGCAGCGCGAACACGAGCACGACCGCGCCGAGGGCCGCGAACCGGCTGGAGCGGATCACGGTCATCATCACGACCGAGCCCATGACGCCCGCCATGGGCAGCAGGGCGGTGGCCGCGTTGCCCATCTTGCCCTCGGGCAGGTTCGGGGGCGGCTCGATGACGTGCTGGGCGGGGGCGGCCGGGGGGCGGGTGGAGCGGGCCGGGCGGTGGACGAGGCGGTGGGTCATGGCGTGTCTCTCCTCAACGCACCCGCACCGCCCGCCGCATCGCCTCGGCGGCGAGCCGGGTGGCCGCCTGCCGGGTGGCGTCGGCGAGCCGGGCCGGGTCGATGGCGCCGCCGCCGGCCAGATGCCGGTCGTACGGTACGGCGACGACGGTCACCCCGGTCTCCCTCAGATGTCCGGCGGCGGCCTTCGCGTTCAGCGTCATGTCAGGTGCGGCGGCGGTGAGCGCGACGACGGTGGAGGCGAGCGCCGAGTGCGGCAGTTGCCCGAGCCAGTCGAGGACGAGCCGGGTCCCGCCCACGCCCTCGGGCGTCATCGGGGCGACGACCACGCGCGCGTGCGCGGTGTCCATGGCGGTCCGCGCGACCTCGCCCGGCAGCGTCTCGCAGTCGACGACGGTCATGGCGAAGTAGCGGCGCAGGGCGAGCGTGACGGTGCGGTACGTCGCCACGTCCAGGGGCGCGCCGACCCTCCCCTGGCTGCCGGGCAGCAGCCAGCCGCCGTCACTGACCGGCACCAGATAGCCCGTGACGTCGGTGAGCTGCATGGCGGGCGTGAGAATCCGGGCGAGGTCCCCGCACGCCCACCGGACCGACTCCGCGCCCATCCGCACCGGCAGCGTCCCGAGCGCGGCGTCCGCCTCCAGGGCGAGCACCGGGTCGTGCCGGTAGTGCGTGAAGGCCCGGCTGAGCAGCGCGGCGACGGTCGTCTTGCCGACACCGCCCCGGATCGACGTCACGGCCACGACCCTGCCGGTGGTCACGGGCCGCTGAATCTCCTGCGCGGTACGGGACTCCTCGGCTACCTCCTGCGCGGCGGACGCGGTGAGCCGCCGGAGCGTACGCCCCGTGCGGCGGAGGGCGGAGTCGCCGTGGTGGGGGCGGCGTTGGGCCAGGGCCAGGCGGGGGTCGAGGGTGGGGGTGGGCTGGGGGACGGGGGCCGGGGGCGGCGGGGCGGCCGGGGCCGGGGCCGGGGCCGAGGCCGGGGCGGGGGCACGCGTCGGGCTCACGGCCTCGGGGGCCCGGGCGTCCGGAGCGGCCCGAGCGGCCCGAGCGGCCCGAGCGGCCCGAGCGGCCCGAGCGGCCCGAGCGGCCGGGGAATTCTCCGTCCCGGAAGCGTCCGTCGCCGCGGGCACGACCGGCGTGCTCTTCTCCACCGTGCGCGCCACGGCCGTGCCCGCCCTCGAACCGGTCTGCTCCGCAGGCGCGTCACCCGGTCCCGCGTATGTGCTCAGCTCCCGCAGCACGTCACGCTGCCAGTTCCGTTCCTGTGCCATGTCCCGGCCTCCTACGCGAAGGTGTCGAGGAGCCGCCCGTACACCCCGAACACGCCGAGGAGCAGCGGTACGAGGGCGATCACGCCCACCGACTCCAGCAGGTCCCCGGCACGCCGCAGCCGTACGCGCACGTGCTCGGCGGGACGTACGGCGAGGGCGAGCAGCGGTGCCGCCGCGAGCGCGATGAGCAGCGCGAGCGGCCCGGCGGCCGCGCCGGAGTCGTCGAGCCACACCCAGACGAGCCGTACGACCACGACGCCCGCGGCCACCAGCAGGGCGACGACTTCCGCGACCAGCGGGAACGCCCGCGCCCGCAGGGCGAGCACCAGCGCGGTGACCACGGCGAGCAGCACCGACCACACGGATACCGGCGCCTCACCCAGGACGAGCACACCGGCGACTGCGGCGGACACGGCCAGGACCAGGCTCGCGAGGGCGAGGCCCCGGTGCGTGGCGGCGAGGGCGACACCGACCTGGTAGCGGCTGACGGACGCGCCTGCCGACCGCCGGTCGTCGAGCCCGGAGAGACCTGAGGTCATCAGCGCGAGGCGCGGCAGCACCCCCAGCGTGACCACCGACAGAACGGCCAGCACGGCGCCCACGCGCGCAGCGCTGTCGCCGTCCTGTACGCCGAGGGCGACCTCCCAGGCCACCACGCACCCCACGAGCGCGCCGCAGCCGACGAACGCGCCGCGCCCCAGCGGGGTGCACCACCCGAGCAGCAGCAGCGCGACGGCGAGGGCGCCGCCCATCCCGGCGAGGCGTCCGGCCGCCGACCAGCCGTCGGCGTCCGCGAGGCACCAGGCGCCCAGGACGCCCAGGGCGCCGGTGCCGGCCGTCGACGTGGCGGCCAGTTCGGTACGCCGCAGCCGCCCGCACAGCACCCCGCCGAGCCCCGCGACGACCGCCGCCCCGACGAGCCCGGCTCCCGCCCGGCCGTCGGCGAACTCCTGCCGGGCCAGCACCCCGGCGACCAGGGCCCAGGTGACGGCGGCGACCCCACAGACCACGCTCCGGGCCCGCGGCCCCCACCTCCAGCCGCGCACGTCCACGTCATCGGCGGCCTCATCGGTGACGTCGTGCACGACGGGCGCGGAAGGCGCGTCCTCCGCCCGCACGAGCCGCAGCACCGCCCCATCGGCGACGCCGGCGGACTCCAGCGTGGCGTCCTGCGCGATCGCGGTCCCGTCGACCCCGACGAGATACCGCGGCTGGGGCCGCTCCCCCACCTGATCCCCGAGCAGCCGCAGCACTTCGGGCAACAGCAGCCCGACCGGTTCCTGGGAGGGCAGTACGAGATCCACCCGCCGCCGCTCCCCCACCAGGGTCACCCGGCTCAACGCCACGGCCCCTTGGCTCCGATTCCGGCTCAGCGCCCCCGCAGATATCACAAGTTCGAACCTATCACCGAGAAGAAGGAGCCAAAGTAGGCATTTCAGTCGCACCCGGTGACGAAGAATGCGACACCGGCGACGAATCCCCCGGCCTCTCATTCATCACCCGGTTAGAGACAAAGGACCACCCCACGCAGCCCGCACACAGCACGGCCGCGATCACGATCCCGCCGAACAGCTTCCCCAACCGCTCATCCACGGACCGCCGCTGCCGCTCCCCTCCGAACAACAACGCATCCCGAAGCCGCCGCCGCCGAACCGAGACGGACTCCAGCAACTGACTGTCGTAGTCCTGAGATGCCATGATCCCCCCTCCGACTAATTGAGAGTGAAGCGCCCCTAATCCGACTTCCGCCACGTACGAATGGGGCGCCCTTCCTCGTACCATTCAAAATCGGCCAAGGGCGTCTTGCCGTCCTCACTGTTAATCATGTGCTTGGCCAGAGCGCCATTAGGGTGCCAACGCTTGAATTCCCCCGACACGAATCCCATACGCATCACACCCTCGGCTCGCAACGTGCCGTCCTTGTACCACTCGCGATAGGGACCGTCTTTGACCCCCTCGGTGTACATCACTTTGCTCACGAGATGGCCCGCCAGGTACTCCACAGCCTCACCTGTGTAGGGCTCGTCCCGGTACAGCAAGACGTACCCGTAGTCCATGTCCGGATCGTCGATATCGATACGTTGCACTCTCATCACCACGGCAGGAAGTTCGCATCCCTATCAGGCGGCCACCCAGTGAATCGGCCGCACCTGCTTGGGACTTCGGGAAGCATCTTTGCACAATTCGCGCAGAACGGGGCGGCCAGCCGGGGCGCAGGGACGTCCAGTGAACGGTCCTTCTTGAACGGGAAGTACACAGAAGCCCGCATCTCACCCAGCACGCTGGCGTCGTGTCACACAACATCGGCAGTGCGACCCTCGCCGTCACCTCAGCTGGTCGCCTGGTCGCCCTCGAGTCGCCAACTCCGTGTTGGCTGTCCCCTTTCATCCCAGGCAAATTCTTCACGTAGAGTCAAACCGTCCTGCTCGAACAGCTTTCGCGACGCCAGTACACCATTGGGATGCCATTCCTTGAACTCCCCGCGAGGAAGGCCCATCCGCACCGTCCCTTCAGAGCGAAGGGTCCCATCCTCGTACCACTCGCGCGAAGTGCCGTTCTGCACTCCCTCGGTATAGTTGTCCAGGCTGACCAGACTGCCGCCGAGGCGTTCTTCCACCTCCCCGGTGAAGGGGACGCCTCGGTACAGCAGGCGCTGTCCCGCGTCCATATCGACGTCGGGGTCGTCGATGTCAATTCGATTGACATGGTTCGTCATGGGATCCAGTTCTCATCACTCGGAGGGAAACCTGTGAATCGCCCGTGGCCGCTGGAAACACCTTGGAGCATATGGTTACAGTTCGCACAAAAGGGAGCAGGCCGCCCTGGATTGCCTGTTGCCTTGTTCAGCAAGAAAGGGAAGTCCACAGATGCTCGCATCTCTGACAGGGCCGACTGCCCGTCCGGTAAGCCTTGCTTCCGACGCTCCCAGAGTAGTTCGTTGGCCGCTTTGACCTCCGCGTGCCCCAAGGGGTGGTCGTTGTGCGGCGGCGGATCTCCGATGGAGTCGTAGCGCGCAGCCAGGGTCGGATGGAGCCTGTCGCGCGGAATGATGACCTCGGCTTTGCCGTTGATGCCCTCGATGACCCTCCCCGTGCGCAAGTCGATCACGGCCCCGACGCAGGCACCCGTCTGCTTGCGAGAGAAGATCCCGGCTTCCTTCGCTGCCCGGTACGCCGCACCACGGTCACGAGCGAGCCCGTCCAGGTAGTCGGCAACCGGCTGCCCGTCGACGCGCGTAATGATCCCCTCAACGCGCTCCACTCGTGCCTCGTTGAGGTGGTCCAAGAGTTTTTCGCCTGGGCCGGGGGGCGGCGGCGGAACGGTGTCTCGACCCTGTGAGCCGGGAAAGTCGCCTGTTCCGCCTTCCTCACCACCTCTCGAATGTCGATCACCCTGCCAGCCTTCATCAGCCGCTGTGGCGTGATCATTGCCGCTGTGAGCAGCCTCGCTACGGTTCCCGTCGGTACCCTCGTGGCCCCCATCGGTACCGTGGCCACGGCCATTCGCCGATTCATGGCTGGCAGAGGGACTGCTGCCCGCGTTGTGACTACTCCCTCCTGGCATGTGGTGTCCGGTTTCCCCGGGAGTACCACGAGTCGTGCCGCCGTTCAGCAGCCCGTCGCCCGTCCGGCCGGCGGCACCTGCCGTCCCATCGCCCACCTGGGCTTCCATCGACACAGGAGCTCGGTCAGAAGGCCGGAGAACAAGCGGCTTTTCGACCTTGGATGCGGCTGCACGCTCCGCGGCAGAGAACTCCTGCCGCCCTCCCCTCTCCTTCTTCATGTCTCCCAAGGCTCTGCCGTGCTCGTCGACAATGACCCCGTCACGCGTCATGTAAAGCGTGTGGCCCTTGCTGTCGGCGTACACCCGTGCGTTGTCCGGCACGACCGCGGGCCGCGCCGTCGCGCCCGGTCCTTCATCCGCGAGGCGGTAGGGGCCTGTCGGAACATCGAGACGCGTGGCTGTGCGGGCCGTACGGAGGGGAGTCAGGAGGTCGCCGACCTTGGTGGCCGTGAAGGTGACGCCCTTCGCCGCGTACGTGAAGGGATCCACCGCCCGGCCGGCCTTACCGATGACCGCTCCCGCCTTCGCCGCCACTCCCCCCTTGGCAGCCGCCCCCGCCCCCCGCGTCGCCGCGATGGTGAGAGCGTTGAAGCCGACCAGGCCCGCGGCGCGGGAGGGGTTCGAGCCCCACTGGTCGTACGCGATGAGCCCCTTGCCCGTTTCGACGACGGAGCGCCGCGAGTCCCGGAGCCAGAAGGGGAGTTGGTCGTCGCGGGCGTTCCAGAGGAGGGCCCCGGCCGGGGTGAGGGTGAGGGTCAGGCCGGTGGACAGCTTGGCCAGGTTGGTCCAGGCCTCTCCGGCCGCGCCCCAGCCGTCCTTGCCCACCAGTGTGCCGAGGCCCTTGGCCGTGCCGACGATGCCGTCCACGACGAAGCCCTTGCCGAACTCCTTGGCCTGATGGGCGAGCCAGGCGACGCCGTCGTAGTCCCGTTCGGCCACGCCGCCCCAGGGGAGTTCCTCTGCCTGGTCGAGGACGTCGGAGGTGAAGCCGTAGGTGTCGCACCTGGCCGAGCCGTCGTCACTGGCCCCCAGCTGTACGCCGTCGACCAGCGCAGTGATCTTGTTGTGGCAGTCCCGCTCGGCCGCCTGGAAGGCCAGGACCGCCGCCCCGACCTCCTCGACGAGACGCTCGTTCTGGTCGATCTTGTCCTGGTCCTTGCGCCAGTCGTCGTCCGTCGACACCTCGTCGATGTAGAAGGCGCTGGCCTCCATACGCAGCCGCCTGAGCTTCTCGGCCAGCGGCCGCACCTCGCTCGCGTACTCGTCCAGCGCCTGCGCGACCTTCTCCAGATCGTCCGCGAAGGCGTCCGTCTTCGTCTGCACGGGCTTCGTCGTGGCGAACAGCTGCTCCGCCTCCGGAGCCTCGTAGAAGGCCGAAAGCCCCTGGAAGTCGGAGTGCACGTCCGCTCCCCCGTCGCGGAACCGCGACGCCTCCCTGCGCAGGTCCGCGACGTCCCGCTCCAACTGCTCCAGGTCACCGGTGAACTGCGGGATCCCATTGGGGTCGATGACGTCGTCGCTCATCCGCCACCGCCCCGCCTGCCGTCACCGCCATTGACGCCGGGCATCTTCGGCACGATCCCCTTAATCGCGGCACCGTGCTTGTTCGCGGCCATCTCCAAGTCGCCCCTGACGTACGCCTCGGTGGCGAGGCGCGCGCCGAGCAGGGAGCTGGCCGTCCGCCGCGAGACGTACTTCAGGTCCTGCGACCACTGCCGGGCGAACACGCCGAGCGCGGCGCCGACCGGCCCCTGCACCCCGCCCTTGCCGCCAGGGCCGGCCTTCCCGTCCCCTTCGTGCCCGCCCTCGGCGATCGTCCCCGCCGAAGCCGCCGCGCTCGGCAGCGTCTTCTGCATCTCACCGCCGGCCTTCGCCATGCGCTCGGCCGACTCACCGGCCCGCCGCAGCACGCCGCCGACTCCGCCTGGCTCGATGTCCCAAGCCGTCACCACACGCCCCCTAGCTCCCCGTCGTCCCGCCGCACGGTGTGCTGCTGTGGTCAGCCGATGTTGTTGACAGCGGCCCGGGCGCGGGACAGCGTCGTCTGGGCCGTGCCGTCGTTCTCCTCCAGCGTCGAGCGCACGAGGCGGATGATCTCGCGGACCTCGTTGGCCGCCTTGTTCCAGCGGACTTCCTTGCCGTGGTACTCATCCGACACACCATCGGCCTGGTAGTCGGCCATCGCCGCCTTCACCGCGCGGTCGCGGTCACCGAGCACCCGCTCCAGCTGGCCGATGACGACGTGCAGCCCGCCCTGCACATCCGCCGACGCACCCGTGTCGTACGAACGCCGGTCCTGATTCCCAGCCATGACTCACAACTCCCCGCAACGATGAAATGTGGACGTACGGGCCCTCACGGCCCGGGCACGGCTCCCGCTCAGCCGGAGAAACGCGCCGCCTGGAAATTGGCCGCGCCCATGTTCCGCTGCGCGTTGTCCGACTGCTCCTGCGTGCCGGTCCCGAACGCCTCGTCCATGCCCGCCTGGCCGCCCAGGATCGACTGGAGCGAGCCGTTCAGCGCCGCCGTGATCTCGTCCGCCCGCAGCTTGAAAGAGTCGAACGTCGCCTTGCCCGCGCCGTTGAACTTCCCCTCCAGCGGCTCCGCCGCCGACACCAGCGCCCGGATCAACGCGCCCAGATCATCGCTCGACCCTGACGTCTGCTTCCCCAGCGTGGCCAGCGTCGTCTCGCCCATGTCGAACTTCATGCACCCAACCCCCGCTTCAGCCCGTTCACGCTGCGCTCATGCCTCATAGCTCATCGAACATACTCCCGACAACGCATTGCAGGCGCAACGCAGTTGCGCGGTGCGTGGCGTGATCCCGCCACTTCCCGCGCCGGGTTCATGCCGCGTCGTCGCTGACGCCCCGGCACTCATCGCTCTCACCACGGGCTGTACGGCGAATCTCACGTCTGCTCACTATGGCTAGAAGTGTGCGCTGTGTGAACGGTGGGCCAGCTGGGGCCGTTGCATCACAGGGCCAGGGCCGCGGCCAGTACCGGCGTATTTGCGGCTGCGTCGCGGTGGGCGGCGGCCGAGGCAGCCCCGCCCCCGTCCGCTAGCCTGCCCAGCATGCCTTCCCCCTCCTTCGTACCCGACGACTTCGCCGTCCCCCTCGCTCTCAGCGGTGCCGGCTTCCGGCTCGAACCCCTCGGGCCGCGGCACAACGGCTCCGATCACGCCGCTTGGACGTCGAGCATCGCGTACATACGGTCCACGCCGGACTTCGAGGGGCGCCAGTGGCCGCCGCTCGCGGGGATGAGCCGCGCCGACAACCTGCGTGACCTGGAAATGCACGCCGACGACTTCGCGGCGCGGCGCGGGTTCACCTACTCGATCCTGGAGGAGCCCGGCGACGAAGTCATCGGCTGTCTGTACATCTATCCGTACGAGGGCGATGGCGCCGATCCCTCTGTCCCCTACGTGCGCTCCTGGGTGCGGGCCGACCGGCGTCACCTCGACGCGCCCGTGCGTGAGGCCGTGGCCGCCTGGCTGGCGGGTGCGTGGCCGTTCGCGCGGGTGCGGTACCGGGCCGGCTGAGCGCGGGGCGCTCAGGGCACCCGGCGCAGCATGCACCACGTGCGTGGGCCGCCGCCGGGCAGGGTGAGGTCGGCCGTGACCTCGAAGCCGAGGCGTTCGTAGAAGCGGACGTTGGTCTCGGTGGAGGTCTCCAGGAACGCCGGTACGCCCTCCCGCTCCGCCGCCTCGATGCCGGGGCGCAGGACTGCCCGGCCCAGGCCCGCGCCCTGCCGGTCGGGGTCGACGCCGACCGTCCCCAGGAACCAGACCGGCTCCGTGGGCCGGTGCGGGGCCAGTGCCGCCTCGGCCTCCTCGTACGCCTGCGCGCGATCCCCGGCCAACTCGGCGAAGCAAGGAGCCAGTTCGGCGAAGGCGCCCGCGGCGTCCGCCGTCGTCGGCGTGGTCCACGCGGCCACCGCCGCGCCGTCTCCGGCGACCCACACCCGCCCGTGTACCAGGCCTATTCGCGTCAGGAACAGCTCTTGGAGACCCGTCACGCGTCGTACGTGATCGTCGGCGGACACCGTGTGCCGGGTCCAGGGGTAGTCGGCGAAGGCCCGGCCCAGGGTACGGACTGCCCGGGGGACGTCGTGGGCGGTCGCCGGGCGCGCGGTGGCGTCGTACTCGGGCACCACGTTCTCCTGTCGGTCGCGTATGTATGTACGTACGAGGAGAACGATCGGGGGTGCCGCTGTGTCCCCGGTGGCAGCCGGGGCCTCACGCTCCGCGCGGGAACGAGACCTCCACCCGGCGGTTCTTCTTCCGCCCCTCCTCCGAGCCGTTGTCCGCGATCGGGTAGTCCTCGCTGTAGCCGCGTACGGAGTACGTGACCTGCGGGCCGAGGAAGCTCGCCAGGCGGTCGTGGACGGCTTCGGCGCGGTTCTTGGAGAGCTTCTTGCCGTGGGCGTACGAGCCGAGGTTGTCCGTGAAGCCGAAGACGCGGACGTCGGTCGCCTTCTGGGCCTTCGCCTCGTCCGCGATCGCCTCGATACGGGCGTCCGCCTCGGGGTTCAGCTTCGCGCTGTCCTTGGGGAAGAGGACCTCCGCCTGTAGCGCGAACTTCACGTCCGTGTTGGTGTCCTCGCGGCGCTCCTCCCCGCCCAGGTCCTCCACGACGGACTTGATGTCGAGGACCTTGGCGGGCGCGAGCGTCGCACCGTCGGCGAGCTTCAGGCCGGGGCTGTTGGAGTCGACTTCGGGGGGCGGGGAGGTGGTGGAGGTGCCGGGGGGTGTGCTGGGGTCGTCGTCGGCCCGGGCCTCGGGGGCGAGAAGAGTGAGTGCCGCGACGATGACGGTTGCCGTCGCCGTGGCCGTCCTGTGGGGGCGGGGAGTCATGGTCACTCGCCCTCGGCGATCTCAATGGGTGCGGGAGGCATCGCACCGACTTGGAAGCTGACCTTGGACGTCTCTTCAGGGGGAGCGGGGAATTGAGCGAACCACTCGACGGTCTGGCCGGATTCGACTCCACCCTCGAACTTGGTGCAGAGACAGCGACCGCTGGTATCGCGCAGCACCAGATACTTCTTCTTTCCCTTGCTGTCGACGAGGCTCGCTCCCGCGATGGAGCCGCCGTTCTTGCGCAATTCCTGTTCGTCACCGCGCCATTCACCGCCGGTCCACAGGCCGCCGGACCCGTTGGTCACCTTGCCGGAGACCGTGACGAAGCCGCCGGGATCGCGCTCGGCCGAATTGATCACCAGGGTGACGCCGTCGCCCTTGGCCTCCGCAAGTGGCTGCTCTCCAGTCGGCGCTTCTGATTGCTGCTCGCCCTTGTCTCCCTCGTCGTCCTTCCCGGCGGCCGACTCGGAGGAATCCGGCTTGTCCGACTTGGAGCCCTCGTCGTCGCCGCCTCCGCAGCCGACCACCGTGAGGACCAGCCCAGTCGTGATCGCCGCCGCGGTCATTGCCCTGCGGGTCTTCATGGTGTGCCGAAGCTTCATGTCAGCGGCTTCCTTTTCCCAGTCGTCGCTTGTCACTTGGCCAGATGCACGGAAAACAGCTCCGCTGCGTCCGGCAAGTCGTCCAGGTCGAAGTCGTCCGGATCGATCTCTATGGGCTCGCCGTCGCAGGAGAACTTCACCGAGTCCCCCGGCTCGCTCGAGGGATCGACCTCGCATCGGGGCTTGATGACGGCGATGGCGTCGGCCTTGGCGTGCTGTGATTCCGTGCCAGGAATGATCGAGTCGCCCACGCTGTAGTTCGTGGTGACCTGGGCCCAGTAGCCCAGGTAGCCACCCACCTGACGGGGCTCGAACCCTGTGACCTTGGAGTCGTTGTCGGCCGCCAGGGCCTGGGCCGCTGCCTCGGGGCCGCCCTCCCCGGCCGGGAATTCCATGCCGTCGAGCCAATCGAGCCACTCGCCGTCCTCACCGGAGCCGATCGCCTCGACCAGTTCGTCGAGCAAGCCGTCACGCGCGGCTTGGGCGGCTGCCAGGGCGGCGGCGTCCGCGGCCGACTGAGCGCCATTACGAGCTGAAGCCGCCTGGGCGAAAGCGAAGAACGCGAGCGCGGCGAAGAGCAGGATGGCCGTCAGCCAGATGTAGATCGGCAGTGTCTGGCCTCGTTCCTCCCGGGCGAAGCCCGCTGTCAGCCGCCGATGACGTCGCCGACCGCATCGCCGATGGCCTTGGAGATCTTGCTGTCCAGAGCCAGACCGTCGATCAGGGTGTAGATCCCGGCGATCAGGATCATCAGCCCCGCGTACTCCACGAACCCCGCTCCCCGATCCCCGGCGCTCCCTCGGGTCCGGCTCAGCCGCGAAGACACTGTCAGCGTCCACTTCACCCATGCCTCCAGTACGCGTTCCTTCAGCACGACGGACGACCTTTCTCTCCCACTGGAAACCGACTTCGCGCTCGATTGGCGCAACGTACGCCACAACACGTGCCCGTCGGGAGCGCTTGCGCAACGCCTTCCCGGGTTCACACACGAGTTGGCGTATTTCCCTCGTTCTCCCGCTCGCTCGTGCTGGCATCATCCCGAGCCCCTCCACGCCGGTCCGCCGCTCCTCGGCGACTGTCCCACACCGGCTTGCACGGGCGAAGAAGCTTTCACGAACATCACCGCCCCAGAATCGAGCCGAAGTCCGAACCGGAACCCAGGAACATGCCCGCCCCGATCAGGATCATCGTCGCCGGCAACATGAACACCAACGTCACCAACGTGGCCTTGGGAATCGTCTTCGCCGCTCTGCGGCGGGAGTTCTGGGCGTCCGTGCGGCGCATGTCCGTGGCGAGTTGGATCAGGGTCTCGGCGATGGGGGAACCGAGTTCCTCGCCCTGTTGGAGGGCGGAGACGAACTGGGCGACCTGCTCGGAGGTGTTGCGGCGGCGGAGTTCGTCGAAGGCCTGGCGGCGACTGACGCCCATGTCCATCTGGCGCAGGGTGATGCGGAGTTCGTCCGCCCACGGACCCTCGTACTTCTCGGCGACCCGGTCGAGCGCCTGGCGGAAGCCGAGGCCCGCGGAGACGACGACCGCGAGGACGTCGAGGAAGTCGGGGAGGGTGCGGTCGATGACCTCGCGGCGTTCGCGGACGGCCTGCCAGATCAGGGCGTCCGCGGCCAGGGCGCCGAAGGCGAAGGTCATGGCGGCGAAGAGGGGCTGGCCGTTGGTGAGGAAGACCAGGCCGAGGACGAGGCCGAAGAGGCCGTACACCGCGCGGCGGGCGGCGTAGCGGTCGATGGTGAGGCCACCGGGGTTGCCGGCCATGTCGATCCTGCGGCGCTTGGCCGTGACCCGCTTCGGGCCCATGAGGCGCAGGACCAGGGGCGCGAAGCGCATGCCCAGGCGGTCCACCGCGCCGCCCGCCGCCGAGACGCGCGTCGCGCCCACCTCCAGGGCGACGGCGAGGTCGGGCGGGAGCTTCGCCTCCGCGCGGTACATGCGGACGCCCTGGCAGGCTCCCGCGACGGCAAGGCCCATCAGGAGGGCGAGCAGCAGACCCGGCACCGTGACCCCACCTCCCCTCAGACCTCGATCTTGCCCAGGCGCCTGATCACGAAGAAGCCCACCGCGTAGAGGCCCAGTGAGATCAGGATCAGGGTCTGCCCCAGGGGCGAGCCGGTCACGCGCTCCAGGGCGCCCTCGTTCGAGGAATTGATCAGCAGGAGCGAGCCGAGACCGAGGAGCGGCACGGTGAAGGCCGTGGCGTGGACCTCCGAGAGCATCGTGCGGACCTCGCGCCGGGTCTCCTTGCGGTCCTCCAGGGTCTGGGTGAGGTTGCGGAGGGAGTTGACCACGGAGCCGCCCGCCTTGTTGGCCAGGACCAACGTCGTGACCAGCACTATCAGTTCGCGGGACGGGAGGCGGCGGGCCAGCTCCTCCAGGGTGTCGTCGATCGAGCGGCCGACGGTCAGCTGGTGGGCCACGTGGGAGAGTTCCTCGCCCGCCGGGGACTCCAGCTCCTCCGCCGCCATCGCGAGGGAGGTGCGCAGGGCCAGGCCCGCGGCTGTCGCGTTGGCGAGGATGCGGGCCACGTCCGGGAGCTGGTTGATGAACGCCTCGATGCGTTTCTGCCGCTGCCAGTTGAGGAAGATGACCGCGCCCCAGACGGCCACCACTCCCGCGATCGGGCCGAAGAAGGGGGCCAGGGACGCCGCCGCTATCAGCCACACGGCCGCCACGACGGCCGTGACGTACGTGAAGAACTCGCCGGGCGTGAGGTCGAGACCGGTCGCCGAGAGCCGCAGATGGAGTTCGCGGCCCAGGCGGGTGCGCCGCAGCCTGCGGTCGACCGCGGTGAACCGGCGCCTGCGCCCGCCGCCCTCCAGGGCCGCGGGCCCGCCCTCGGCGGACAGCCGGTCCACGAGCGCTTGGCGCTGGGCGCGGCCGGAGGCGTACGTCTGGATTCCGGCGACGGCCAGGGTGCCGGTGAGCAGCGTGGCGCCGAGGGCCAGGAGCGTGGGGTTGTCCATGGGCTGTCCTCAGGTCTCCTCTGGTCTCCTCAGCCGATCGCTTCGCGCGTGTTCAGTACGTCGATGGCCTCCGCCACCCCGTACGCGGGCGGCACCGGCTCACCGGCGACGTAGAGGCGCTCGGCGACGGGGCGCGGCAGCGGCAGGTGCTCGAAGTAGCCGTGGACGACCCGGTCGGGGCCGGCCGGGTGCGGGACGAAGCGGGTGACGGGCGCGATGCGGAACTGCTGGCGGCCGTGCGAGACGAGCAGCACGATCTCGGCGACCTTGCGGGAGCCGTCGGCGTGCCGGGCGAGCTGGACGACGACGTCCACGGCCGAGTTGATCTGGTCGCGCAGGGCCTCGAAGGGGACCTGGACCTCGGACATGGAGCCCAGGGTCTGGAGCCGGGTGAGGGCGTCTTCCGCCGTGTTCGCGTGGACCGTGGCCAGGGAGCCGTCGTGGCCCGTGGACATGGCCTGGAGCATGTCCAGGGTCTCGCCGCCGCGGACCTCGCCGACGATGATGCGGTCGGGGCGCATGCGCAGGGAGTTCCTGACCAGGTCGCGGATCGTGATCTGCCCCTTGCCCTCGACGTTCGGCGGGCGGGATTCGAGGCGGATCACGTGGTCCTGCTGGAGCTGGAGTTCGGCGGAGTCCTCGATGGTGATGATGCGCTCGTGGCCCGGCAGGAGGCCGGAGAGGGCGTTGAGGAGCGTGGTCTTGCCGGAGCCGGTGCCGCCGCTGACGATGACGTTGAAGCGGGCTCGTACGAAGGCCGCGAGGAGCATCAGCATGTGCTCGTCGAGGGAGCCGAGGCCGATCAGCTCCGGCAGCGTGTAGGCGCGCGGGAAGCGGCGGATGGTGAGGGTCGCGCCGGTGAGGGCGAGGGGCGGGATGATGACGTTGACGCGCTCGCCGGTGGGCAGGCGGGCGTCGACCATGGGGTTCGACTCGTCGACGCGGCGGTTGACCGTGGAGACGATGCGTTCGATCGTCTGCATCAGCTGGTCGTCGGACGCGAAGCGGAGCGGGAGCTGCTCCACGCGGCCCGCGCGCTCCACGAAGATGGAGTCGGGGCCGTTGACCATGATCTCGGTGATGGAGGCGTCGGCGAGGAGCGGCTCCAGGACGCCGAGGCCCAGGGCCTCGTCCACCACGCGCCGGATCAGGTGCGCGCGCTCGGAGGCCGAGAGGACGGGGCCCTCGCGGCTGATGATGTGGCCGAGGACCCGCTCCAGGCGGGCCCGGCGGTCGGCGGCCGACAGGGACGACATCTCGGCCAGGTCGATCTCTTCGAGCAGCTTCGCCCGGTACGTCGCCACGAGGCTGTCGTCGCGGCTCGGCGCGGCGGCGTCGGCGGGCGACGCGATGCGGGAGCGCAGGCTCATGCGGGTCAGCCTCCTGTCCCGGGGCCGCCGGGCTCCGCGGGGTCGTCGTTGGGCATGGTCACGGTCTTCTCGACCTCCCAGTCCGTGTCGACGAAGGGCAGAAGGGTGGGCACCTGGACGGTGACCGTGGCGGTGGTGGTGTCGCCGCCCCCTCCGACCGATACGTCCGCTTCCAGGCCCGAGTCCATCGCGGCGTGGCCCGCGGCCTCGCCGCCCGATCCCTCGCGGGACTCGACGCGGGCGGCGGCGCGGGCGCCGGAGCCCGCCTGGCCGGTCGCGTAGCCGACCAGGCCGAGCTGGATGGCGGCGAGGCCCACGAGGAGCAGGATGGGGAGGAAGCCGGCGAACTCCAGCATGGAGACGCCCTTGTCGCCGCGCGGCCGCCTGTCGGCCCGGGCAGGGGCCGGCCCGGGGGCGGGCGCGCGCCTGCCGCGGCAGTGCCCTCGTAACGCCAGGCCTCTCACGGCGTCACCTCCCGCTCGTCCGCCGCCCCGGCCTCCGCGTCGACGGTCCAGCCCGCGTCCGCCCCGGGGAAGAACACCGGGACCTGGAGCCGCACCCGGGCCTTGATGACGTCGCCGTCCTGCCCGCAGGAGATGTCCGCGCCGCCCTGCCACGCCGAGGGCAGGCGTTTCTGGCCGGCCTGGGAGCAGGCCCCGGCCATGTCGCCGTCCACGGCGGTCGCCGCGGCGGCCGCCCGCGCCGCCTCGTCCGCCGCGTTCCCCGCCAGGGAGTACGAGTAGCCGTACAGCGTGCACTGCCACAGGATGCCGAGGACAGCGAGGAGCAGCGGGAACATGCCGGCGAATTCGAGGGTGACGGCACCCCGGTCCGACCTGGCGGCGCGGCGCAGGCCGCGGCCGCCCTTGCGGGCGCCGCCGGTCTCCTGTTCCACGAGGCCCAGTTCACCGGCGAGCCCCCACAGCGCCTGCTTGACGGTGGACTTGGCGTCGAGGTCGTGCAGGCGGCCCGCGTCGACGGCGGTGTGCAGCTCCTTGGGGACGTCGGGCACGGTGGTGCGGGCGGCGCGTGTGCCGGTGACGCGGGCGACGAGGGCGGGCTGGATCTCGGTGCCGCGCGCGTGCCGGTTGACGACGGTCACCGTCTCCTCGGCCTTGCGGATCTGGAGCCGGTCCCAGAGCCGGACCATGCGCTTGGCGGCGCGTACGGCGACGACGTCGGGGGTGAGGAGGAGGACGGCCTGGTCGGCCATCTCCACGACGGCCGCGCTCGCGGTCGTGACGTACGTACCGCAGTCGACGACCACGACGTCGTACCGTCCGCGCAGCGCGTTGACGGTCTGCCGGGCGACGCGTTCGGTGATCTCCTCGCCGCGTTCGCCGTCGGCGGGGGCGAGGAGGAGGCCGATGCCGGTCTCGTGGGCGTAGACGGCGTCCTGGACGACGCGGGGCGTGAGGTCGCTGATCGCGGCGAGGTCGGCGACGGAGCGGCGGAACTGCACGTCGAGGTACGAGGCGACGTCGCCGGACTGGAGGTCCAGGTCGAGCAGGGCGGCGCTGCGGCCCGAGGCCTGCGCGGCGAGGGCGAGCTGCACGGCGGTGAGGGTGGTGCCGACGCCGCCTTTCGCCCCGGTCACGGCGATGACCTGGCCGCTGCCGGGGGGCGCCTGGCCGGAGCCCGGGCCGTACAGCTCGACGGCGCCGGTGCCGAGGTGGCGCCGCATGCCGGTGGCCCAGCCTGCCGCGGCCTGGACGCGCTCGGCCAGGGCGTCGTAGGCGAGCGGGTAGGTGACGATGCCGCGCGCGCCGCAGTCCATGGCGGCGGTGAGCAGGGCCGGGCTGGTGTCGGCCGTGACGAGGACGACGCCGACGGCGGGGAAGCGCAGGACCAGGTCGCGGATGAGGTCGAGGGCGGGCACGGGCGTGATGCGCTCGTGCACGAGGACGACTTCGGGCAGCTCGTCGACGGACTCGGCGGCGAGGTGGGCGAGGGTGTCCAGGAGCGCGGTGGAGTCGGCGACGGGCGCGGCGGGTTCGGCGTCCGGGAGCTGGGCGGCGAGCCCGCTCAGGGTGCGGGCGGCGTCCGGGTCGCCGACGGCGGGCAGCACGCGGATGGTCATGGGCGGCCTCCCTCGGGCGACGGGTGGCTCCGGCCACAGGGACCGTTCATCTGGCGGCTCCCCTACTTGTCCTCGTCGAGGGTGTACGTGCGGTCCCCGCGCGGTACGTCCGCGTCGCCGCCCCTGCCGACCAGGGCGAGCCGGACGTGCGAGGCGAACGACTCGGCGTACGCGACGCGCTGGGCGTCCCGCGTGTCGAGGGCGAACGTGATGGGCACGGCCTCGTCGGTGCGGCGGCGGCTGCGGTCGTCGCGGTCGGGTTCGAGGGCCGTCAGCTTGCCGACGTCGATGACCCTGGCCTTCTCGACGATGACCTTCGACTGGTCCTTGCCGCGGTCGGTCTCGGCCTTGAAGGTGGCGTAGATGTTGACGGTCGAGCCGGGGGTGATCTTTCCGGCGACGCCGGTCGCCGCGTCGATCATGATGGCGATCTCCTGCTGGCCGGGCGCCAGGCGCGGCCGTTTCACGATCATGTCGTTCTGGAGCAGGGAGCCCTTGCGCAGCTGGGTGACGGCGATCTTCCCGCGGATCTCGCGGAGGTCGGTGACGGCGTTCTCCGAGAGCCACCGCTCGGGCATCTCGACCTTCTTGAACTGGCCGGGCTCCAGCTCCTTGTACGGGGCGATGTCCGTCTTCAGCTCGTACGCCCCGGTCTCGGGGCCGACCTTGGAGTTCACGTCGCGGATCACCGAGAGGACGCCCGCGAAGGCGCCGATCGCGCACAGGACCGACAGGACCATCAGGATGACACCGCGGCGCTGGCGTGAGTTCATGGGCCGGACTACCTACCTCGTTCGTTCGTACGGCGAGTGCGGGTGGCTTGCGTGTGGCTACGGACGGTGAGCGGGGTGGTGCGTGAGCCGGTGGGGCCCTGGGCGGAAGGGGGCCTAGGTGGCGCCGCGGGGCAGCAGCGCCCGCGCCCCGGAGGTCACCTCGGGGGCGGCGGCGACCCGTTCGGACGGCGGGAGCAGCGGGGCGGCGCAGAACGCGCAGCGGTCGCCGATGAGTTCGAGGCCGCACCAGTGGCAGTCCTCCCTCCGCACGGACGAGACCAGTTGGTAGAGCACGGAGATGTCCGGGATGGCCGCGGCGAACTCGACGAGCTTGCCGGTGGCCCACCAGCGCGCGGACTCGGCGGGTAGGGGGACATCGACGGCGCCCTGCACCTGCCAGACGTCGGCGAGCGTGTCGGTCACCCAGGCCGGGTCGAGCTGGCCCGGCGCGTACAACAGCTTCGTGCCGAACTCCGGCGGCGGCAGCACCGCTTCTCGCGTCGCCTTCACCATCGCGGTCCGCGGGGCGGCGAGTACCGCGAAGTGCGTGCCCGGAACCCACGACTTGGTGTGCGAGCGCAGCGTCACGGGCACGCGGTCGAGCCGGGCGACGGAGCCGAGCAGGGCGCCCGCGTAGATGTAGTGGCTGAGCAGCCGCGCGGCGGACGCGAGCACGCCCGGGCTGAAGTCGCAGATGGACAACTGCCGTAACTGGAGCGCCAGTACGGAGAGCCCGAGCGGCGGCAGCTCGCTCCTGACGAACGCGATCCGATCACTTTCGAGCACGGCCCGGATCGCGTGCAGCCGGTGCCGCACGCTCTGCGGCGCGGACGCCGGGCACAGCACGATCACGTACCCGTGGTACTCGATGAGCTGGTGCATCTCCGTGAGCGCCCGGTCGAGCGAGTACGTCTTCGGTGGCTCGGCCGCGCTCTTCAGGACCGGGGCGGTAGGGGTGTGCCGGTCGGGCGAAGGCAGCACCAGGTCCGGGCTGGTCACGGCTATCGCGGTCGGCATGCGCGCACCCCCGGCTCCGAGTCCTCACACTCCCGTCCGCGCACGCCGACGTTCACGTGCGCTCCTAGCTGTGCACCATATCCACGCGGGGGCCGCGCTAACACCCAACTTCCCACTGTTCACCTCTGGGTTGTGGGATGGGTCCGCTCCGGGTTCGCGGGCGACGCCTGCAGGTCCGTGAGCCGACGAGTTCGAGGGGCGCCTCACGGAGGCCACGGCAGAGTCCCAGCGGATGCGCAAGAGACTGAACTTGTACAGCAGCCCGATGGCCCGCTCGACGATCCGCCGCTTGGTCCCCAGGCCAGATCGAGTTCGCTGCCATGTCAGGCTATGGCATCGTTGAAGTTGCCATCAATCAGCGAGATAGCGATCAGGGCGCCGTCCGTCACCGCCCCACTCGTCCCCAACCGCCAGTGGCTGGGGACGAGTTGTGATCAGGCCCAGGCGATCCTACGCCCCTCCGAACGTTTCGGCGGCCCGCATCACTTTGGAGCCCTTAGCCGCTTCACAACACTCCTATACCCTCTGAAGTTACGACACAATGCATCTCGAGGTGCCGCTCCAGTCAGGCGACTACCTACTTCACCCACTCGGGGTCTTCCCATAGTAGGGACTGACGGTCTTGGCCAGCTTGCGTTGAATTGACCGCAGAGTCCTGATGGCCAGTTCGTCGCTAATTCCTGTAGTTGTCGACCATTCGAACCCGGAACCCGAGAGGTCACTAACGAAGACGATTTCGGCCGCCAGGAGCACACGCGCCCAATCCGCCGAAGAAAGCGGGGTGTCGCCACTAAGTGCGCTGCGCAGCCTCTCGCATTGATCATATAGATCCTGCACCCCTGCAAAACCCATACCTACCGCGAGTTGGTGGCTACATCGAGCCGGCCCACCCCACTCCAGCAGGGCTCGCCTCAGTAGCTTGACCTCGTAAGCGGTGAGCACGTCACTCGCTGCCACGTCTTCCCCCGGCATCACTCCAGCTCCTCCCAGTACTTGTCCAGCCTATTTGGGTCTCTACGGAAGATAGTTCCACCATCTGGATGCATCGGATCGTGAATCACGATAGTTGACCCGTCCTTACCCAAAAAAGCCTTTCGTCCGCTGCCTAGTTCCTTAGTGCGTGACGGATCTTTGATCGTGCCCCTGGCGAGATCCGACAGATCCTCAGCGGACACGCCCGGGAAGTCTTTCGCGTGCTTGCTGTCCGCGTGCCCTCTGGCGATATCACCGGCATCTTCGAGGCGATCCTCGTCAGAGCACCATGAATTGTGCACAAGCACCGGAGTGCTGCCCGCCAGCACATAATACGTGTGCTACGCGAAGCCTTCGACCTGCTTTTCCGCAGGTCAAGTGCGGTTTGCTGGTCCGGTGAAGTGCGTGGGCGTCCGTGGTTGCGCGGGGTTGTTGCCGTCGCTACCGCCGTCAGACGGTTCAGCCCAGGTACGGCTTCTCGCGCTGTTCCAGGAAGTGCTGGAGCCTGAGCCGTTGGGTGTGGTGCATCGGCAACTGCTCGATCTCGTCCGGCGGCACGAACCGGAGCTCGGTGGACTCGTCGGAAATCTCCAGCCGGCCGCCGATGATGCGGGCGGTGAAGCAGACGTTGAACTGGCGGCGGACCTCGCCGTCGGTGTAGGCGATGATGTGTTTCGGGTCGGTGTAGGTACCGACCAGGCCGGTGATCTCTACGTCGAGGCCGGTCTCCTCTTTGACCTCGCGGACGGCTGTGCCTGGCAGGGAGTCGGTGAGGTCCATGCCGCCTCCGGGCAGGGCCCATAGGCCGTTGTCGCGGCGGCGCTGGAGGAGGATGCGCCCGTGATCGTCTGTGACGACGGCGGACGCGGCGACGACCATGCTGTTCGGCTTGGGCGCGTTCGGGTCGTCGTAGTACTCGGTGCGGGCCACGGTCAGCCTTCCTCTCGCACGGGCGTTGCCGTCGCCCACACAGCGTCGAAGCTCTCGGCGTAGGTGTCGAACATGCCGCCTGTCTCATGTCGGCGAAGATGCCATACGGGGGCGCCGTAGGCGTTGAGGCCCCAGACATGGGTGTTGACGAGTTGCTGGTCGTCGGCGCGGTAGAGGGAGTTGTAGAGCGTGGTGCCGTGGGTGCGGACTTCGATGCCAGGGGTGCCGGCGAGCGGCCTGTAGTGCATGAGCGCGAGACGGCAGCGGGATTCGATGCCGTGGCCGAACCGCTCCTCTTGGCCGCGGGCTTGGACGTTGTCGCTGTCGGGGTCTCCGATCGCGATGCGGACGGTGCAGCCTTCGGCGGCGCGTTCGGTGAGGAGTTCGTTCAGCCGCGGGTACGCCTCGTGGAGGAAGACGGCCGCGTAGACGAGGATGTCGATCCGTTCCCGGGCCTGGGCCATCAGGTCGGTGAACGTCGAGACGGGGATGTCGGCCCGCTGCTCGTAGAGCGCCACCAGCTCAGGGCTGATGGCGCGGGCGGGGCGGGCCTGGCGGAGCGCCGGCCAGAGTGCGTGCACGTCTTCTCCCAGGGCCTTGGCCGCCTGGAGGGCGGTGGCACGACGTGGGATACGCCCGAGGTTCACCCAGCGCTCGACCGACTTTGGGTCGACCTCGACCTGCTGAGCGAGTGCGGCGTACGTCCAGCCTCCCGCCGCCATGACGGCTCGTAGTCTCTCGTTCGGCACGAGTCTCCCCTTCGTCTCAGGACGGCACTAGGGACGTTCTACACAGTGCAGGACGTCCCGAAGTGGGGTTTGGCGGAGGTTCCTTCGTCCCGGTGACCGGCGTGAGGATCGGTGCCGACCCTGTGGCTCCAACAGGCCCAGGGGCACGCATCCACGCCGCCGAGGAGCGTCACCGTGCGAAAGAGCACCACCCCATGTGTTCCTGCCCTGCGCCTGGACGCCCGGTCGCGCGCCGCCTCGCCGGGGTGGTCACCATGACGGCCCCCACCCCTGATGCCGACGGGCACACCGTCTCGCCCGATGCCGGCGCCCTGGTGGTCGACCGGCGTAGCGGCAAGGTGGGCGTGGTGATGGGGCATGTGGGGACGTACGTGCAGCTTCGGCCGCCGCGCGGTGGCCAGGAGTGGGACGTGCCGCCCGAGGACGTACGTACGCCGACTCCGACGGAGGAGTTGAGCGCGAAGGTGGCCGTGGCCAACCGGAGGTGGGGACGGTGACCCCGCGCTCGGTCCTGCGCTACGAGACCTGGACGCTCCAGCCCGACCGCGAGCCGGACGCGGAGCCGGTCTTTTACGCGATGCAGTGCGCCGTGGACGGAGAGACCTCGCCGACAAGCGAGGACTTCGCCGAACCGCAGAACTGGGTGCTGCGGCACTGCGGCCAGAATCCGTCCCACCACACCTACCGGGAGATCATCACGCGGCCCTGGCGGGCCTGGCGGCAGACGTGAGTCCCGCTCGATCAGGAGCCGCACCGCGCTGACCTACCCAACTCCCGTCCCTGCCGGGCACGGTCGATCGAGGCTCCCCCTCCTCGTCAGCCCTGGCAGGGGCGGGCCCTTACGTGCGTGCCGTGCCCATGGCCATGAGGTTCTGGCCTCAGCCACAGAACGTCAGCCACGACGGCGGGCGCGCCGACCGATCACCCGTCACGTGTGTCTCGCTCAACCCCGCACCGGCATCAGCCCAGTTATCTCCATCGTCACGGCCCCAGCCAGGCACCAGGGCCGGCGTTCCGGACGACAGCACCGCCGGGATACCGACGCCGCAGGGCACGAGCTTGCCGGACGGTCTCTCGGGCGCCCGGTCGGTCTGCTGGTGAGTGGTCGGACAGCAGGGCTCTCGGTTGGCAGTCCGGCCTATGCTCCCGGCCCTGCGCGCCGAGTGGTCGGCGGCCGTCGCCAGCGGGGCGGCAGACAGGAGCGGGCGGCGGTCACCGACCGCCGGCGCGCGGCGGCCCGCGTCAGCGGGACGCCCTTGACGGCAGTTCGCGGCCGAAGGGGGCTGTTGATGGCCTCGCCCCCGCCCGCCGTCCTCCACACGGAGGCGGCACCGGCGCTGGATCTGCTCACGGTGCCCCAGGTCATGGCCCGCCTCCAGCTCGGCCGCTCCGCCGTCTACGACCTCCTCCGCACCCGCCAGCTCGCCTCCATCACCCTCGGCCGCGCCCGACGCATCCCCGCGCACGCGCTGACCGACTTCCTCCGCACCCGCCTCGACCAGGAAGCCGCCTGATGACCACGCCCCGCGACACCCCCGCCTCCCGCCGCGTCCGCGCCAACGGCGACGGAACCGTCTACCAGCGCAAGGACAGCCGGTGGGAGGCTGCCGGGTACGTCCTCGCCCCCGGAAACACCCGCAAGCGCGTCCGCGTCTACGGCACCAGCCGCAAGGAAGCCCTGGCCAAGCTCACCGAGAAGATCGCCGCCAGCAACCGCGGCCTCCCCATCCCCTCCGCACAGGGCAGCGTGGCCGCGTACCTGACCTACTGGCTGGAGAACGTCGCCTTCCACCACCTCCGCGAGAACACCCACACTCGCTACACCGCCTGCGTCAACCGGTACCTGATCCCCGGCCTGGGCAAGAAGAAGCTCACCAAGCTCACCGCCAAGGACATCCGCACCTGGCTCAACCAGCTCCGCACCACCTGCCAGTGCTGCACCCGCCGCATCGACGCTCGGCGCGACCAGCCCCGCTGCTGCGCAATCGGCCAGTGCTGCTCCAAGCTGCTCTCCCCTCTGACGCTCACCTACATCCACTCCGTGCTCAAGTCCGCCCTGGAGCACGCCGTCCGCGAGGAGGAGATCCCGCGCAACGTCGCCCGCAACGTCCGCACCGGCACACCTCGGCCCCGACGCTTCGAACCACTCACCGCCGACGAAGCCCGCCAGCTCCTCGCGGCCACGCGCGGACACCGGCTGCACGCCCTGTTCGAACTCGCCCTCCACACCGGACTCCGCAAAGGCGAACTCCTCGGCCTCCGCTGGGAAGACTTCAACCTCGACGCAGGTACCGCCGCCATCCGCCGCACACTCCAGCGCACCAATGCCGGCGGTCTCACCACGCTGCCCACCAAGACGCGAGCCTCCGAGCGCCGCATCGCCCTCCCCGCCCGCTGCGTCCAGTCGCTGAAGCTCCACCGCGAGCAGCAGCAGCGCGAACGTGAGGCCGCAGGCACGGCGTGGCAGGACAGCGGGCACGTGTTCACCACTGCGCAGGGCAGTGCGATCGACCCCACCAACCTCACCCGCGCCTTCCTCACGCTCCTCCGCAGTGCTGGCCTCCGCCGCATCCGCTTTCACGACCTCCGCCACTCGACCGCGACGCTGCTCCTGGAGCAGGGAGTCGAACTCGTCGTGATCAAGGAACTCCTCGGCCACGCCCACATCGGCGTCACCGCCACCGTCTACGCCCACGTACGCCTCCGCCTCCAACGCGAAGCCATGACCGCCCTCGGCGACGCCCTCAACCGCCCCTGACCCCGCGCACGGGCGCACGGCAACGGCGGCGAACACCCCCGATGTTCGCCGCCGTTGCCGTCAACTACTGCCGTCAGCGCGGAGCGATCCAGTCAAACCGGACAACCCTTGCCGCCGGAATTCGCGAACGTGAATTCACCTGCCTGGTCCGTAGGGGGCCGAGGCCTATCGCGACCCACCGCCGTGGGCGGATCGCAACAGCGCCTTCACGCGATCCAACTCTGCTCGCGCCTCTTCCCTTTCTTCCTCATTCACCCAACTCCGCCAGAATGATTCATTCTCCGAGAAGACGCTTTCCAGTGCCCGCATCGCAGAAGAAGCGAGGGTCGAGTCGATTGGCTTTGGTAGCCAATCAGTAACTCCCGAGTAATCCTCACTCCATTCCAGGGAAGCGCCGGCCGGAAGGTTGGCTGCAACGACCGCAGCGGCCGCCATTACCTCTTCTGGAAGAACTTCGGAAGAACCGCCTTCGGATGTTGCGCGGAATGTTGTCGTGACGGCTGCGAGCCGCCCGGACGCAGGCTGTTCCTCCAGTTCGTCCAGGTAGTCTTCCGCAGTGTCGCTATCAAACGGACCCGGTCCCCAGGTTCCCATCGCAGACTCCAGTCGAGTGCTACGGCATGTAGCCGCCTCTTGGTACGTCGATTTCAGGGTCTCTCCGATTGAGTAGAGTTCCCCCTCTGGTCTTGACGCCCTCCATCATAGTCTGCTCCATCCGACGGATCGCCGTCTTGCTCGTTCCGCTAGGCAGAGTGAAATAGGTGACGTTGGCTATGTCGTCCGCTGTGTATCCAGCCTTCCGAACCGCATGCTTGGAACGCATCGACTTGTTCACTCGTTCCCGAATGCTTGTCGTGGAACTTCCGACGTAGGTTGTCCCGTCCTTGAGATGGATCGAGTACACGCCCGGCTCGGTCGGCACGTCAAACTTGGTTCCCGGACCACAGTTTGCATTGTGAACGAGTACCGGCGTCTCGCCTGCCAGCACATAGTACGTGTGGATGTCCTCGACCGTGAGGTTATAGGTCCGGGCTCGCTGCGAGAAGGAGTGGTTGTTGGTCACGATGACGGTGTCACCGTCATTCGTGCGCAGCGTCATGCCGGGTGCCAAGTCACGGGCCTCGACCCAGCGGCGCTCGGACGGTGACCAGAACGGATGCTCATGGGTCGCGGTGAGGGTCTCGATGCCGTCATCCGTGGCGATGGAGAGCTTGTTGAAGTGCTTGTCGCTCTCCGTGACGATGAGGCGCGTTACCTTCTTGGGTTCGGTTCGGCCGCTCTTCGGGTCCGTGGCGAGGACCCGGTCGCCCAGCTTGACGTCTTCGATGTCCTTGGTCTTACCGTCCGCCATGAGGACATCGGTGCCGGCCAGGAAGCACTTGGCGCAGTCGACTCGGGCTCCCCCCTTCTTCGCCCCGCTCGCGCCCTTCTCGCCCCTCTTGGTCAGCTTGAAGACGCCCTTCCCGATTTTGAAGGGCTTGCCCACCGGGGTGTCCAGCAGCAGGACGCCGCAGCCCGCACTCAGTTCCTTCGAGCAGCGCTGCCACGCACCGAAATCGGGGGCGATCATACCGATCACAGCGCCGACGGCCCTGGTGAACCAATTGCCGTTGTCGCCGGGCCCCTTCTTGAGTGAGTGCAGCCTGTCAATGCGCGGCCCGTAGCCCGTCACCCCAGCGCCGCAACCGGGTCCGCACTGGTACCTGTCCCTCTCGCGGCTGTAGCCGGAATTGTTCGAGGGGAAGTTCGGGTACTTGTCGCTCCACGTCTCACCGGAGGAGAAGTCCGGCGAGGCATTGGAATCGATGAAGTCGGCCGATCCACCGTCACAGCCGGTGCCCGTACACGTGTAGCTGTCAAGACCCGACGGGTCGGACGACGTGACGGGGTTGTTCTCCGCGTAGCTGTAGCCATTGAGGCTGCCGGGCTTCTGATGCGCGAGCAGCGGGTCCACGCTGATGAACTGGCCGATGGCCGGGTCGTACTCGCGTGCCCCGACGTGCGTAAGGCCGGTCCCCTTGTCCGCCGGCTTGCCGAGGAAGCCCTTGTCGTCCGGCCAGTCGGGAGCCTTCTCGCCGCGCGGGGAGCCGAAGGGCGTCGCGTAGCGCTTCGTCACCGCGTACGTCGTCGCGTCCAGGGCGATGCTCGACGTGCCGTGGTGGTCCGCCGCCAGGAAGCTGAGTTCCGTGTCCGCGGCTCCGCTGGTGCCGGTGCGGACCGCGATGGTCTGGCCGTTGGCCGTGTAGTAGCGGGTGCCAGCGAGGGTCTTCTTCGTGCCCTTCGTCGTCAGGCGGACTTCCGTGGCCCCGAGGTAGAGGACCGTGTCGCCGTCGCCCTTGGCGCGGCGGATGAGGAGTTCGCCGTCGGCGTCGTAGAGGTAGGTGGTCTCCGCCGTGCCTTCGAGTGTCTTGGCCAGCTTGCCTTCCGTGTTCCACGTCAGCGTCTGCTGGGCCTTCGGCCCGGGGCGCTTCGTCGTGTTGCCGGCCTTGTCGTACTCGTATGTGGCCGGGCGTGAGCCCGTCGTCTCGGCGAGCGGGTGGGGCTGGCCCTCCGGTGTGCCGTAGTCGTACGTCGTGGTCTCGTCACCCGACGACGTGTGCTGGGTTTCGGACTTGCGCTGGCCCGCGTCGTTGTAGGTGTACGACGTCCAGTACGGGGCCGCCCCGTCGATGTTGGCCTTCGTGCGCTTCGCAGCGGCGCAGTCCGCCGTCTTCGGGGTCCAGGCCTCGGTCAGGCGGCTGTAGCCGTCGTACTCGAAGCACTGGTAGTCGGCCTTCTGCGTGCCGCCCTGCGTCGTGGCGTCGAGGATGGAGAGGACGTTTCCGGCGTCGTCCCGCTTGAACTTCAGCTCCTGCGGCATGTAACCGTGCACGTCATCGGTGACGTAGGAGCGGGTGAGGCGACGCGTTCCCGCCTCGTAGTCATAGTTGAGGTAGGCCTTCTTCTCCGTGCTGGCGCCGCTCATGCCGAGGGTGAGCTGGCGCAGGTCGCCCTGCGGCGAGAAGGCGGCGCCGTGGAGGTAGCCCGTGGTGCCGTCCAGGCCGGTCTGCTGGCCCGTGGCGTTGTACTCGTAGCCGATCGTCTCGCCCTTGAGGCCCGCCACGGCGGGCTGCGAGGCCTGGCTGACCGTGCCGTCGAAGCGGTAGCCCGTACTGAAGGCCAGCTTCTGGGGGACGCCCGCCTTCACGATCGGGTCGTCCTCGGGCAGGCTGAGTTCGCTCTCCTTGACCTCGTAGAGCGGGGTGTAGGTGGTGACCTTCTGGGTGTACGCCTTGCCGGTCAGGCCGCCGTCGTAGCGGGTGGCCGTGTCCTGTTGGCCCTTGGCCAGGTCGTCGAAGGTCCAGGCGGCGAGCTTGTTGGCGTCCGTCTTCTCGGTGTGCCACATGCCCGTCTTGCGGCCGAGGTCGTCATAGCCGTACAGCAGCTTCCGGTTCTCGACGTCCTTGGTCGTGGTGGGCCGGTCGAGGCTGTCGTACGTCGTGGTCGTGACGCCCTTGTCGGGGTCGTCCGCGCTGACCTGGCGGCCGAACAGGTCGTAGGAGTAGGACCACTTGGCCTTGTCGGGGCCGGTGATCGTCTCCTGCTGGCCTCCGGGCGCGTAGGTGTAGCGGGTGCTCGTGAAGTCGGTTCCGCTCGGCTTCGGACCGCCGTACTCGCGCCGCAGCACGACCTGGCCGCGGGCGTCGGTGACCTCGGCCGTGGCCTGGCCGCCCTCGGGCGCGCTGGAGGTCACCGTGTCGCCGGAGTAGGCCGTCGTGGTCGTCCAGCGCGTCACGCCGAAGTTCTTCGTGACGGCCTTCGTGGCGCGGCCCGCCGCGTCGTACGTGGTGTCGGTCTGGAGCGGCGCCTGGCTGCCCTCGGTCTGCACGGGCGTGCCGCTCGGCGCCGACGTCTCGTCCCAGGTGTCACCCTGGGCACTGACGGCGAGGCCCCGCGTGTCGTAGAGCGTGATGCCGATCAGACGGCCGCCCACCGGCGTCGGGGTCTGGGTCTGACGGGGGCGCAGGAGCGAGTCGTAGAACTCGTACGAGGTGTTGTAGCCGGAGCCGTCGCCCTTGAGGGTGCCGGTGGACACCCAGGACATGGCCTTGCTGGTGACCTTGTATTCGTAGACGTAGTTAGGGGTCTTGTCGAGGACACGGAGCCGGTTGGGCAGCCAGACCTGCGTGGTGCGGCCGAGGCTGTCGTACGTCGTCTCCGTGATCTTGTCGTTCGGGTCGGTCACCTTCACCGGGGCGCCGGTGGCGAATTCGACATTCGTGGTGATCTTGTGGCCCTTGGCGTTCGAGACGCTGCTCGACGTCAGCGGTCCTGAGGCCGCGGGCGTGTAGGTGGTCTTCGCCGTCGTCAGGCCGTTGGTGTCCTTGATCTCGGTCGGCCGCCCAAGGGTGTCGTACGTCGTCGTGGCGGTCTTCTGCCAGGACGCGACGTTGTCCGTGCCGTAGGACTTCGCCCGGCCGGTCCAGGTCGGCCGGCCCTTGGTCGGCTTCTGGGCGGACGCCCACTTCGTGGCGTCCGGGTCGTCGTAGACGGTCGCCGAGTCGCTCACGACGTCGCCCGGCTTGTCGGAGTCGGCCGGCAGGTCGAGGTCCGCGACCGTCGTCGAACAGGGCTTGGCGACCGTACGCGTACGAGAGGCGAGGGAGTTGATGCCCTTGTCGTCGTTGCGGGCGTACCAGGTGCGGGTGCACAGCTCGTCACCTGTGACGTCGTCGTCGCCCTTGTCCTCGACGGCCTCGGGCATGCCGTAGTCGTCATAGGTGGTCTTGACGGTCCGGGCGCGGTCGCGCGGGGCCTCGCCACTGGTGACGCGCGTGCGCTCGTGCGTGGCGGCGGTACGGACGTAGTAGGCCTCGGTGTCCGCGTACGACTTGTGCTGTGTCGCGGTCCGCTTCGACCACGGGTCGCTGATCGTCGCGGAGACCTCGGTGTCGCCGTTGTAGGTGACCGTCTCGCGCGCGAAGCCCGCGTACTGGTCGGAGTCGGTGATCTCCTCCGCCTTGATGCCGCCGGCCTTCGCGGTCCTGCGCTTGTCCGGGTCCGGGGTCTTGCCGTCGGAACCGGCGACGCGGTCGCCGTTCATGCCGCGCATGTAGACGCTGACCGTCTTGAGGCGGTCGGTGCCCTTGTCGCCGGTGTAGTGCGTGACCTTCTCGTAGCCGCGCCAGACCGACCACGTGCGCTCCTTGGCGGGCGTCATCGGGTCGTCGTTGTAGTGCCAGGCGCCGCCGCCGGAGTACTCGTACGCGTGCTGCACGGCTTCCGCGCCGCCGCGCGGGTCCGTGGTGGAGACGGAGGTGACCGGGTACTTCTGGAACCAGTCGAGCTTCGGGGTCTTCTCGCCGTTCGGGGACCAGTACACGGGGTAGCAGCGCCGGGTGTTGTCGTCCGGCTTCGGCATCGTCCGGCCCGCCACGCATTCGGCGGGCTGGTACGAGACGATCGTCTGCGCGCCCGTCTCGGACGTGACCGAGCGCAGACGCGGCTTGTCCAGGGAGAGGATGTCGTCGGAGGCGCCGTCGACCCGGTTGGGCAGGAAGGCGTGCGTGAACTTCACCGGGTCGAGCGCGATGTCGTCGCCGCGCTTGCCGGTGTGCTGGATCTCGTCGAGCCACAGGGACTGGTCGGTGCTGTCACCGGTGTCGCCCGGGTCCAGGTAGAGGTGCTTCAGCTTCCAGCTGTCGACCTGCCAGTACGCGGGCACGTCCAGTGCGGCGTTCCAGGCGTACGTCGTGACGGCCGTCATGCGCTTGCGGGTGAAGAACGACGGGCCGACGTTGCCGGTGCACTTCTTGTCGTCCTTGCAGACGCTGTCGAAGGGGACGTCCGGCCAGTTGTCCCGCTTGTCCTCGGTCAGCTCGTCGCAGCCGGTACCGGACGCCAGGCAGCGCTCGGCGTAGGTGAAGGCGACCTTGTGGGAGGCGGCGGGCTTGGCGGAGAAGAGGGAGTCGGCGCGCTGGCCGTAGCGGATCTCCTTGAGGTAGCCGCCGCGCGTGTAATCAGTGCCCGTGTTGTCGTCGCCGAGCTTGTCGTAGTTGTTGTGCTCGGCCTCGTACCAGTACGTCATGGCGTTGCCGCTGGTGTCCTCGACGAGGTCGAGGTTCCAGCGCCAGGCCTGCTTCTTGTCCCGGTCGGAGAAGCCGGTGCCGTCGGAGTGGCCGGGCTCGCCCTCGTCGTCGCCGAAGACCGGCACGGTCCACACCGACTCGGTGCGGTCGTCCGTCCCCGCGCCTTCCAGCTTGTGGAGGCCGAACGTGTAGGTCGTGCCGTCGCCGGTGGTGACCGTCCAGTACTCACCGTTGTCGTCACCGTTGCTCGCGCCGGTGTGGCGCTTGACGGTGGACGCGTCGTCGTTCTTCAGCCGCCAATCGCCGCTGGTGTCGTCCTTGACCAGCTCGGTGGCCTTGCCGTTCAGAACCAGCGAGGCGTTGTCGTACTTCCAGCACAGGTCGTACTTCTTGTCGTGCCCGTCGTCCTCGCAGGAGCCGTACTTGCGCTCAATGTACGAGGAGGTCAGGTCGAAGCCCTCACCGATGACCGTGCCCTGGTTGTTCGTGGAGGCGGTGCGGCCGTCCACGCTTCCGGAGTCGTAGGAGATCGTCAGGTCGGGCGCCGGGCCCGCGGCCGCCGGAGGCGTGCGCAACGGGTACGACCACGTGAAGGAACCCGACGAGCCGCCCGCCTCCCAGGTGGAGGAGGCGGCGAGCGGGGTCGCCTTGTAGTCACCGGAGCCGGACTTGGTGCCCGCGGCCAGGGCAAGGACCATCGTCCGGCCCGCCTTCGCACCCGATGCGGCCGCGGGGAAGGACAGGGCGGCCTTCAGCCGCTCGTCCTTGCGGGCGTTGGTGAATGCGACCGGCTCGCGGGTGCGGCAGTCGGCTTTGCCGGGGTGGTCGAGGGCGCAGTCCGGCAGGCGCAGGACCTGGAGGCGCCCCGCCCAGTCGCCGCCGTACGCGGAGGCGAAGGCCGAGTAGTCGATGCCCAGACGCGCCTTGCCGCCGTCCTTGGGGCCGGTCGCCGTGAGGACGACGCCCTTGACGCCGAGCCGCCTCGCCTCGCGCTGATCGAGGACCTCGACCTCGAGCTGCTCGGCCACCCGCTGGGGAGCGCCCCGCACCGCCTTCGGCGCGGAGAGCGTGACCGGCAGGGATCCCGGCCTTGCCTGCGCCGCACCCGAGCCGGGCAGCTTCAGGGCCGCCGCACCGGCCTTGGGCCACGTCACGGTGCGCCGCTGGTCGCCGCGCGCCCGCTCGGCCGCCTCGCGGTCGGCCGCGGCGGACTCGCGGACCGCGGCCGTGTTCTTGTCGTTCGCCTCCACCGTGAACGGTGAGACCTCGGCCGAACGGGGGGCGTCCAACTTCGGTCTGCCGAGCGGGTCCGTGGCGGCTGCCGCCGTATTCGTGAACATCACCGGGGACAGCAGCCCCGGCAGCAGGGCGAAGCCCGTGACGACGGCGATCCGCGAACTCCATCGGCGTCTCGCTGATCTGCCGGTTCCGGGCAGCCCGAAGCCAAGCTGTTTCATGTGTGTCTCCTCGCGTGCGGCCGCCGTGTCGGGCGGGCCGCACGCCTTCGAAACCAGTGAGGGAGAAGAGAAGGCCGGGACGAAGGCCCCGTCGGCCTACGTCGAGGGCTCCGCGATCCGGTCGGTGACCTGCTCCCGGTTCATCGCGCCGGCCCACACGCGCAGCTTCGCGAGGTCCCCCGGCAGGTAGTGACCGGTCTTGCCCTGAGCGGAGCCACGTCCCACCGTCAGGGCGCCGTCACCCTGCTGGGCCCTGGCGAGCCCCGCGTCGTCTTCACCCTGCTGGGCGAACTGGCCGACGTAGAGCCGGGCCACGCCGAAGCGCTGGTCGCCGTCGTCGTCGGTGAAGTCGAGTCCGGCGTCGAAGACCCCGGTCACGTCGACCCAGGTGTCCCACTCCTTGGTGCCGATCGTGTCCTCGGCCGGTGCCACCGCCGTGGCGACGACCTTGCCGTCGGCGTTCACCGCGGTGCGTCCGAACTTCCACTGGTAGGCGCCGGAGGAGACCTTCTCCACCCACAGCGCCCACGACGACTCCTTGCCGACTGGCGTGGCCTGCCCGGCCACGAGCGTCCGGTAGCCGACGTCCTTGCCGGCGAAGTCGGCCTTGGTCAGCCGCACCCGCGCCGAGACGGTGAACGACCCGGTCTCGTCGACGACGGGGCCCCCGACCGATGCGTAGCCGCTCTTGCCGTCCAGGACGAGGGAGGTGGCGTCGTCACCGGTCAGACGGGCACCGGAGTCGGAGAGGTCCAGTGGGCCCCGGTGGTAGGGGAAGGATGCGCTGGACGGGTCGTCCGGGTCCTCCGGGCTCTCGACGACCTGGCCTCCGGAGGAGATGGTGGCGTCCCAGTGCCCGACTAGTTCGTTGGTGGGCAGGCCGCCGCGCTCCAGACGGCTCTCCTCCCGGATCTGATCCCCCGTGAGCGGACGCTGCCACGTGGCGACCTCGTCGATCCTCCCCAAGAAGTACTCGGCGTAGGAACCGCCCACCTTCGAGCGCCCGACCATCATGTTCCGGTCGGCGGTCCACGGCGTGTACTTGGGAGCCTCGTCCGCGAGCACCACCGGCTTGCCCTGGGGCCTACCGTTGAGGAAGAGCTGGATGGTGTCGTCCTTCTCGTCGGCGTTGTCCTGTGTGTCGAAAACGCCTACGAGATGCGTCCACACCTTCAGGGGCGGGTTCTCCGCGTCAGCCGTGGAACGGATGTACACGGGTCCGTCCTTGTCCTGGTCGGTGCGGTTGAACACCCACTTCTTGAGGGCGGAGGAGTAGTAGAGCGTGAAGGCGGAGCCGTGCTCGCCCGGCGCGGACAGCACCACGCGGTTGGGCTTGTCGTCGGTCAGGTACGCCCACGCGGACACCGTGAAGGAGTCCTGGGTGTTGACCGGGACGCCGTCCGTGGAGGCGTAGCCGATCTGCTTGTCGGGGTCGCTCTGGTTGTCGTTCAGGCGCAGCGAATAGTCCCCGGCGCCGCGCCGGCCCAGCGTCGACCAGTCGGTACCGGCCTCGTCGCGCAGCACGACGTCGTGGCGGCTGCCGACCTGGCCGGTGTCGTTCGCGACGGTCTTGCTGGACCCCGGCCCCGCGTCGTCGAAGCGCCACCGTCCGGTCGTGCCTTCGGCCGCGCCGACCTTGAAGACGAACTCGGCGGGCGGGCCCCAGCGCACCCGGCCTTCCTTGTCCTTCTTCAGGTCACTGGCCTCCACGGAGAGGGTCTGGGTGCCCGCAAGACCGGGCTTGAGGGACGGGACCATGGCCGACCCGTCGCCCATCGACTTCACCGTCCTGGTCGCGTCGGCGTCCGAGGTCAGGAGGCGCCACCGGTACTCCTTCACGTCCTTGTCGGCCTTGTTCGGGCGGAAGAAGAAGAGCCCGCCCTTCCCCGGCCCGCCACGGGCCGCGCAGTCGTCGGCAGTGCACTCGGAGTACGGAGCGAAGGACTGGATCGTCGGCTCCTTCGGCGCGGTCGAGTCGATCCGCAGGTAGCACCACTTCGAGTACGGGGAGAAGAGGTCACCCTTCTTGCCGCCGTAGACCCAGTGCGACTGGGTGCGCGCCTTGAAGCGGTACAGGCCGCCGTCCGCCCGCTTGGTGGTGGTGATCCTCTCCATCGTGCCGTCCGGGTCCCAGCCCGAGTCCGGCTTGTAGTCCTTCCAGACCTCGTCCCACGTACCCGACGTCGTGTCCGTGCTGGAGCGCTGCATCACGAACTCGGCCTGGAGGGAGCCCTCTTCTTCCCCTTGATGCTGTTCGACCTTGGTCTGCACCCGGGCCTGGATCGTCGGCTTGTCCACCGTGACGGTCACAGGGTCCTTCGCCGACCTGCACTGCGCCTTGCCGTTGCCCGTGCCGGGAATGGCACCGACCGAGGTCGGCACCCCCGGCTTGTGCATGTACCAGACTTTGAGTTCGGCATTGTTGTCGAACCGCTTCCACGCCCGCGGCTCGCCCTCGTCCTTGGCCCGCAGCATCAGCGTGAGGCGAGAGATCTTGCCGTTGGCGAGGGCCCGCACCGTGGAGGCGAGGTTCTCGTCCTTCTCGTCGGGATTGTCGTTGAACTCAATCCAGGAGTTGGGCTGTTCGGGGCTGCACAGGTTGCCGCGCCCCGCCGAGACGTACCGGTCGCCCATCTGGTCGAGCTGCTTCGGGCCGGGCCAGCGCGTGCCCTCGGAGATGTTGTCCGTGCGCTCCAGGTCGACCCAGTGCGGCTGGCAGTTGAACGACCACGTCTCGTATGCGCGGAACGTGGCGTCCAGGACGTGCTTGCCCGCGAGCTTCGAGGCGCCGAACTCGAAGTACATCCGGTCCGTGTAGCCGCCGAGGTCGCAGTAGTACCCGTCGGCGATGCCGCAGCGGCCGACGCCCTTGGGCTCGCTGAACTTCCAGAACTTGTCGCCGTCCGACGACAGCTTCGTCCACTCGGAGAGACCGAGGCCCACGGAGGGGTCGATGAAGACGGGGTACACGGTCTTCTCGCCGCGCAGCAGGTCCAGGTCGGGGGTCACCGACACCGCGCCGTCCCCGACGGTCACGGGGAGGTCCGCGGTCGCGTCCCCCTGGCCGGGCTGCGCCGGGTCCTCGGTGACGCCCTTCCTCGCGGGGCGGTCCTCGGGGGCGATCGCGCGCAGGCTCTTGCGGGGCGCGGGCGCGGTGTCACCGGCCGAGTCCCACATCTGCCCGGACGGCCCCCGGAACACGGCGTTGCCGTCGGCGTCGACCGCGCGCAGGCCTCCGCCCTCGCCGGGGGTCACGCTCAGGCCCTCGCCGCGCGCGGTGAGCCTGACCTTCTCCAGCTCGGGGCTCGCCGCGGCCTCGGCCGACTTGACGACCAGGACCTCGCGGTAGCCCTCGGCCGTCGCCGTCAGCTGGAGGTCCACGCCCTTGACCGGTACGTCCGCGTACGTGGCGGTCGCGCCGTCGAGGGTCGGCTGGGGCAGGGCGGCCGGCCAACCGAGCTTGAGCCGCCGGCCCTCCGCCCCCAGGGTCAGCAGCCCGGATCCGCTACCGCCGCCGGAGAAGGCGAGGTCCACCACGGCGGACTTCGGCCCGACGGTGCCGTCGGGCCGCTTCTCCAGGGTGACGTCGATGCCCCGCCACGCCCCGCTCTTGTCACGGGCCCGCTGCGGCTCCGTCGCCTGGGTCATGACGAACGTGCCGTCGGGATTCGCCATCGTCGTCGTGTACTCGGTGCGCTCCGACGTCACTTCGACCGGCTCGCCCGTGGCCTCCGCGCGCTGCGAGGCGGTCTGCTCCGTCAGCGGCCCGGCAGGCGCCGAGGCGTGCGCCTCACCGCCGGTGACGGCGAACGCGACCGTCGGCAGCAGCGACAGGAGAAGGGCTGTCGCCGTCACTCCCCCGGCAGCACGTCGTGACCTTCTTCGATTTCGGGCATGACGATGCCCCCACCCCAACTCCACAGTCCCCACCCCAGAGTTACGAAAACTTCACAGTTTGCAGGTGGAGAGAGTTAACGCCCAGCTGATTCCTTGCGTCAATGTGAACTGCGCCACAAATTTAACTTCCTGTGCAACCTCAACAAGGGCGCCGAAAACGGAACTTCGACCTCCATCAACCCGCAGCCACCTCGGAGCCAAGCGGATACTCGCCGCATCACACGATTGAACCCTCAAGCCGGGGTCATGAACGCGCCATTTCTGAACCGCTCCAGAGGCGAGGTTTGAAACGCACCACCTTTGCCAGCGCGACGTCACAACCTCGTCGACGGAGTGACGCAGACATGCGGAATCAGCCACGCCAGCCCGCCGGGCCCGCCGTCACGCACCCCCTTGACAAGCACATTGGTCTGGACCAACTTGTACGACCAAGCACCAGCGGTGGCCACCGCCCCTTCCGGCCCGTACGGGCCCTCCCCCCACCGGAGGCTGAAGTGGACCGCGCACGCGTACGTACACGTAGGAAGAAGAGCGGCGTTCTCGCCGGGATGATCGCCGCGTTCGGCCTTGCGGTCGCCGGGCTCGCCACCGGCGGGGCCGGGAGCGCCGACGCCCGGGAAGCCGAGGCGCGGGCCGTGCCCAAGCACGCCCTCACCGGGTACTGGCAGAACTTCAACAACGGAGCCACCGTGCAGCGGCTCGGCCAGGTGCAGGATCAGTACGACATCATCGCCGTGGCCTTCGCGGACGCCACCGGGACGCCAGGGAAGGTGACCTTCAACCTCGACTCCGCGGGGCTCGGCGGCTACACCGTCGCCCAGTTCAAGGCCGACATCAAGGCCAAGCAGGCGGCCGGGAAGTCCGTGGTCGTCTCGGTCGGGGGCGAGCGCGGCAGCGTGTCCGTGAACAGTTCGGCCGCCGCGAACAACTTCGCCGACTCCGTGTACGCGCTCATGCGGGAGTACGGCTTCGACGGCGTCGACATCGACCTGGAGAACGGGCTCAACGCCACCTATATGACCCAGGCCCTCAAGTCCCTCTCGCAGAAGGCCGGCCCGGGGCTCGTGCTCACCATGGCGCCGCAGACCATCGGCATGCAGTCGACGTCCAACGCGTACTTCAGGACCGCCCTGAACGTGAAGGACATCCTCACCGTCGTCAACATGCAGTACTACAACAGCGGGGCCATGCTGGGCTGCGACGGGAAGGTCTACAGCCAGGGCTCCGTGGACTTCCTGACCGCGCTCGCCTGCATCCAGCTGGAGGGCGGGCTCGCGCCGTCGCAGGTGGGGATCGGGACGCCCGCGTCGCCGCGCGGGGCCGGTTCGGGGTACGTGTCGCCGACCGTCGTGAACAACGCCCTCAACTGTCTGGCGCGCAGCACCAACTGCGGGTCGTTCAAGCCGTCGAAGACCTACCCGGGCATCCGGGGGGCCATGACCTGGTCGACCAACTGGGACGCCCTGAACGGGAACGCGTGGTCCAACGCCGTGGGCCCGCACGTCCACGGCCTGCCGTAAGCCCCACCGGCCTGCGCAGCGCCGCCGTCGCCCCGGTCACGGCCACGGCGGCGCTGCCGCATCCCCAGGTCAGAAGAAGCTGCCCCAGTCCTGGTCCGTGATCTGCTTGACGCACAGGACGAGGAACAGCAGGCCCGCGATCGCCAGCATGCCGTTGCTGAGCCAGCCGTTGCGCCACTCCGCGGGCGTGCGCGAGGAGTTGAGGAGCCAGATCAGGGTCAGGGCCAGGAAGGGCATGAAGGCCGCGCCCAGGACCCCGTAGATGATGATCAGGCGGAACGGCTGGCCCTGGAAGAGCAGGATGATCGGCGGGAAGGTCAGCCAGAGCAGGTACGCGCGGAAGGGGACCGAGCGCTCGCGGGCCCCTGCGGCCACCTCGGCGCCGGTCGACGCGGTGCCGTCGGCGCCCGTGCGGGACTTGCGGTAGTGCTCGACGAAGTCCGCGAACATCAGGCTCACGCCGTGCCAGACGCCGATCAGGGAGGTGAAGGACGTGGCGAAGAAGCCGATGAGGAAGAGCTTCGACGTGGCGGTGCCGTACTCCTTCTCCAGGATGTCGCTCAGCTGGACGAGGCCCTTGTCGCCGCTCGCGATCGCCACGTTCGCGGAGTGCAGCATCTCGGCGCCGACGAAGAGCATGGCCACGACGAAGACGCCGGTCGTGATGTACGCGACGCGGTTGTCCAAGCGCATCACCTTCATCCAGCCCGTGTTCGTCCAGCCCTTGGCGTTCACCCAGTAGCCGTACGCGGCCAGCGTGATGGTGCCGCCGACGCCGCCGATGAGGCCGAGGGTGTTGAGCACCGAGTCCTTCTCGTCGGGCAGGACGGGCAGCAGGCCCGCGACGGCGTCGCCCAGGTTCGGGGTGACGCGGATCGCCAGGTACACGGTGACGACGAACATGACGCCGACCAGGACCGTCATGACCTTCTCGAACACGTCGTACTTGTTGAACCAGACGAAGACCAGGCCCACCACACCGGTGAGCACGCCCCACCACTTCAGGTCCATCACGTCGGGGAACAGGGCCTGGAGGGGCAGGCCCGACGACGACATCGCCGCCGCGCCGTACGCGAAGCCCCACACCACGACGTAGACGACGAAGAACCACGTCGTCCAGCGGCCGAGGCTCGCCCAGCCGTCGAAGAGCGTGCGGCCGGTCGACAGGTGCCAGCGGCCCGCCGCCTCGGCGAGAGAGATCTTCACGACGCAGCCGATGACGGCGGCCCACAGGAGCGTGTAGCCGAAGTTGCTGCCCGCGATCAGCGTGGCCACCAGGTCGCCGGCGCCGACCCCGGTGGCGGCGACGACGATGCCGGGACCGATGTACTTCCAACTGGACTTGCGGGGTGCGGAGTCGACGCCCCCGGCGGTGCTGGGTCCACCCTTGGTTTCGGCCATGCGATCAAGAAAGCGTAAGGACGCGCGGCGCACAAGGGGTCGTACGGCAGCGGGCCGTGTGACACGGGAGGCGCGCGCCCCGGCCGCGCGGGCGTCACCGAGGCACCGCACAGCCACCGCGGGGCCGCCGCACGGCCCCCGCACAGTCGGCTCAAAGACGCGTTGACCAGAACATGCCATCCCGCGACCATGGGCCAGCACGGGCCGTGCCCACCCGGCACCCCGCCCGCTCGCGTCACCCGCACCACATGCGTCGCAATGCACCACCCCCACCCCCACAGGAGCATTCATGCGACTTCGCATACGCGGAAAGAGATCAGCCGCCCTCGCGGCCGTGCTCGCCCTCGCGGTCGCGGCACCCCTCAGCGCCAACGCGTCCGACGGCTCGTCGCCCTCGGCCAAGAAGGCGGCGGCCGCCGCCGCGGCCGAGGACGAGATCCGCCAGTACTCCGTGCCCGGGCCCGCCACGCGCGCCGCCCGCACGGCGCTCGCCGCGACCGGCGTGTCCATCGACGAGGCCGGCGACCACGGGGTCGTGGTCTCCGCGAACGCCGCCCAGGCCCGGAAGCTGCGCGCGCTCGGCTACACACTCAAGGCGCTCGCGGGGCCGCCCGACCGCTCGGGCGACGGGCCGGTGCGGGTGCGGGACTTCCCGCCCGCCGACTCCCGCTACCACAACTACGCGGAGATGAACGCGGAGATCGGCCAGCGGCTCCAGCAGTACCCGAACATCATGAGCAAGCGCGTGATCGGCAAGTCGTACCAGGGACGCGACATCGTCGCCATCAAGATCAGCGACAACGTCGGCACGGACGAGAACGAGCCCGAGGTCCTCTTCACCCACCACCAGCACGCCCGTGAACACCTGACGGTGGAGATGGCCCTCTATCTGCTGCGCGAATTCGGCGCGGGCTACGGCAGCGACGCGCGCGTCACCAAGATGCTCAACGAGCGCGAGATCTGGATCGTGCCGGACCTCAACCCCGACGGCGGCGAGTACGACATCGCCACCGGCTCCTACCGCAGCTGGCGCCTGAACCGGCAGCCCAACCCGGGCGGCGCCACCGGCACCGACATGAACCGCAACTGGAACTACAAGTGGGGCTGCTGCGGCGGCTCCTCGGGCACACCGGGCGCCGAGACCTACCGCGGCCGCGCCCCCGAGTCCGCGCCCGAGGTCAAGGTCGTCGCGGACTTCGTACGCAGCCGGGTGGTCGGCGGCAAGCAGCAGATCAAGACGGGCATCGACTTCCACACGTACAGCGAGCTGGTCCTGTGGCCGTACGGCTACACGTACAACGACACGGCGCCGGGTCTCACCCAGGACGACCACGACGCCTTCGCCACCGTCGGCCGCAAGATGGCCGCCAGCAACGGCTACACGCCCGAGCAGTCCAGCGACCTCTACATCACCGACGGCACCATCGACGACTACCTCTGGGGCAGCCAGAAGATCTTCGGCTACACCTTCGAGATGTACCCCCGCTCCGGCGGGGGCGGCTTCTACCCGCCCGACGAGGTCATCGAGCGCGAGACCTCCCGCAACCGCGACGCGGTGCTCCAACTCCTGGAGAACTCCGACTGCATGTACCGCTCGATCGGCAAGGAGCAGCAGTACTGCACCGGGCAGTGACCGGGCGCTGAGCGGCACAGCCGTCAGTCGTCCATGAACATCAGTCGTCCATGAACACGATGCGGCGCGTCTGCCCGGCACCCCCCGGTGCCGGGCTCACGGCCGCCCGGCCCGCGGGCACGGCCCGCTCCCGGCCCCAGGCCCTGATCTCCTCGATCCGCTCCGGGTCGACCCGGCTCATCGGCACCGTGTTGACGAAGACGTCCGGCAGGAACGACGGCTTGAGCCGCGCGGCGCCGTCGTTCAGGAGCGCCTCCGCGCCCGCCTCGTGCAGCGCCGACTCGATGTCGGAGCCCGCGAACCCCTCGGAGAGGTCCACGAGCCGCTCCACCTCGCGCGGCTCGGGCTCCGCGCGCAGATAGCGGCGGTAGTACAGCTCGATGATCTCCTTGCGGTCCGCGGCGTCCGGCAGGTCCACGAAGAAGAGCTCGTCGAAGCGGCCCTTGCGCAGCAGCTCCGGCGGCAGGCTCCGGATGTCGTTGGCGGTGGCGACGACGAAGGCCCGCGAGCGCGACTCCTGGAGCCAGAACAGGAACTGGCCGATGATCCGCTGCGGTACGCCGGACATGTCGTCGCGGCCCGCGAGGCCCTTCTCGATCTCGTCGATCCACAGCACGCAGGGCGCCACCCGGTCCGCCATCGCGAGGGCCTCCCGGAAGCGGCCCTCGGACTCGCCGAGCCATTTGCCGTGGATGCTGGCCATGTCCAGGCGGTACAGCGGAAGGCGCCAGGTGTGGGCGATGGCCTTGGCCGACAGGGACTTGCCGCAGCCGGGCACGCCGGCCAGGAGCACGCCGCGCGGCGGCCGCAGGTCCGTGCCGCGCAGGTCGGCGTGCAGAAGGCGGTGCTTGCGGCGCAGCCACTCGCGCAGGCTGGAGAGTCCGCCCACCGCGTAGTCGCTCTCCTTCAGGACCACCCGCTCCAGTCCCATGAGGTTGCTGAAGATGCGGTCCTTGGCCCGCGCGAGCCCCAGGACGTCGTCCCGCTCGACGGAGCCCTTCGCGGCGATCGTCGCCATGAGGTTGACGCACTCGGCCTCGGTGACCCCGTTCAGGAACTCGGCCGCGCGGCGGGTGTCGTCCTCGGTCCACTCGATGGGGAGGTGGCCCTGGTGGTCCTTGAGGAAGCCGGTGAGCGTGCCGTACATCTCCTCGGGGTCCGGCAGGTCCAGGTGCAGGCTCATGCCGAGGCGCTGGAGACCGCTCCAGATCGGCGTGTCGGTGAGCAGGACGATGCTGCCCATGTTGTCGTCGGCGAGCCGGGCCAGCTCGGCGATGTGCCGGGTGACGGGGGTGTCGTCCGCCAGGTGGTCGGGGTCGACGAGGACGACGGTGGCGTTCGCCCTGCCGCTGAACTGCGCGGCCGCGAAGTCCATCGCCCCGGTCAGCGAACGGTCCTCGTGGACGGGCGCGTTGGTGCGCAGCTCGCGCAGCCCTGTGGCGCGCGTGTAGATCCAGAACGGCATGCCGCTGCGGCGCGGCTGCCGCGCCGCCTCGCCGATCAGTCGCAGGGCGCGGCGCTGCTCGATGGTGCGCATGCCGATCACCGGGACACGGGCGGAGAGGTAGCCCTCCAGGTGGCGCAGGCTCTCGGCGTAGTTCGACATGGCGGTGAGGGGCCTTTCATCGCGTCGGCGGCGGGGACGGGCGGTTGCGGCATCAGTCGGTGACGACGCGGCGGCGTGGCGGCGGCGCGGTCGGGTCGCGGGCGCCCCAGGGGTCGGCGGGGGCCGGCGGCCGCTGGTCCGGCCCCGGTCCCGCGCCCGCCTCCCGCCCTGTGCCCGCCTCCGGCCCGGTGGCCGCCGTGAGGGGGTTGTCGCGCAGGGCCCGGCGGCGGCGTTCGGCGTGGCGCGCGTCGAGCCCGCCGGACCGCTCGGCTTCGTCGAGCCCCTGCTCCAACTGTGCCTGGAGCGAGTTGATATGGCGGTCGACCAGCTCGGCGGCGCCGCGTCGCAGGGCGCCGGGCAGACCCGGGTGCCCCGCGACGGCGCGGATCGCCCGCAGCCCCACGCGGGCCTGGGCCAGCTCGCGGCCGTAGGAGAACTCGTCGGCCGCCGCGTGCAGCGCCCGTGTCAGACGGCCGCCCCAGGCGCGCAGGCGCAGGTCGAGCGCGGTGGTCAGATGGCGCGCGAGCCGCTCCCAGGTCTCGCCCGCGAACCGGTCCTCGGCGAGCCCGGGCAGCACGTCGGCGCGTACGTCCTCCTCGGCGGCCCAGCGGCGCAGGAAGTCCACCCAGGCGTGGTACGGACCGCCGTGGCCCCAGTAGGTCTCCGGCTCGGGGTTGGCGGGTGCCTCCGGTGGCGGCGCGGCACCCCGCCGACGGCGGAACCTCACGCTCCGCCCCGGCCCCGCCGCACCAGCGTCTCGCCCGGAGGCAGCGGCTCCCAGTCGGGCAGCCCCTCGACGGTCCGCCGCAGCCGGCTGGTGGCGCGCCGCACGTCGGCGGCGTCCGGCACGGCGGCCCAGGGGGCGGCGGGGGGCGGGGAGTCAGGGGGCGGGGTCGGGGTCGGGGTGTCCGGGGCGGAACTCATGGCTGCTGTCCCCTCCTTCGATACGTTTCTTCGGCGCGCCCGGTGCGTCCGGTGTGTCCGGTGCGGCGCCCGCGTTCACGACGCGGCCCGGTCACGAGCCACCGTGCGGCCCTCGAACGGTGAGCCGCCGCCGTGCACGGCGGTCTCCAGGGACACGATCAGCTCCCGGCAGCGTGCCTCGACCGCGTCTGCGGCTCGGAAGCGCTCGTTCCAGTCGGTGAGTTCGGCTGACGCGGTCCGCAGCTGGAGCAGGGAGGCGCCCTTGTGCTTCTCCAAGTGGGCGCGGGCCCCGTCCTGGACGCGGCGCGCGGCCCGGTCCCGGTGGCGGATGACGAGGCCGCCCACCAGGCCGGCGAGGGCCCCTGCCACCAGGCCGAAGGCGACGTTGAGCAGCCCGCCGAGCACCAGGATGGCGACCACGACGGCACCGAGTCCGAAGGACTTGCGCACCAGCGGGTACGCGAACTGCTGGACGAAGGGCCCGATGTGCCGGTCCCAGTGGTCGCCGAGGGAGCGTTCCAGCTCGTCCAGGGGCCGGGCGAAGGACAGCTCCCAGCGCGGCAGCCGGAAGGGCCGCTGGGCCACGGTCAGCGCGGTGCTGTAGGCGGCGCGCACATCCTGCGGAACCCTGCTCCGGTAGTCGCGCGTGAAGCCGGTGTGCGCCTGTAGGAACCACTCGTGACAACTGGCCACCGCGAGGCGCTGGGTGGCCTTGGACGTGCCGATCGCGGGCGGGTTCAGGGCCGCCGCGGACTGCACGGTCAGATAGTCGAGGGTCTCGCTGTACGAGGCGGCGTCGGCGTCGGCGGCCTTGCGGGCGGCGGCCAGGTCGCCGTCGTGGTCGATGACGGCGTGCTGGAAGGCGAGGTCGCGGCGGAGCGGCAGTTCCTCGTCGTCGTACTCGGACACGAGGCGGTCGAGGATGTCGTCGACGGCGTCCTCGATGCGCTGCGACGTGGCGAACTCGCCCTCCATGACGGCCCGGTACTTGTCCAGGACCACCTGGTGCGCGCTGGCCGAGCGCAGCACGTCATCGAGCTGGGGCCACTGCGGGGTCACCAGGGCCAGGCGCGGGAAGGCCTCGGTGGCCGAGCCCTGTCGCAGCCCTTCGATCTCGTCGCGCCAGCGCGTGACCTGCTGGTGCCGCTTCGGCTCGTCGTCGAGGAGGCGGGCGCGCCAGTCGGTGAGGGTGCGGGCGAGCAGCTCGCGGCCCGCGAGACCGAACGCGCCCTGGGCGATGGACTCCAGGATGACGGCGAACTCGCGGCCGAGGGCCGCCGGGTCCTGCGCCAGGAGGTAGTGACGCAGCCAGCGCACGGCGGCCGCCTCGCGGCCCTGGCGGCGCAGCACCAGGGCGAAGAACAGCGAGGTGCGGTCCGGGGCGCGGCGGAAGGCCTCCTCCACGGCCCGCTCGCACAGGGCGCGGTCGTCGGCGGACCAGGAGGCGAGCGCGACCAGGGCGGGGGCGAGCCAGTAGCGCGGGGTCTGGATCATCAGCTGGTCGCCGACGGTCCGTACGGTGTCCTCGGAGACCAGGCCGAGGTCGAAGGCCTGGAGCATGCCCACGGCGGTGCGCCGCACCGTCTTGTGGTGGCCGAACTCGTGGTCCACCTGATCCTGGATGACGCCGACGCGGGTCTCGGCGCGCTGCACGTTGGCCGTGAGCCGGGCGGTCTCGACGAAGTCGAGGAACTCCGCGCGCAGCTGCTGGAGTTCGTCGCGGGTCTGCTGCTGGCCGTCCTCGACGGCCACCACCTGCCCGGACACCGACCGCACCTGCTCGGCGAGGCCGAGCACGAGCTGGGTGACGTGCTGCACCTTGTTGTGCAGGGCGAGGTCCCGTTCGAGCATGCGCGTCCCTCCGGTTCAGCGTGAGCGGGTGCGGTCGGCGTCCTGCGGGCCGGGGCGCTCACGGGCGTACGACGGTCCCGTCGTCCAGTACGGGGATCAGGAGGCCGCCGGTGTAGACCTCCACGTAGGCGTAGCCGCCGGAGCGCACGAGCGTCCGGGCGGCAGCGAACGGCGCGGGCACGGGGTCGGACGGCGCGAAGTGCCGCAGGATCACGCCGAAGAGGTCGAGCCGGTGGTCCACGTAGGGCGGGCCGAGGTGGCAGCGGGCGAAAAGGCCGAGAGGGACGACGCCGTACGCTGTGTCGTACTCCGCGCGGACGCGGCCCGCGAGCGTGCGGCACGCCGGTTCGTCGAGCCCGGAGTCCAGGCGCGCGACCGTCTCGCGCAGCTCACGTCCCCGCGGCCGGAAGTGCTCGCGGCGCGTGGGCCCGACACCGGCCCAGGTGGTCGGCGCCGCCCCCGCGCGCGCCCCCGCGTTCGACGCCGCGTTCGCCGCCGAGCCCATGCCCGCGCCCGCGCCCGCGCCCGGCGCCACGATCCGCCGCGGCCGTTCCAAGTGGCCCATGTGCTCCCCCGACTGCTGACACGAGACAGGCAGACTAGTGATGTTTCGTCAATCATGCCTGCGATAGCGCAAGTTGGCTGGCAGGCGCCCCAAGGAGAACCGGAAGACGCCCTGTTCCCGCCCCGGGACGGCGCCTCTTCGACCGGGGCGCGCTGACACACTCTCCGCCATGACGGATCTGTACGCGTTCCTGGCGGGCGTCAATGCCTACCCCCAGGGGGGCTCCGCCCGGCCGCTGCTGGGCTGTGTGAACGACGTGGAGGCCGCGCGGGCGCTGCTCGCGCACCGCACCGGCGGCGCGGCGCGGACCGCCGTCGTCCGCGACGCCGAGGTGACGGTCGCGGCCGTGGAGGACGGCGTCCGCCACTTCCTCGGGGCGGCCGGGGACGGCGACACGGCGGTGTTCTGGTTCTCCGGGCACGGTACGCACACATGGGCGTCCGGGAGCGCGCTCCTGACCGAGGCGACCGGCCGTTCGCAGGCCCTGCTGTGCGCGGACGGGACGCTGGCGGACCAGCGGCTCGGCGCGCTCCTCGACGAGGTCGCGGCGCGCGGCGCGCACGTCGTGGCGGTCATCGACTGCTGCTTCTCCGGCGGCGCGACCCGTGACGTGGGCGGCCTCACGGCCCGGTTCGCGCCCCCGGCCGAGCCGCCGCGGCGCGCGCTCCCGGCCCGGGACGTGCCGCTCCGCCAGGGCCCGGAACGGCATGTGCTGCTCGCCGCGAGCCGCCTGGATCAGCTGTCGTACGAGGGGTATTTCGGCGGGCGCCCGCACGGCGCGTTCACCTACGCGCTGCTCGGCGCGGTCCGCGCGGCGGGCCCGGACGCCACGTACCGCGAACTGCTCGCGGCGGCGGACGCGCGCGTGCAGCGCGGCGGCGGGCTCCAGCAGCCGGTGCTCCACCCGGCGGCGCCCGGCATCGCCGACCGGCCCTTCCTCGGCGGGGCCCTGGCCCAGCCCCCCGGCCCGCACCGGCTGCGGTACGGCCCCCAGGGCTGGGAGGTCGACTGCGGGACGGGGCACGGGCTGCGCGAGGGGGCGGGGGCGGAGGGGACGGAGTTCCGGGTGGTGCGGGAGGAGGCCCGGGAGGCGGCCGGGGGCGCTTCCTCGGACACCCCCGCCACCGCGGCCCCCGCCCGCGAGCCGGAAGCACCCGTCGTCCGCGCCCGCGACGTCCGCCCCGACCGCACCCTCGTCACCCCCGTCGGCTGGGAGCCCGGCCCGGACCGCGCCTACCCCGTGGCCCTTTCCGCCCTCGCGCTCGCGCCCGCCACCGTGGCCTTCGAAGCGGCCCCGGACGCCGTCGGCGTGCTGCGGTCCGCCCTGGCCATGGCCGGTCCCGGCGGGGTGCCCGCGCCGCTGCTGAGGGCCGTGGGGGCGCCCGAGGACACCGGCGACCCGCACTTCCGGGTGCTGGTGCGGGACGGCCGCGCCCGGGTGCTCCGCCGGGACGGGACGCCGTTCACCGGGCCGCTGCCGTTCACCGGCACGGACGAGGACGCGCTGCGGGTCGTGGACTGCCTCGCGCACCTCACGCGCTGGCACCAGCTGCGGGACCTCACCCCGAGGCCCTCGGTGCTCGACAACCTGATCCAGGTGGAGATCACGCCCTGGGGCGCACCACCGGGCCAGGCGCTGGTGCCGGACGGAAGCGGCGAGATCGTCCGCGCGTACGGGACGGACGAGGCGGACAAGGCCGGGCCGAGGGAACCCTGGGTCTCCATCCGGCTCCACAACCGCTCCCCCGGACGCACCCTGTGGTGCGTGCTGCTCGACCTCACCGACAGCTACGCCAGCCACTCCACGCTGTTCCCCGGCGACCTCATCGGTCCCGGCCGCACCGGGTACGCGCTGGAGGGCGACCCGGTGCAGCTGTCGCTCCCCGCCTCGCGGCCCGCCGTCCCCGGGGCGTACGCGCGGGACTGGCTGAAGCTGATCGTCGCCGAGGGCGAGCTGAACACGGTGCCGTTCCACCTGCCCGCCTGGGACCCGCGGGGCGGCGCGAGCGCGCGCTCGCGCCCGGCCGCCGGCTTCGACGTACTGCGCGTCGAGTCCCCTCGACGGGCCTCCCGAGAGCTGGGCCGGGTCGGCGGGGCGGCGTCGCCCGGCCTCTGGACGGCCCGCACGCTGTGCCTGCGCACGGTCGTGCCGGGGGCCGCGCCTACCGCCCCAGGTGCGTGAAGCCCGCCCACGCGCTCAGGTCGTCCGGGTCGATCCGGCGGGCCCGCTCGGCGAGCGGCGCGGGCAGCGCGGCGGGCAGCGCGCGGGCCGGGTCGAGCATCCACAGCTGGGCGCGGCGCAGCGCCCGCGCGGGCGGCTCGCTCTCGGTGCGCAGGAAATGGTGGGTCAGGAACATCAGGACGGACGTGGCGTCGTCGGGCACCGGCCACAGCGAGCCGACCACCGAGCGCGCCCCCGCGACCAGGAACGCGGTCGCGAGGCTGTAGGCCTCGTTGTCGCCGTGCCCGGAGACATGGCTGCGGCAGGCGGCGAGGAGCACCAGGCCGAGCCGCCCCCGGCGCCCCGAGGCCATCGCCTCGGTGAGTTCCTCCGCCGCGAGGTCACCGCCGTGCAGGGCGAGGTAGGCGGTGCGGTGGGCGTCGCGGGCGACGGCGGCGTGGCAGGCCAGGTGCAGCACCGCGCCCTCGGCGCCCTGTGCCCCCTCCGCGTCGGGGTCCCGGGTCAGCCAGGACACCACCTCGGCGGGGGTGCCGGGCCCGTCGGCGGCGCCGCCCGCGCGGCGCCCCAGGAACTGCCCGCGCGGATAGAACGCGCGCTGCACGGCGTCCGCCTCCTCGCCCGCGTACCTCAGGTCGCCGGTGGGGTCGCCGACGACGAGCGCGGCCCCGGTGTGCGGCACGGCGGGACGCGCGGCCACCTCGCAGAGCAGGCGTGCGGACGCGGCGTACGAGATCTCCGCCTCGTGCAGCGCGTATCTGCGTCCCTCGGCGGTGTCCGTCCACGCGGCGTGCCAGGGCACGAGCCCGAGGCCGCCCATCGGCACGAGCACCAGGCGCGGCTCGCGTCCTGGCGCGCTGAACGCGTCGAACAGCGGCCGGACGCCCGCGTACCAGGCCCAGCCGCACAGCCGGTCCAACTGCTCACGCAGCGGCGGAAGGCGGGGCCCGGGCCGCGCCGGGCCCAGGTCGCGCCCGGCTCCGGCGGCCGGGTCGTAGGCCCGCAGCGGTGCCGCGTCCTCGGTGAGCAGGGGCAGCGCGACGGCGTGCGCGGCGCCGTCGGCCGTGATGACGACGGCGGTGCCGCCCACGCCCTCGGCGGCGGGCACCAGGTACACCAAGGCGTCCTTGCCGAGCGTGCGCAGAGCACGGCCGATCTCGTCGACGGCGGGCGGGTCGAGGAGCAGCCTGTCCTGCGCGCCGTCGGAGCCGGTGAGTGCGGCGAGCACGCGGCGGCGCAGCGCGCTGGGCACGGTCGGCGTGGCATCGCCTGCCGCCACCGCGCACGCCTCCCACTCCTCGGCGAGTTCCCGGCGCCCCGCGGCGACGAGCCGCTCGGGCACGGTGCTCGAGGTCACCGCCGCGTGCAGCACCAGGCCCCGGCACGCGTCGAGCGCCCGCACCGCGTCCTCAAGCGCCCCGTCGCGCAGACACCAGGCGGCGACTTCGACGGCCGCGTCGGTGGCCTGCGCGGCGGCCCGCGCGGCGTGCCCCGTACCGGACTGGAGCAGCGCGGCCCAGGCGTGCCCGCGCAGCGCGTCGAGCCCGGTGCGGCGGGCGGCGGCGCGGTCGTCGCGGCGCCGGTCGTCGCGGGTGCGGTGGGCGCGGGCCAGGGAGAGGCCGGTGGAGGCGTACAGGCGGTGTTCGGGGCCACCGCAGCCACTCAACGCCCGCTCCAGGAGGGCGAGTCCGGCGGCGACGCCGCGGGCGCGCGCGGCGGGGTCGCGCTCGGACTCCGCGACCGTGCACCGGCACACGCCGAGCCCCGCCCCGTACCGCAGCCAGTCGTCGCCGCCTTCCTCGCTCAGCTCGTACGCCTCCCGCAGCAGCCCCATGGCCTCCTGGAGCCCGTCCGGGTCCAGGGGGTCGCAGGCGCGGGCGAAGTGGATGAGGCCCTGGTCGCCGAGGACCCAGGCGTGGCGGTCGCGCGGCAGCCGCCGGGCCTCGGCGCGGAGCCGGGCCGCGGTGAGGCGGGCGACGGGCGGGGGCGCGGCCGGGCGGCCGAGGGAGGCGGCGAGGGCGTCCCTGACCATGAGGACGTTCTCGATCAGCGTGCCGAGTTCGGCGCGCCCGGGGTGGTCGTCGGCGAGCGCGTCGTGGGCCCGCGCCGCGTCGCCGATGTGCCGGTCGACGGCGTCGAGGTCGCCGCGCGCGGCGGCCTCCTGGGCGGCGAGCGCGGCGTGGTGGGCGTCCGTGACCCGCCGGGTGTGCTCGCCGATGTGCGGGCTTTCGCGCAGTCGCTCCCACTCCGCCCGGGCGGTCTCGCGGTCGTCGCCGGTGCCCGCGTAGAGGCCGCGCTGCCGGAAGGCCTGCATGCGGCCGAAGGCCACGCGGTCGCGGTGCCGCTGGTCGGCGTCCGGGGAGCCGGCGGGCGGGGGCGGCGCCTGCGGGTCCGAAGGCGCCTCGGCCCGTGCGAAGTGGTCGATCACCTCGTCGAGGCCGTCGCCCCCGCCCGCGGTCTCCTCCCGCAGCCGGACGCTCGCGACGACGGCGTGGGCCCGGCGCTGCCAGTCGGGGTCGTCGGGCCGGAAGGCGAGGACGCAGTCGATCAGCGCGTACGTGTGCTTCGGGCCGATGGGCACGATCTGGTCGATCACCGTGAGGTACGGGAGGATCTCCAGGGCCACCGCCGCGCGCTCCTCCTCGGACTCCGTACGGAGCCAGGCCGCGAAGGCGCGGTCCAGGCGCTCGGGGGCGCCCTCCAGGCCCGTGGAGCCCGCCGACATGCCGGGGAAGCCCTCGAACACCCGGCTGTGGTCGATATACGTGCGGCCCTCCTCCAGGGCGTTCATGAACCCCTGGATCACCTGGTCCAGGCCCAGTTCGTCGCCCTTCGTCCCGGGGAACAGGCCGTCGTCCTCCGGTTCGAGGCCGAGTTCGGCGCCCATGAACCGGGCCCAGCCCACCCACATCCGCCCCATCTCCTGGGCCCTGCGGCCCATTTCGTCGTCCCCCTCGTCGGCGAGGAGTAGCCGTGCCGCCTCGGCGACGTCGCGGACGCGGCGCGGGGCCGGGTCGTCCTGGAAGAGCGACTGCTGCCACAGGCCGAGGAAGAACGCGGTCGCGGCGATGCGGCCGTCCCGCTCGGGCCGCCACTCGGTGACCGCGCGCCGGACCAGGCGGACGGCCCGTTCGCGGCCCGCCGCGTCACCGCGGAGGGTGGCCCCCTCGTACAGCACGCGTGCGAACCCGTCGAGATAGCGGGGGTTGAGTGCCTGCTCGGTCCCGGGGTCGGCGAGGAGTTCCCGTGCCTCCGCTTCGGCGGCGGTGGCGAGCGCCGGGTCCGGCCAGGCGCTCCAGACGACGACGCGGACCGTCGCGGCCCGGGCGGCGGCCTCCTGGGCCCACTCCGGCGGGTCACCGGGCCGCTGCCGGGCTTCGCTCAGGGCGCGGACCAGCTCTCCCCTGGCCTCTTCCAGGCCGGTCCTGTCCAGGGCGGGCCACGCGTGTTCCATCAGGGCGACGCCCCTGCTGTAGCGCACGCCCGGCAGGTCGCTCGACGGGTCGGCGGCCGCGAGGACCTCGCCGTAGTGCGCGGCGGCGGCCTGGGCGGCGGCGGGGCCGCCGCCGAAGCGCAGGGCCCGGTCCAGGCACAAGTAACCCTGGTTCGTCCGTATTTCGATGAGGACGGCCGGGTCGAGCGCGTCGGCGTGGGCGGCGGCCTCCTCGTGCAGCCGCAGCGCGGTGTCGAGCAGCGCGGGCCCCGGTTCGTCCGTGTACTGGCACAGGGCGGTCTGCGCGTACGCGGCCCGCCACAGGGCCCAGTCGGCGGAGTCCCCGGGGGCGACGAAGGCCCGCTCGAAGGCCTCGGCCGCCTGGCGCAGGTCGTCCGGGCGGTGCTCCCACAGGAAGGCGACGTAGCTCAGATGCCCAACCCGGCCCCACCGTTCGGGCCCGTCCGGGTCGTCGGGCGGCAGCGCGGCAAGCGCGTCGAGCAGGGCGGCCCGCTCGGCGTACAGGTCCTCGGTGGTGAGGTCGCCGGCGTCGGCGGTGGCGGCGGCGTCATCGGAGGTCGCGTCGGCGGTCACAGCGCGGTCCCCTCCTCCGGCGCGAGCCTGATGGCGTACGGCTCCACGAGGGCGTCGAGCCACTCGCGGCCCTCGGCCGTGCCGAAGTCGACGGCGGCCTCCTCCACCGAGGACACCGTGCCGGGCGGGCAGCGGTCGCCGAAGAGGACCACGGCGTGCTCACCCGGCTCCCGCTTGGCGGACCACAGCAGGCCGCGCGCCCAGGGCTCGGTGTGGCCGCGGATCCAGTGCGCCCAGTCGCGCGTGTACGCGTAGTCGTGGGCCTCGGTGTGCACCAGCCAGCTGTCCTGGTGCACGGCGGCCAGGTCACGGCCGGTCAGGAGCGGGACGACGTCGAGGTCCGCGGTGAGCCGCAGCACGCTCAGGCGGCGGCCCGCCACGCTCGCGCGGGGCAGCAGGCGCGGCCCGCCCCCGGGGTCGAAGGGCAGGGAGCGCAGGAGCGCCTCGCAGACCGCGGCGGCCGCGCTGAGCCCGGCGTAGAGATAGGCGTACGGATCGCAGGGCGTGCCGTCGAAGCGGCCGCCGCCGTACAGGCAGTGCGCGGGGCGCGGGTTGAACGCGGCGGCGTCGCGGCGGGCGGAGTGCACGCGGTACAGGGTCGTGCCGCTCGGCAGCGTCGCCTTGCCGGGGGTGCCGGTCAGGGCGGTCGGAGGGCGGTAGTTCGGCACGGCTAGTCCTCCTCCATCAGCAGCCGCGCGGTGTCGGCGAGCCGCGCCTCGCCGCCGGTGCCGAGGAGGCTCGCGGGGCGGTCGCCGAGCCAGGCGTTGCCGGACAGCCACCAGTCGGCGGCGCCCCACGGGTCGCGGTCGGCTTCGAGGACCGTGTTGACCTCGACGACGACCGGCAGCGGCCGGGCGTCCCCGGTGAACTGGAAGCGGGGAAGGCGCGCCCGCCCGCCGACGCCGGGCAGCCGGATGAGGCCCGGCGCGTCCGGCCGCCCGCCGCGGCGGCGCACGGCGGCCGCGTCCCAGGCGGGGGCGGCGAGCAGCCGGTCGCGGACGGGCCCGAGCACGGGGCCGACCATGCGGTGGCCGTCCATCAGGAGCACGGCCAGGTCCTCGGCGGCGTAGCCGTGGTGGACGGGGTGCGGGTCGCTCCCGGCGTCGGGCACGCTCAGGACGAGCCGCCCCTGCTCCCCCGCGGGCCCGGCGCCGCCGAACTCCTCCGGCAGCCGCTCCCGCAGCAGCCCGGCGGCGTCCTCGGCGGCGGCCCGCCGGACCGTCTCGTCGGCGCCCTCGCGGCGTACGTCGGCGAGGAGCGCGGCGAGACGCTCGCGCGGCGCGCCTTCCAGGCGGGTCGCGACGCGGTCCCATTCGGCCGCCGCGACGGCGAGGACGAGGTAGGGGTTCACGGCGCCGTTCCTCCTGTACGGGTGCTGCCCGCCGCCCGCGGGCGGCTCTTGGGACGGTTGTCGCGGGGGCGGCCCAGGGGGCGGTGGGCAGCCAGGGGGCGGTGGGCGCCCGGGTACCGCGTCATCGTCCGGCTCCGCCGCCGGGGCCGCCCCCGCCGCCGAGCCCGGTCAGGAGCCGTTCGACGAGGTCGGCGCGGGCGTGGCGGCGTACCACGAAGTGCACGTCCCACTCGGCGCCGCGGGCGAGTTCGGCCTCGACGGCCGCCCAGAGCGCGGCGAAGCTCTCCAGGGGCGAGAGGCCGCCGCGGCCCGCGCCGAGCAGCGGCAGGCAGATCGAGGTGAGCGGCGGTCCGCCGCCGTGCGCGGACTCCTCGCGCAGGAGGGCGAAGGCGCGGGTCACGCCGCGGGTGACGTCGGCGGGCTGGACGTCGTAGTCGTTGGTGCCGGGCCGGGGAACGGCCACCGCGACGTGGTAGATCCGCCGTATGCCCTGCTCGGCGAGCGCCCCGGCGGAGGTCGCGACGACCGTCCCGGGCGCGGCCCCCCGGCCCGGCACCCCGTGCTGGGAGGCCCACCCCCGTAACTCGTCGTGGACGTGGTCCTCGACGAGGCCCCCCGAGGGGTCTCTGCGCGCCCCGGCCCGCCGCAGCGTCGCCGCGACGGACGACTTGTAGGCGGCGGGCAGCGCGAAGTAGGTGTTGGACGGCGACACGACGACGTCGACGTCGCGCAGCAGGTCCACGGAGTGGACGTGCACGGTGGTGGCGACGGTGCGCCGCGCGAGGCGGACGGGCACCTCGCGGTGCGCGCGCGGCACCAACAGGCTCCCCGGAAGCCGCTCTTCGGGCCCTGCGGTAACGGTCCCGCCCGTGTCCGGGCGGGTGCTGCCGGGGCCGGCGAGGGCGCGGGCCCCGATGCCGACGATCTGCTCGGCGACCTGTCCGAGCACGATCAACTCGTGGTGCTTGCGGAAGCGTTCGACGCTGACGCCGTACTCCTGGGCGGCGCGTCTGCGCCGGTCGGCGGCGGGCCAGTCGCGGGTGCCCTGGGCGAGTCCGAGACTGTACTCGGCGGCGACCTGGAGGGTGCCCCCGCCGACGGCGGACACGGCGCCGCGCAGGAGCCGCTCGACGGCCGAGGTGTCGGTCAACCCGGTGCCGGGCGGGTGCAGTTCACGGGCGATGCGGACGAGCTCGGGGGTGTCCAGCTCGCGCAGCCTGACGAGTCCGGCGCGTCGCACTCTCCTCACCTCCGCGAGGACCGATCCGTGATCGGGCGGGCGAGGAGTGACCGGCATGGCGGCAAGGATCGCACCGCGCCCCACCCGTCACAAGCCCCGCCCACCCTCTCCGTGCCTGCTCCCTCGCTTCCCATTGCACATCGGGCGCCGGGCGCGGACAGGGCGGGCCGTGGGCGGCTTCGGGGCTGAAACCGGCGCCGGTGCGGCTCCCGCCGCGCCGCCCTGCGGGCGTTATTGATCACTCACAGGGGTTGATTCCCGACGCCGCATGCATATCGGGGCAGTTCAGGCGCAGCCTCTCGGCGGGTGATCACAAAAGCGGATCACCCGCTGACCGGACTACGGAGAGGAAGTGCTCTGTGCGCGCTGTGTCCTCCATGCTTTCGACACTCTCGGCGTCTCCCGGACCCTCGCGGCGACGGGCCGCGCTGGCCGTCGCGGGAGCGGTGACAGGAGTGGTCATCGCCCTGGCGGCGGACGTCGCTAGGGCGGCGGCGACCACCGGCTCCCGGGCGGGCCGCTGCTGCGGAATGCGCCGCCCGCTGCGGGCGGCGCTGCGGTGGCGTAACGATCAGGCACGGCCGGTCCGCCGGCCGGGTCAGGAAGGCGTGGTGCTGCGCAAGTCGTGAAACGGCGCCGGGGGGGGGGGGGGGGGGGGGGGGGGGGGGGGGGGGGGGGGGGGGGCGGCGGGGGGGGGGGGGGAGGGGGGGGGGGGGGAAAGGGGGGGGACGCCACACC